>JACMRD010000209.1 GCA_014376645.1 Herminiimonas sp. | reverse complement strand
TGCGGCCACTGCGCTGGCGATGTGCTGTTGCAAAACCTGGCCGGTCTGCTGCAGTCCCACATGCGCGACAGCGATGTGCTGGCGCGCCTGGGTGGCGACGAGCTGGGCGTCCTGCTGCTCAATTGCCCGCCACGACAAGCCATGGCCCTGGCCGACAAACTGCGCGAGGCAATCAAGGATTATCGTTTTGTCTGGGATCGCAACTCCTTCGAAGTCGGCGCCAGCATCGGACTGGTCACCATCGACAACACCAGCAAATCAACCTCGGAACTGCTCAGCGCGGCCGACCGCGCCTGTTACGCGGCGAAGGAGCAGGGACGAAACCGCGTGCATGTGCATGAAGAGACCGATCTGGTGCTGGCCCGTCGTCACGGCGAAGTCGTCTGGGTAGCGCGTCTGAACGACGCGCTGGCGCATAACCGCTTCCAGCTGTTCGTGCAGCCGATCAGGCGCCTTGACGGTAGCGAGTCCCGGCAGGCGGAAATTCTCATCCGCATGCGCGGCGAAGACGGCGTACTGATTCTGCCAGGCGCCTTCCTGCCGGCTGCCGAGCGCTACGACCTGATGCTCGCGCTCGACCGCTGGGTCATCGATGCAGTGTGCCAGCATCTGATGACCGAGCGCGAGCGAGCGCCACCACCGCTCCAGCCGACGATGTTGTCCATCAATCTGTCTGGCGTCTCGTTCAATGACGATCAGTTGCACGATTTCATACTGGACCGATTTGCCCAATACGGCATCGCACCCACCCAGATCTGTTTCGAAATCACCGAGACAGCCGCCGTCGCCAGCTTCAACAAGGCCAAGGCCTTCATGCTGAGGCTACAGACAATCGGCGTACAGTTCTCCCTCGACGACTTCGGCAGTGGCCTGTCGTCGTTTGCCTACTTGAAATCGCTGCCCGTGGACTTTCTGAAAATCGATGGTTTGTTCGTTCGCGACATTGCCACCAACGAGGTCAACCGTGCGATGGTCACGGCGATCAACCATGTCGGCCACGTCATGGGCATCAGGACGGTTGCCGAGTCTGTCGAAACACCGGAAGCGCTGGCCGAAGTCCGGGCAATCGGCATCGATTTTGCCCAGGGCTACGCGCTCAGCGCGCTCGAGCCGCTCGCGACCTACCGTCCTGGCGCCTGACCTTTCCGCACGGACCACTGCGGGGCTGCATCCCGCCGATCGCTGAAACGGCGGCGTCATGTCAGCATCACCATAAATCAGTGGCTCAGCGCACATACAGGCCTCCGGTAATGGTTCATTATCAATTTGCTATTTTTTAAATGAAGTCCTTCATTTCCAAATCGACGATGTCGCAGCTACCCCTGCTGCTTTTTCATTCAGGAGCTGGTCGTGTACTACAAACTTTCAATCATCCAGGCGACGGTGGCCGCGTTCACGTTGTGCACATCGATGGCCGGGCATGCGCAGATCACCAAGTGCGTTGACGTCGACGGCCATATCTCCTACTCCAACGACACCGGGGCGTGCGCCCAGACAGACAAAGCCAGTTTCATCGCCGATACGCCGGCTCCGCCGGGGCCCGTGACCGTGCAGGGCACGCCACGCGCCGCTTCGCGGTTCGCAAAGGACAGAACCGCCACGGCCGGGACGGCTTGGGCACAGATGCCAGCCGTCTTGCGCCACGCATCGACCGACTCGGCAACCGTGCGCGAAGCACGCGCCTACCTGCACGCCTCTGATCGCGCACTCAGTTCGCTACGCACCCAGAAACTCGCTTTCAGCCGCTGATCCCGCAATGCCGCGGCATCTCAAGACCAGAAAAACCGGCACGCACACCCGTTAAACGTCAGCAGGAGCGGGCCGTGCAACGCCGCCAGGAATTTCCCGGCAAGGAAGACCGTGCCGTGCCATACCTGACCGCGCCACCAGACCTGGTCCGCGGTCGCGATCGCAGCAATCCAGACGGCAAGCACGACCAGCGCATCGCAGCGGCCGCTTTTCCACCATCCCAATGAATAGCGTTTGGTCAGCAGCCACGGAACCCCCAGCGGGTTGGGCCAGTCCGCCAACAGATGGGTTATGCCGCCGGCCGCGAAACCGAAGCCCGGTGCAGCCAACGCATACTGTCCGAGATGCGCGTGGCAAACCACCAGAAGTGCAATCCAGGCCACACCCCAGTGCGTCCAGGTGCGATGCGTGATCCAGAGACGCTTGCCGCTGCGCAGCGACCACCATGATTGTTCCAGCCAATCAGGCGCGGTTGCGCCAGCATAGGCGGCCAACGCGGTCAGCGTGGCCCAGGCATGGTACGGGTCATGAACGTGGGGTGACACGAGCGCGGCAGCCAGAAGGCCGATGCCCCAACCGGTCGAACGATGTGCGTCAGTCGAGGCCATCCAGGGGTCCGGGCAACGGGGTGGAAAAAAGAGAGCTGGCCGGCAGGCACAACGTAAGACAAGCAGGGCCCGACCAGACCGGCGCAAGAAGCGGCTGCGCCAGTGGATTCATGTTTTTGTTGGAAGTTCAAATAGCTTGTGACTATTTGATGGAGGCGAGCAGATCGTTATTGGCAGCGAAGAGCGCAAGCACGGCTGGCGTGCGGTGCGCCACCCGGAACGGCGTGCCGTTGACATCAGAAAAAAGTCGCCGCAGCAAACGGCCTCACGGCGGCGACAAACGCATCGGTTCTGCCGGTTAGTCAGCGCAATTGGCCAGTCGTTCGACAGGCGAGATAAAATCGAGGTCCAGAGCGTCGCCACGACGTGCTGCAACTGCGTGAGAGGCGGGCATGGACAATAGAGATTTCAAGCAGATTTCCAACGCAGACCGACGTCGAGTCGATCTGGCCGGCCAGATGCGCCGATGATGTGGTTCGTGGCTTATGTCATGACCGGCGCGGTGGTGGGCGTATTCGCGGGGCTGCTCGGCATCGGCGGCGGGATGACACTGGTGCCGGTACTGGCTGCGGTGTTCGCCTCGCAGCACTTGGCGCCGGATCATGTCGTGCACATGGCGCTGGCGACGTCGATGGCCTCGATCATCTTTACGTCTGGCGCCAGCGTGCGGGAACACTGGAAGCTGGGCGGCGTCGATTTTTCGATCGTCAAGCGCATGGCGCCGGGCATGGTTGTCGGCAGTCTGCTGGCGACGGTGGCGTCAGCCTGGATTGCGCAACGCACGCTGGCGCTGAGCTTTGCCATCATTGTCTATCTCGGAGCAACGCAGATCCTGCTCAACCGCAAGCCCGCTGCTGCCCGGACCCTGCCGGGGCCGATCCCTCTACTGGCAGTCGGCACCTGTATCGGCGTGGTGTGCGGCTTGGTCTCGGCCGGCGGCGCCTTCCTGACGATTCCGTTCATGCTGTGGTGCGGCGTGCCGCTGCGGACCACCATCGGCACGGCGGCGATGATCGGCATCCCGGTAGCCGTGGTCGGCACCATCGGCTATCTGATCTCTGGCTGGCATGTACCGAACCTGCCGCCGGATGCGCTGGGATTCATTTCGGTCTCGGCGCTGTTCGGGCTGGTGTGCGGCAGTGTCGTCACCGCTCCCTACGGCGCGCGCCTTGCGCACCGGCTGCCGGTGGCGACCATCAAGCGGGTCTTCGCCGTCCTGCTCTACGCACTGGCGACCAAGATGCTGGTCACGTACATCTAAGCCACGACACGGAATGGACCATCGCCGGCCCTGAGCGAGGCCGGCTTTACGACGAGGCGCGGCTTGAGCGGCTTACTTCACGCCCAGCAGCTGGACGTCGAAAATCAGCGTTGCGTTTGCAGGAATCAGACCACCGCCAGCGCCACGCGCACCATAGCCCAGCGCGGCGGGAATGGTCAGCTTGCGCGAGCCGCCGACCTTCATGCCCATGACGCCTTCATCCCAACCGCGAATGACCCGGCCACCACCGAGCGGAAAGACGAACGGCTCGCCACGGTCCTTGCTGGAATCGAATTTCTTGCCGACCGAACCATCAGGATTTTGCAGCCAGCCGGTGTAATGCACCTGCACCGGACGACCGGCAACGGCATCGGGCCCGGTGCCGACGACCAGATCCTGATACTGCAGACCGGACTCCGTCTTGACGATCGCTGCAGCGGGCGCCGGATCGGCTGCGAATACGTTTCCAGCGGCGAACGCGCCGAGCAGGACGGTCGACAGGCAGGTGATACGTGCACCCTTGAAGAGGAGCTGCTGAAATTGAACGGCCATGATGGTTCCTTGAATGAGAGGGATCGAAACTCGACGCGGCGATTCTAGCAGGTGTCTGCCGCAACCGGCGGCGTGGCCGAAAAGTGCGCCCGCTGATGCGTAAAATGGTGCATGTGCGCAAATAAAGTTGTCTATTTAGCTTGTTTTGCAGCACGTTCCGCTTATATTGGCGTAACATTATCTTCTTGATATTTAGCAAGAGTCGCGCCACGAGACTACGGCCGGACACCGCAATTGCCGAATATGTGCCGGGAAAAATAGGCATTGAACTGTTTGAACTTGCGTATGTAGTAATTGTCGAAAACCTTGAAAAACAGCCAAGATTAGCGTGTAGGCGCTTACAACCGAACAGGATAAATAATGACAACGACCAAACTGACAGACGACCTTGCATACGATCCCAATAATCTACTGGATGCGCTGATCGAAAAAATGCAATTGAAAAACGACGCGGCCCTGTCGCGCGCTTTGGAAGTCG
>JACMRD010000208.1 GCA_014376645.1 Herminiimonas sp. | reverse complement strand
TTACATGTGGGCCGGCCCGCATCATCTGCACTACACGGCCCTGCCGGACTGGACCCAGTCGATCGGCATGGTCTTCTCCCTGATCCTGCTGGCGCCATCATGGGGCGGCATGATCAACGGCATCATGACGCTCTCCGGCGCCTGGCACAAACTGCGCTCCGACCCGATCCTGAAATTCCTGATCGTCTCGCTTTCCTTCTACGGCATGGCGACTTTCGAAGGTCCGATGATGTCCATCAAGACCGTCAATTCGCTGTCGCACTACACCGACTGGGGCATCGCCCACGTTCATTCCGGCGCGCTCGGCTGGGTCGGCTTCATCACCATGGGATCGATCTATTACCTGATTCCCCGTCTGTCCGGCAAGACCGCCATGTACAGCACCCGCCTGATCGACATCCATTTCTGGGTCGCGACCATCGGTGTCGTCCTGTACATCGCATCGATGTGGATCGCCGGCGTCATGCAGGGCCTGATGTGGCGTGCGGTCAACGCCGACGGCACGCTGACCTACAGCTTCGTCGAAGGCGTCAAGGCGACGTATCCGTACTACGTGGTGCGTGTCACGGGTGGGCTGCTCTACCTGTCGGGCATGCTGATCATGGCGTACAACACCTTCATGACGATGCGTGACGGCGTCGCCGTCGAGGCGCGCATCCCTGCCCTGTCGCCCGCTGCTGCGACGGCCCACGCCTGAACCGAAAGAGAATAATGAAATTTTCCCATGCATGGATCGAAAAGAATCCCTGGCTGCTGATCGGCCTGGTATTGCTGGTGATCTCTGTCGGCGGCCTGGTTGAAATCGTCCCGCTGTTTTTCCAGAAATCGACCACCGAGCCGATTGCCGGCCTGAAGCCCTACTCGGCGCTGCGCCTGACCGGCCGCGACATCTACGTCCGCGAAGGCTGCTACAACTGCCACTCGCAGATGATCCGGCCGTTTCGCGCCGAAACCGAGCGCTATGGTCATTACTCGGTGGCGGGCGAATTCGTCTACGACCGTCCGTTCCAGTGGGGCTCCAAGCGTACCGGACCCGACCTGGCGCGGGTCGGCGCGCGCTACAGCGATGAATGGCATCGCACCCACCTGAACAACCCGCGTGACGTAGTGCCGGAATCGAACATGCCGGGTTATCCATGGCTGGCGACGACGGGGCTGGTGCCGCAGGACGTAACGCCGAAAATGCGCGCCCTCAAGCGCCTGAACACGCCGTACACCGACGAAGAAATCCAGCAGGCCCCTGCTACGCTCGAAGGCAAGACCGAAGAGGATGCGCTCATCGCGTATCTGCAGGGACTGGGCACATTGATCAAGGCGAGGAACTGACATGGCAATCGACAGTATGTTCAACAGTGCCAGCAGCGTGATGACGGTAGTCAGCCTGATCACGTTCCTGGGGATCCTGTGGTGGACCTTCGGCATCAAGCGCAGTGTCGATTTCGATACGGCGGCCGGCCTGCCGTTCGCAGACGAACCCGCACCGCCGCAGGACAAGATCGATCCGCAAGCCGTCGCTGCATCGCCATCGGAGCAGCCTCATGTCTGACTTCACGAGCGGTTTCTGGAACATCTACATCACGGTGCTGACGTTGCTGAGCATCGCCGGCTGCGGCCTGCTTTTGTGGTCGCAGTCGCGCACCAAGATCGTGGTTCCGCCATCTGCTGGCGCGGCTGCGGCTGACGTCGGCACCACCGGCCATGTCTGGGACGGTGACCTGACCGAGCTGAACACGCCGATGCCGCGCTGGTGGATGTGGCTGTTCTACATCACGATCGTCTTCGCGCTGCTCTATCTGTTCCTGTACCCCGGTCTGGGCACTTATGCCGGCAAGCTCGGCTGGAAATCCAGCACGGCGTACCAGGAAGAACTGAAGAAGGCCGAAGCCGATTACGGCCCCCTGTTCCAGCGCTACCTGTCCCAGGACCTGAAAGTCGTGGCAGCGGATCCGCAGGCGCATGCCATCGGCGAGCGTCTGTTCCTGACCTACTGCGCCCAGTGCCACGGGTCGGATGCCCATGGCAACAAAGGCTTTCCGAACCTGACCGACAACGACTGGCTCTACGGCGGCACGCCCGAGATCATCAAGACCACCATCCTGCACGGACGCAATGGCCAGATGCCGTCCATGGCGGCAGCCGTGGGTACCGACAAGGATGTGGAAAACGTCGCCCATTACGTCCAGAGCCTGTCAAGCGCCAATGCCGATCCAATCAAGGCCGTGTTCGGCAAGGCCAAGTTCGGTGTCTGCGCAGCCTGCCATGGCGCCGATGCCCACGGCAACCAGGCGCTGGGCGCGCCGAACCTGACCGACAAGATCTGGCTGTATGGCGGCAGCATCGACACCATCATGGAAACCATTCGCAAGGGCCGCAACAACGTCATGCCCGCCTTCGACAGCTTCCTCGGTGAAGCCAAGGTCCACGTCCTGGCGGCCTATGTCTGGAGCCTGTCGAATCCGCAGGGACAGGCACAAGGCGTCGCAAAATGATGTCCCTGCCGCCTTCGCATGGACAATCGCGATGAGCAGCGCTGGCCCTGACGGCACCGCTACCGTCATCAAGATGTACGCCGCGCGGGCGGAAATCTACCCGCGCGAAGCCAAGGGGCGCTACGCGAGCCTGCGCTGGGCCTGCGTGTGGATCACGCAACTGGTGTTCTACGGGCTGCCCTGGCTGCAGTGGAACGACCGGCAGGCGGTACTGTTCGATCTCGGGACCCGCAAGTTCTACCTGTTCGGGATCGTGCTGTGGCCGCAGGACTTCATCTACCTGGCGGCGCTGCTCATCATCGCAGCGTACGCCCTGTTCCTGATCACCGCCGTGGCCGGTCGGGTGTGGTGCGGCTTCGCCTGCCCGCAGACGGTGTACACCGAAATTTTCTTGTGGATCGAACGGCGCATCGAAGGCACGCGCAGTGCCCGCATGCGGCTCGACCGTCAGCCCTGGAGCATCGGCAAGCTCAGCCGGAAGACCGCCAAGCACGCCGCCTGGGGTCTGGTCGCGTTGTGGACCGGACTGACCTTCGTCGGTTACTTCACGCCGATCAAGGTGCTGCAAGAGGAAATCGGTGCCTTCGCGCTCGGGCCGTGGGAGACATTCTGGATACTGTTCTACGCCTTCGCCACGTATGGTAATGCCGGCTGGATGCGCGAGCAGGTCTGCAAGTACATGTGCCCGTATGCGCGTTTCCAGAGCGCGATGTTCGACCACGATACGTTGATCGTCACCTACGACAAGACGCGCGGTGAGCCGCGTGGGCCGCAGGCGCGCAACGATTCTGTTGCGGCCATGCCGGCGGCGATGGCGCGATTGCTGGCCAAGGCGGACCTGAGCGCGCCGGCAACCGCCGGCGCTCGGACCACCGGTGACTGCATCGATTGCTCGATGTGCGTGCAGGTGTGTCCGACCGGGATCGACATTCGCGATGGTCTGCAGTACGAATGCATCGGCTGCGCCGCCTGTGTCGACGCCTGCAATTCGGTCATGGACAAGGTCGGCACGCCGCGTGGGCTGGTGCGCTATGCGACCGAAAATGCGTTGCAGGACAACCTGTCGGTGGCGCAGATCCGGCGCCGCGCGCTGCGTCCACGCGTGCTGATCTACTGCGCGCTGCTGCTGGCCATCGTCGTGGCGTTCTTCAGTGCGCTGGCCTTGCGCACGCCGCTGAAGGTAGACGTGATCCGCGACCGTGGCGCGCTCGGGCGTGAAATCGACGGCGGCGCGATCGAAAACGTCTACCGCCTGCAGATCATGAATACGGCCGAAGTGGCACATCGCTTCCGCATCAACGTTGCCGGCATCGACTCGATTGCCGTTGGCGGCAGCACCGAGGTGTCGCTGTCCGGTGCCGATGCCCGGGCCGTGCCGGTCAGTATCCGGGTTGCCCACGGCAAGGGCCATCCCGGATCGAATCCGATTGTCTTCACGGTGGAGGCGGTGGATGATCCCCGGCTGCGCGTGAAGGAACCGGCTGTCTTTTTCGTCCCTCGTTAATCAGGAAATGGAACCCGGCATGCAAGCTCGCTCCTCGCATTTTTCCCGCCCCGATTTGGCCCGCCCTTGGTATGTCCAGCCGTGGCCCTGGCTACTCATGCTGGGGCCGATGCTGGTCATCATCGCCGGGGCCTACACGTGCTGGCTGGCCTTCACCCGCCCGGATGCGCTGGTGGTCGATGACTATTACATACAGGGCAAGGCAATCAATCAGGACCTGCGCCGTGACCAAGCCGCTGCCGTACTCGCCCTCAGTGCCACGCTACGCTACGATCCGGCATCCGGCCGGCTGAGCGGCACGATCGACAGTGCGGGTAAGCCGCTGGCGACGGCCGTGCGGGTGCACCTCGTGCATTCGACCCAGCCGGAAAAAGATATCGTGCTGACGCTGGCGCCGGACGCTGCGGGCCGCTTGACCGGTTCCCTGCCGATGCTGGAGCAAACCCGCTGGCGCGTGCTGATCGAGAATCCGGCCCGCGAATGGCGAATGGCGGGAATCTGGGCCTGGCCGAAACAGGCCGGCATTGCCCTGCGTGCCGACAGCGTCCGTGTGGCGCCGCCCTCGACCGTGCCGGTGCACTGATGCGCCGCACAGCTGTCATCCTGTGGTCGTCGTTCCTGGTGGCGATCGTCGCGGAAGGGCTGGTCTTTTCGATCCTCGACCCGATGGCGGCGTTCCCGGG
>JACMRD010000207.1 GCA_014376645.1 Herminiimonas sp. | reverse complement strand
GCTCTTGCGCGGCGACGGATCGAGCGAGATGATGGCGCCGCGCAGACGGCCGCCCTGACCCAGCCGCAGCCGGCGAATCAATTGGTCGGTCAACGACGACTTGCCGGCCCCGCCGGTGCCGGTGATGCCCAGCACCGGCACGCGCGCTGCGCTGGCTGCCAGATGCAGCGCCGCCTTCAGGTCGCTGTCGACGCGCTCGTTTTCCAGCGCCGTGATCCATTGCGCCAGCGGTCGCTGGCGGGTCTGCAGGCTGCCGTCGCGCAGGGTGTCGAGCGAGAGACTGGCGTCGGCGGCCGGATCGACGTCGCAGGCCTGCATCATCGAGACGATCATCCCGACCAGTCCCATGCGCTGGCCATCCTCGGGACTGAAGATGCGGGACACGCCGTAAGCATGCAGCTCGGCGATTTCTTCGGCGACGATCACGCCGCCGCCGCCGCCGAACACCTTGATGTGGGCGCCGCCGCGCTCGCGCAGCAGGTCGATCATGTACTTGAAGTATTCGACGTGACCGCCCTGGTAGCTCGACAGTGCGATGCCCTGGACGTCTTCCTGCAGCGCGGCGGTGACGATCTCGTCGACCGAGCGGTTGTGGCCGAGGTGGATGACTTCGGCGCCGTTGGCCATCAGGATGCGCCGCATGATGTTGATCGACGCATCGTGGCCGTCGAACAGGGATGCGGCAGTCACGAAGCGGACCTTGTTGGTCGGCTGCCACGCCGTCAGTTGCTGCGAAACGGATAGATCGGTCATGTTGCCTCCGGATTTTATTTTTGTCGACCGGCCCCGGAAGTGACTCCGGCCGCGCCGCTTTGACGTATACGTCAATTGGATGTAATCGAGTATAGCGTGATCGTCCCGGTCGGCAAGCACCGTCCATCCGGCTCGTCGGTTGTGATTAAACGTCACATTGCCGGATTGAGGGGGGCGTAGCCGTGTGCAGGGAAGCCGCAGGCAAATTATAATAATTTCATAAAAGAATCCTGGGGATGCACCCGGATTCAGACAATCAAGCGTGGCAGGCAAGGGGACACAGGATGCAGTTTGATCGTTTGGTAATCGCCGGCTTGCTCGGGGTATTGGCGCCGGGACAGGCCACGCAGGCGCAATCCTTCAGCGGTCCGGACCTGGGCAAGCTGATCGCAACGGGTGGCGTCAGCCAGGTCGAGGGCGCAGGCGGCGGCGGACTGACGCCGTGGGCGCTGATCACCGGCTATGGCACACGCGACAGTTATGGCGCCAATGTACATCTGACCACGCTGCACACCGCCGATTACGGGCTCAAGACCGCCGGGGTCGCCGTCGGCATGGCCGATCGGTTCGAGGTCTCGCTGGCGATCCAGGAATTCAAAGGCAGCAAGGCGCCGCTCGATCAGCTCGACCTCAAGGTCGACACGGTCGGCATCAAATTGAAGCTGGCCGGCGACGCGGTGTATGACCAGGACCGTGTGCTGCCGCAGATTGCGGTCGGCGCGATGTTCAAGCGTACCCATGGTGTCGGCGGCCTCGGCGCACTCGGCGTGACCAACGTGAAGCAGTTGGGCGCCACCAGTGACCACGGCATCGATTACTATGTCGCGGCGACCAAGATTTTTCTGGATCAGAGCCTGCTGGTGAACCTGACGCTGCGCGCATCCAAGGCCAATCAATTCGGACTGCTGGGCTACGGCGGCGATCAGAACGACCGCTACCGGCCCTTGCTGGAGGGTGCGGTCGCCTACCTGATCAACCGCCGCACGGTGGCTGGTATCGAATACCGGATGAAGCCGCACAACCTGAGTGTGGACAAGGAAAAGGACGCGTACGATGCCTTCGTCGCCTATTTCCCGACCAAGAACCTGTCGATCACCGCTGCCTATGTGGCGCTCGGCGACATCACCGTGTTCAATCCGAAGCGGCAGAACGGTTACTACCTGTCGCTGCAGGCTGGGTTCTGACACCGGTGCGCAGCCTGCAATCCCAGCCAACCACCGGACCGACCATGATGCCTGATCCTTTGTTGAACTTCGTGCGCGCCGCCTGCCTGGCCGCGCTCGCGCTCGTCGCCAGCGCGTCAGCCATGGCGCAAACCGCCGCGTCGCCGGCCGCGTCGAAACCGGCCGGTGCGCTGCCCGCCGCGCCCGCCACAGGGTTGGGTCTGACGCCCGCTGGCATCAGCTTTTACCAGGATCTGGGTGGCAAGGCCGGCATCGATGCGATCGTGGCCGAATTCGTCACCATCTTGCTCAACGACAAACGCATCAACGCCACCTTCGAAGGGGTCGAGCCGGAGCGCCTGCGGGCCAAGCTGGCCGAGCAGTTCTGCGTGGTCAGCGGCGGTCCCTGCACCTACACCGGCAAGTCGATGGCGGAGTCGCACGAAGACCTGAAGATCAACAACGCCCAGTTCAACGCCTTGGTCGAAAACCTGCAACTGGCGCTGGCGCGGCGCGCTGTCCCGGCACGAGTCCAGAACCGGTTGCTGGCGCGGCTGGCGCCGACACAGCGCGATATCGTTACCCGATAGCCGCAGCGACCGGCGCGGCATCACCTGGGCGCAGCATCTCGACGTGCAGGATGTCGTCTTCGTCATAGGGCGCCGAATCGGTGACGAAGCCGAAGTCCGCATAGAACCGTTCCAGCCGTTGCTGCGCACCGATCCGGATCGCCTGTCCAGGAAAGAGTGCCATGGTGCGGCGCAGGCCTTCCTCAACCAGCTGCTTGCCGATACCGGTGCCGCGCGCGGCCGGTGAGGAGACGACGCGCCCGATCGAGCATTCCACGAATTTCACGCCGGCCGGCAGGCAGCGCAGGTAAGCCACCAGCGTGCGCTGCGCGCCGTGGCCCAGCCATCCCAGCAAATGAAACGATTCCTGATCGGCACCGTCGAGGTCCGGAAAGATGCAGTTCTGTTCGATCACGAACACCGCCTGCCGCAGTTTCAGCGCTTCGTACAGATCGGCGCCCGACAGATCGTCGAACGCCCGCCATTGCCAGGCAATGGCGGCCTGGTTCGCGCTGGCGGTTGACTTGGCCGTGCTCACCAGATCACCACGCGCTTGTTCTCCGGACGCAGCGGCGAACGCTCCGCCGGGCAGGAGAAGGCGGCGGCGAATTCCGGCATGTTGGCGAAGGGTGCGATCACGCGATACTTTTCCGGCGCGTGTGGATTGGTGGCCAGTTGCAGGCGCAGCTGCTCGGGACGAATGTTGGCGCGGAAGCTCTGTGCATTCGCCACGAAGAAGCGCTGCTCCGGTGTCAGGCCATCGATCTGCGGTTGCGGCCGGGTTTTCTGCGCCATCTGCAGCGCTCTCAGTGCGATCTTCAGGCCGCCCAGGTCGGCGATGTTTTCACCGGCGGTGAGCTTGCCGTTGATGCGCACGCCAGCGATCGGTTCGATCTCGTCGTACTGGGCCTCGATGGTCTTGACCCGCTTGAGGAAGGCGGCTTCGTCGACCTTGCTCCACCAGCTCTTGAGGTTGCCGCTGGCGTCGAACTGGCGGCCTTCGTCGTCGAAGGCATGGGTCAGTTCATGGCCGATGGTCGCGCCTGTGTTGCCGTAGTTGGCAGCGGCATCGGCATCCACATGGAACAGCGGCGGCTGCAGGATTCCGGCCGGGAATACCATTTCGTTCATGGTCGGGTTGTAATACGCGTTGACGGTCGGTGGCGTCATGCCCCATTCGCCGCGATCGATCGGCGTGCCCAGCTTGGCCAGGTTGCGGCGGAATTCGAATTGCGCCGCGCGCAGCGAATTGTCGAGATAGCCGCCGGGCTCGATGGTCAGGCTGGCGTAGTCGCGCCAGCGATCCGGGTAACCGATCTTCACGACGATCGTGTCGAGCTTGCGCAGCGCCTCGGTCTTGGTCGGCGCCGTCATCCAGGGCAATTCGTTGATGGTCTCGCGCATGGCCTGCTTGATGTTGCCGACCATGTCGAGCGCGGCCGCCTTGGCCGCCGGGCCAAAGAATTTCGCCACGTACAGTTCGCCCAAGGCCTCGCCGACGTTGCCGTCGACGGTGGTGAGCACCCGCTTCCAGCGCGGCTGCAGTTCCTTGGTGCCGGCCAGGGTGCGGCCCTTGAAATCGAAATCCTCGTTCACGAACGCATTCGACAGATCGCTGGCGGTGGCGTTGATCAGGTTCCAGCGCAGGTAGGCCTGCCACTGGTCCAGCGGCACGGTCGCCAGCAGGCCGGAGGTGGCCTTGAAGAAGCTCGGTTGCCCGACATTGAATTCACCCGGTGCGGGCAGTCCGACGCCAGTGAAGTAGGCCGGCCAGTCGGTCTGCGGCGCGATCTTCTTCAAGCCGTCCAGCGTCGTGAGATGGTAAGACTGCTGCGGGTCGCGCAGCGCGACCTTCGACAGCGAGGCGCGGGCCAGACGGGTTTCCAGCGCCAGCACGGTGGCCGCGTCGCGCGCGGCAGCAGCCGGGGTCTCGCCCAACAAACCGAACATGCGACGCATGTGCGCCACATATTTGGTGCGGATGGCGCGCGTCTTGACGTCGTTCTTCAGGTAGTAGTCGCGGTCCGGCAGACCAAGACCGCCCTGGCCCAGTTGCGGGATGTAGCGCACCGTGTTCTTGGCATCCTGATCGACACCGAAGCCGAACAGCGCATTGATGCCGGTCGCATGCAGATGCGCCAGCAGGGCCGGCAGTTCGGCACGGTTGCGCAGCGCGGCGATGCGGCCGAGTTCCGCAGCAAGCGGTGTGCTGCCGGCCGCTTCGATGGCCGCCTCGTCCATGCCGCTCTTGTAGTAATTGCCTACCAGTCGCGCCGCGCTTCCCTGATCCGGTCCGGCCTGCTCGACCAGCGCTCTGAGGGCCGTCAGGTTGCGTTCGCTGACTTCGTCATAGGCGGTGTAGCGCGAGCGGTCGGGCGGCACCGGATTGGATGCCAGCCATGTGCCGTTCGCATACTGGAAAAAATCGGTACAGGGATCTGCGCTGCGGTCCATGGTCTGCGGTTCGAGCACCAGCGCGGCGCCGGTCGCGGTTGCCGCCACTGCCGCCGCTGCTGGTGCTGCAAGTACCGGTGCGGCAGGCCAGAAGGCCAGCACGGCGATGGCCGTTGCCAGTGCGAGCGGGCGCAAAAGCGGGCGGGTGGTACGGACTGCGGGAAGGCGAATTCGTTTCACGTTGACGATCCTGATCTGGAAGATTTATCCGTCCGCGCCGGGAGGCGAAACGGATGGCGGCGACAGGCTGGAAGTATAGCGGCAAGATCGATTGCCGGCATTTGCAGTGTTGCACCTGATGCAACACCTTGTGATAGCCTGACGCGTCCCGTCGCCCCTCGGCGCCCCTGCCACGCGCGTGCCGTCGAGGTCAAGGGCATCCCTCCACACCATTGAAGGAAGTTCGCCCGCCATGTCCATCCGAGAGGCCATCATCGCCACCACCGTTCTGACCGCCGCCTCCCTGCTCGCCGCTGGCAATGCCAGTGCCCAGTCCTGCCGCGCCGCCGGACCGAATACCGCCGCCAGCGCCCTGACCTATCCGGTCAGCCAGAAGGGTACCCAGATCGACGATTACCACGGCACCAGCGTGCCCGATCCGTACCGCTGGCTGGAAGACGGCAACAGCCCCGAGACTGCGGCCTGGGTCACGGCGCAGAACAAGGTGACGCAAGAGTATCTCGGCCGGATTGCCTCGCGCGCGGCCATCAAGGCGCGGCTGACGACGCTGTGGAATTACGAGCGTTTCAGCACCCCCTTCAAGGAAGGCGGTCGGTATTTCTACAGCCGCAACGACGGCCTGCAGAATCAGGCTGTCTTCTACACGATGGCCAGCCCGGACGAGCCGCCGCGCGTGCTGCTCGACCCGAACACGCTGTCGACCGATGGTACGGTGGCGCTGGCCGGACTGGCGGTCAGCCCGGACGGCAAGCACCTGGCCTATGGCACGGCTGCCTCCGGCTCTGACTGGAACGAATGGCGGGTGCGTGACATCGAGACCGGTGTCGACCTGCCCGACCAGCTCAAGTGGGTCAAGTTTTCCGGCGCTTCCTGGACGCGTGACGGCAAGGGATTTTTCTACAGCCGCTACGACGCGCCGAACGAGGCGACCAAGCTGGCCGATGCGAATTATTTTCAGAAGCTGTATTTCCATGCCGTCGGCACGCCGCAGAGCGCCGACACCCTGGTCTACGATCGTCCGGATCACAAGGACTGGGGTTTCGGTGGCACCGTTACCGACGACGGCCAGTACCTGATCATCACCATCACCCAGGGCACCGCGCGCAAGAACCGGCTCTATTACAAGGACCTGCGCCAGCCCGGCAGCAAGGTGGTGCCGCTGCTCGACGATTTCGACGCCGCCTATTCCTTCATCGATCACCAGGGTCCGCTGCTGTACCTGCGCACCGACCGCGGCACGCCGCGCGGGCGCATCATCGCCATCGACCTGCGCAAGCCACAGCCGGATCAATGGAAGACCATCGTCGCGGAATCGGCCGACACGCTGCAAGCGGTCAGCCTGGTCGACGGCAAGCTGCTGGCGTCCTATCTGCATGACGCGAAAAGCGCGGTCAAGGTGTACGCGCTCGACGGCAAGCTGATCCGCGACGTGACGCTGCCAGGCATCGGCAGCGTTGGCGGATTCGCCGGCAAGCGCGCCGACCGCGAGACCTTCTACTCCTTCACCGGCTTCACCACGCCGACCACCATCTACCGCTACGACATCGCCAGCGGCAAGAGCAGCGTGTACCGGCAACCGAGGGCGGCATTCGATCCGGCCGCCTTCGTGACCGAACAGATTTTTTACAAGAGCAAAGATGGCACGACGGTGCCGATGTTCATCGTCCACAAGAAGGGCATGCAGCTCGACGGCAGCAACCCGACCTACCTGTACGGTTACGGTGGCTTCGATATTTCGCTCACGCCGTCCTACTCGGTGGCCAATTTGCAGTGGATCGAGATGGGCGGCGTGCTGGCGATCCCGAACCTGCGCGGCGGCGGCGAATACGGCGAGAGCTGGCACCAGGCCGGCACCAAGCTGCAGAAGCAGAACGTGTTCGACGACTTCATCGCGGCGGCGGAGTGGCTGATCGCCAACCGCTACACCTCGACGCCGAAACTGGCCATCGGCGGCGGCAGCAATGGCGGCCTGCTGGTGGGCGCGGCGATGACGCAGCGCCCGGAGCTGTTCGGCGCGGCCTTGCCGGCAGTGGGCGTCATGGACATGCTGCGCTTTCATAAATTCACGATCGGCTGGGCCTGGACCTCGGACTATGGCTCCTCCGACGATGCCGCACAGTTCAAGGCGCTGTATGCCTACTCGCCGCTGCACAACCTGAAGCCGGCCTGCTACCCGGCTACCATGGTGACCACCGCCGACCACGACGACCGGGTGGTGCCGGCGCACAGCTTCAAGTTCGCGGCGACCGCGCAGGCGGCCCAGCGTGGTACCGCGCCGATGCTCATCCGCATCGAGACCAAGGCCGGCCACGGCGCCGGCAAGCCGACCTCGAAACAGATCGAGGAAGCGGCCGACCGCTGGGGTTTCCTGACGCGTGAGCTGCAGATGACGCCGGCGATCACTGCTTCAAACTGATGCCTTGACGGTCGCGGCAGGCGCGCTGCTGACCGGGTGATGCAGGTGCGTGCCAAACACCCAGTCATGCAGCAGGCGCCCGGGTGCGAAGGTGAAGGCGCCGGCGATCAGCAGTCCGCCGACATACAGGCCGATCATGCTGCCCCGGTGCTGGCGGATATTGCCGCGCCGGGCGGCTTGCCATCCCCTTGGTACGCTGTAGAACACCAGCAGGCTGAAGACATGAATGAAACCGAAGTGGTCCAGCCAGCGCGGTCCGACCTGGGCCGGCATGAACAGCGTGACCAGTGCGGTGAGCAGCATCAGCACCATGTAGATGCGACCCAGCCGCCGGTGCAACGGCGTGCCCTTGCGGCGCACCATCATGTAGGTGCCGATCACGAAGGCTGGCAGGATCGATGCCAGGTGCAGCATGGTGAGCTGGTCGTAGTTCAAGGTCGCCCCTTCGTCGAAAAACCTGCAACGAATCGGCTTATTTGAAGCCCTGGCTGGCCGCTTCCTTGTTGACGTCAGCGATCAACTGTTTGCCGATGCGGCTTTCCATCTGCTTCTGCACCGGCAGCATCGCCTTGCGCCATTCGGCCTTTTCAGCGTCGGTCAGTTGGGTCACGATGGTCTTGCCAGACTTGCGGATGTCCTCGAGCGCCTTGTCGTTGTCCTGTTGTGCGACTGCGTTGGCATAGGTGGTCGCGCCTTTCATCGCGCCTTCTAGCGCGGTGCGGATATCGGCCGGCAAGCCGTCCCAGAATTTCTTGTTCGTCACCACCGCATAGCCGATGTAACCATGGTCAGAGACGGTCAGGTATTTCTGCACTTCGTGATGCTTCTGGGTGAAGATGTTCGACGGCGTGTTTTCGGAGCCGTCCACGACGCCGGTCTGCATCGCCTGGTACACCTCGGAGAACGCCAGCATCTGCGGATTGGCGCCGAGTGAGCGCATCTCGGCGTCCAGCACCTTGGAGGACTGGATGCGCATCTTCAGACCCTTGAAATCGGCCGGCGTCTTGAGCGGCTTGTTGGCCGTCATTTCCTTGAAACCGTTATCCCAGAATGCCAGGCCGGTGATGCCGGTCGGCTCCAGCTTCCTGAACAGTTCCTTGCCGATCGGTCCGTCGTTCACCGCATGCAGCACGGCCTTGTTCGGGAAGATGTACGGTATGTCGTAGACCTCGAATTCCTTGACCCCGAGCGGGCCGAATTTCGACAGCGACGGCGCCAGCATCTGGACGGCGCCCAGCTGCAGCGCCTCGAGTTCTTCCTTGTCCTTGTAGAGGGTGCTATTCGGGTAGACCTCGACCTTGACCCGGCCGCCGGTGGCTTTTTCCGCCAGCTCCTTGAAGCGCAGGGTGCCACGGCCCTTCGGCGTGTCGTTGGCCACGACGTGGCTGAACTTGATGACGATCGGTGCCTGCGCCAGCGCGCCGGTGGTGAACGCAGCGCAGGACAGGGCCAGAACGGCAGGCAGGTACTTGAACAATTTCATGGAAGTCTCCGTTATGGGCGATACCGTACCGGATGGCCGGCGTCGCTATTTTTTAATCAATCAGGGTGTGCTCGTGCCCGTGTCCACGGCAGCATCGGCAATCGTCTGTCGCGCCTGCAGGATCACCGGCAGGTCGATCATCTTGCCGTCGAGCGCCACGGCCGCACCGTGCGATGCGTCGGCGGCCGTCACTACCCGCTGCGCCCAGGCCAGTTCGGCTGCGCTCGGCAGGAATGCGGCGTTGACCGCAGCCACCTGCTGCGGATGAATGCACAGCTTGGCGCCAAAGCCGATCCGCCGGCCGTAACGGGTATCGTCGTCGATCTGCGCGACGTCGCCGATGGCCAGCGTGACGCCGTCGACCGGCGGCTGCAGCCCGGCCAGCTTCGAGATCAATACCAGCCGTGAACGAAAATACAGCAATTCGTCACGCTCGCCGTCGATGCCCAGGTCGAGCCGGAAATCGACGGTGCCGAAGACCAGGCGCAGCACGCGCGGACAGCGTGCGAGCATCTCTGCGTGATGAAAGCCCGCCGCGCTTTCGATCAGCGGCAGGATCGCCGCTGCGCCGGCGGCTGCGACCCGTGCGATCTGCTCGGGCCGTTCGGCTTTCGGCAGGATGATTCCGGCCACGCCCGGCAAGGCGCACAGCGCCAGATCGTCGGCGAACCATTCGGTGTCGGCGGCGTTGATGCGTACGATGACTGGCTGCGCCGCCGACAGCCAGGCCACGACTGTTTCGCGGGCGCGGACTTTCTCGGCGGCCGGCACGGCGTCTTCGAGGTCGACGATCACGGCATGGGCTGCGGTGGCACAGGCCTTGTGGAAGCGCTCGGGACGGTTGCCGGGGACGAACAGGTAGGAGCGGTGCAGGGTGGTCGTCATGTCCACGATTCAGGACAGAAAAGGTTTGATCGTGCCGGCGTCGGCCACCTGCCACAGCTGCGCCAGCACGTCGCGCATTTCCTCTGCCGTGGCACCGCCGCGATAGGCCGCCAGCTGCAGCGCCTTGGCGTCGAGTTCAACACGCGAGAGCGTGTTGCCCGGGTCGCCCTTGGGTTCGTCGACGATGCCGTACAGGGTACGGCCATCGACGGTCTCGACTGTCACCCGGCCCAGCCAGCGTGACGGATAAGCTCGATCGACTTCGGGTTCGAGCACCATCTGCACTTTCTGCCGGAATGCCACGATGCGCGGATCGTCGAAGTACCGGTCGAATTCGTCCAGGCCGGCGCGATGGAATTGCGCAATCAGACCCAGCACCGTCCCCATCGAGAATTTCGCCTGATGCACCGTCGTCGGATTGACCACCGGGCCAAGTACGTCGACGGCGCCCTGATGGACACGCGCCGTCACCCGCGCGATCTGCTCCGGCGTCAGCCGATGCTCGGTCACCACCTGCAGCAGCGCGTCGGCGGCCGGATGGGTATGCCGGCAGCAGGCGTGGAACTTGAACGAGGTTTCGGCCAGCGCCCAGCGATCGCCCAGCCTGGCGGTCAGGCGCGCCGCATCCGCATCGCTCGACATGCCCGCACCCATGCCCTGCGGTCCTTCCAGGATGTGCGCGGCACCGGTAAAGCCATCCTGCGCCAGATAGGCCGAACTTAATCCGGCGCTGACCGCGTGTGCCGTATGAAGCTGCTTGGAGTCGGCCGCGTCGCGCAGGAATTCCCACAGGCCGGCGGCCTGGGTGCCGGCCGAACCGAAGGCATGCAGCATCTGCTGCGGCGTCAATTTCAGCAAACGGCCGACGGTTGCGGCGGCAGCCAATGTGCCGGCCGTGGCCGTGGTGTGAAAGATCGTGTAATGCGAGCGGCCCAGGAATTCGCCGACCCGGATGCCGACTTCATAGCCCGCCACCACGGCGGTCAGAAAGTCGCGGCCCGAGGCGCCCTGCGCCTGTGCCACCGCCAGCGCGCCGGGGAACACCACGGTGGCCGGATGGAACACCGAACTGTTGTGCAGGTCGTCCTGCTCGGCGCTGTGGGAAGAGGCGGCATTGACCATCGCGGCAAACAGCGGCGTGGTGCGGCGGCGCGAGATCAGCACTTCGCTCGCGCCATCGCCCGGCCCCATCAGCCGCGCGAAGCGATCGATCGATTCGACCGGGCGCGCGCCCTTGCCGGCCAGCGCCGAGCCGAACCAGTCGACGTACAGATCGACGGCACGGGCCAGGACCGATTCCGGAATGTCTTCGTAGCGCAACGTGGCGGCGAAGGTGGCGAGTGTCTGGCTCGGATGATCAGTGGTCATGGCAGGCGAGGGGTCCGGTTAAATGACGTTTCGGGCACGCAGTGCGACAACCGTCTGCGCGTCGTAGCCGAGGCCGGCGAGGATCGCCTCGGTATGCTCGCCCAGTGCCGGCACCGGGTCCATGCGCGCAGTCCAGGTGTCCGGCACGCCCGGCGGCAGCAGGGCCGGCAGCGGTCCGGCCGGCGAGCCGACCTCGGTCCAGCGTCCACGGGCGGCCAGCTGGGCGTGGTGCCACAGGTCGTGGACCGTGTTCATGTGGGCGTTGGCGATGCCGGTCGCATCCAGCCGGGCGATGACCTGCTCGGCCGTCAGGCGCGCGAACACCTCCAGGATCAGGTCGCGCAGGGCGGTGCGATTCTGGTTGCGCGCCGCATTGCTGGCAAAGCGCACGTCGACCGCCAGCGCCGGCTGTTCCAGCACCTTGGCGCAGAAGGCGTCCCATTCACGCTCGTTTTGCAGGCCCAGCATCACGGTCTTGCCATCGCCGGCGGCGAACGGGCCGTAGGGATAGATGGTGGCGTGGGCGGCACCGGCGCGCGGCGGCGGCGCGGCGCCATCCATCGCGTAATACAGCGGATAGCCCATCCATTCGACCATGCTCTCCAACATCGAGACATCGATGTTGCAGCCGTTGCCGGTCTTGCCGCGCTGGATCAGCGCTGCCAGGATGTTGGAATAGGCGTACATGCCGGCGGCGATGTCGGCAATCGAGCTGCCGGCCTTGGCGGGTTCGTCCGGCGAGCCGGTGATCGACAGGAAGCCCGACTCGCTCTGGATCAGCAGATCGTACGCTTTCTTGTCGCGATAGGGGCCGTCGGCGCCATAGCCGGAAATGTCACACACCACCAGTCGGGGAAAGCGCTCGCGCAGGGCTTCGTAGGACAGTCCCAGGCGGGCAGCGGCGCCCGGCGCCAGGTTCTGCACCAGCACGTCGGCGTCGGCCAGCAGCTGCATCAGGATGGTCTGCGCCTCGGCCTGCTTGACGTCCAGCGTCAAGCTCTCCTTGGAGCGGTTGGTCCAGACGAAATGCGAGGCCAGGCCGCGCGCGCGGTCGTCGTAGGCGCGCGCGAAGTCGCCGACGCCGGGCCGCTCCACCTTGATGACCCGGGCCCCGAGGTCGGCCAGCTGGCGGGTGCAGAAAGGGGCGGCGATCGCATGTTCGAGCGTGACGACCGTGATCCCATCGAGTGGACGCATGAGCGGTTCCTGAAAAGTCAAAACGAGCGGGGCAGGTCGAGCACGTGTTCGGCCACGTACGACAGGATCAGGTTGGTCGAGATCGGCGCTACCTGGTAGAGCCGGGTTTCGCGGAACTTGCGTTCGATGTCGTATTCGCAAGCGAAGCCGAAACCGCCGTGATACTGCAGGCAGACGTTGGCGGCTTCCCACGAGGCGTCGGCCGCCAGCAGCTTGGCCATGTTGGCTTCGGTGCCGCACGGTTGATGCGCGTCGTACAGGGCGCAGGCCTTGTAGCGCATCAGGTTGGCGGCTTCCAGGTTGACGTAGGCGCGGGCGATCGGAAACTGCACGCCCTGGTTCTGGCCGATCGGGCGGTCGAAGACGACGCGCTCGCGCACGTACTTGCTGACCTTGTCGATGAACCAATAACCGTCGCCGATGCATTCGGCGGCGATCAAGGCCCGCTCCGCATTGAGGCCGTCGAGGATGTAGCGGAATCCCTTGCCCTCTTCGCCGATCAGGTTGGCAGCCGGGATTTCCAGGTCCTCGAAAAACAGCTCGTTGGTCTCGTGGTTGACCATGTTGAGGATCGGCCGCACGGTCAGGCCATTACCGATCGCCTGGCGCAGGTCGACGATGAAGACCGACATGCCTTCGGATTTTTTCTTGACCTCGGCCAGCGGCGTGGTGCGCGCCAGGAGGATCATCAGGTCCGAATGCTGGACCCGCGAAATCCACACCTTCTGGCCGTTGACCACGTACTTGTCGCCGCGCTTGACGGCCGTGGTCTTGAGCTTGGTGGTGTCGGTGCCGGTGGTCGGTTCCGTGACCGCCATCGATTGCAGGCGCAGCGCGCCGCTGGCGATCTGCGGCAGGTAGGTCTGCTTCTGTTCGGCCGAGCCATGGCGCAGCAGCGTGCCCATGTTGTACATCTGGCCGTGGCAGGCGCCGGAGTTGCCGCCGCAGCGGTTGATCTCTTCCATGATCACCGAGGCTTCAGTCAGGCCCAGGCCGGAGCCGCCGTATTCGGTCGGGATTAGCGCAGCCATCCAGCCGGCGCGGGTCAGGGCCTCGACGAATTTCTCGGGGTAGCCGCGGGCTTCATCGATTTTGCGGAAATACTCGGCAGGAAATTCGGCACACAGGTCGTGGATTGCATCGCGGATTTCCGGATGATCGGTTGGGGCGGTTTTCAAGCGGTGACTCCTGGAGTGGTTGTATCGAAAGTGGCCTCGGCCTGCATGGCCAGACCGCCGCGGGCGTTCGCGGCCCACAGGCGTACGGTGCGGCCATCGGCGCCGGGTGCGCCGCAGACCGTGAACGGCTCGGTGTCGAAGAGGGGACTGACGGCGCGAAAGTCGAAGCTCGCCAGCCGCGCCTGCGGCAAATGCTGCTGCAGCAGTTCGACCAGCAGGGTGGCGATCAGCGGGCCATGCACGACCAGGCCGGGATAGCCCTCGACCCCGGTGGCATAACTGCGGTCGTAGTGGATGCGATGGCCGTTGAACGTCAGTGCCGAGTAGCGAAACAGCAGGACCGGGTCCGGCGTGATCAGGCGCTTCCAGACCGCGTCGGTTGGCGCCGGCGGTGGCGTCGGCGGCACGGTGCCCGCCGGCGGCATGCCGCGATAGACGATGTCGTGTTCTTCGGTAAAGCAGGGCGCGCCGTTGCAACCAACCTCGTGCTGCACCGTAACGAAAGCGAGGTCGCCGCTCTTGCCGCTCTTGCCGGTCACCGACAGGATGCGCGAGGTCCGGGTAGCGGCGGCACCGATGGTGAGCGACCGCTCGAAGCGCAAACGCCCGCCCGCCCACATCCGGCGCGGCAGCGCGATCGGCGGCAGGAAGCCGCCACGTTCCGGGTGGCCGTCGGCGCCCAGCTGCGCCTGCGGCGCCACCGACCAGAAATAGGTCCAGTGCCACAGCGGCGGCAGCGCCGTGCCGGTAGCCGGTGCCACCGGACGGTCGAGCGTGGCTGCCAGTGCCGCGGCCGTGCGGGGGTCGATCAGGTCATGCAGTGTCTCTGTCTTGCCGACCCATGCTTGCAGGTCGATCTGTTCTGGTGTCGCGGGTGTCATCGAGTCGCTGGCGCTTGCGGCGCCTGGTTAGGGGAGATCACAAGAGCCTGTAACTTTACCCCAAAACCGTTGCCGCTCCGAAGCCCGCCTTGCAAAATCACTATTAGCCGGACTGTGGCACGGATGCAGTCCGGATCCCCCCCCCCCGACTCAATGCGACATCAGCACCGGCACCTTGGCCGCTGACAGGAGCGTGCGGCTCACGCCGCCGAGCAGGATTTCATGCAGCCTGGAGTGACCATAGCAGCCCATGACCAGCAGGTCGGCGCCGACGTCGGCCAGATGCGTCATCAACGCGGTGCCGATGTCATTGTGCGGCACCACCGCATCCCGGACCTCCACCGCGATGCCGTGCCGGGTGAGGTAGAGAGCGATGTCGGCCCCGGGTTGCTGGCCGTGGACATCCGGCCGCTCGGGTGCGTTGAAGACGGCTATCTCGACCAGGGCGGTGCGTTCGAGCAGGGGCAGCGCATCATGGACGGCGCGGCGGGCTTCGATGCCGCCGTCCCAGGCGACGACCGCCTTTTGCGGAAAGTTGCTGAACTCGCCAGTGCGCGGTATCACCAGCACCGGGCTGCCCGAATGCAGCGCCACGAATTCCGGGAAATCCTCGCCCACTATGCCGGACGGTGCTTCCGGGTCGGACTGCCCGAGGACGATCAGGTCGGCATAGCGGCCCTCCAGGCTGACGCCGGCCGCCGTTTCTTCATCGATCAGGCGCGATTCGGTCGAGGGGACGCCGAGGCGACGGGTCAGCTCGCCGAAGGTGCGCAAACCATCCTCGGCGCGCTGGCGCAAGGTGTCGATGTAGGCGCTGATGTAGCCGTTGCCAATATCGGCGGCGGTGGTCTGGTAAATGATTTCCGACACGCCGGTCGAGCCGACGCCGACCAGATGCGCCTGCTCCTGGATCGCGATGCGGGACGCGATCAGGATGCGCTCCTGGACGCGGGCCGAATCGTCGACGTGGACGAGTACGATTTTGTACGACATGGCGTTTTCCTTTTCAGTGCGACATCAGGACCGGCAGCGTCATCGCCGTCAGGATACTGCGCGTGACGCCGCCGAGCAGCATCTCGCGGAAGCGGGAATGGCCATAGCAGCCCATGACGAGCAGGTTGGACGTGGCCTCCGCGGCAATGGCCAGGAGCGCATCGCCGATCTCGCCGTGCGGACCATGCTCCATCCTCAATGCCGCCGGGATCCCGTGCCGCGCCAGGTATTGCTTGATATCGGCGCCGGGGTAGGCGCCGTAGCGTTCCGGATGCTCCGCCGGATTGAACACGGCGACATCGACCTGCTCGGCGCCCTTCATCAGCGGCAGCGCATCCTGGACGGCCCGCTTGGCTTCATGGCTGGCGTTCCAGGCCACCAGGATCCGGCTGCCGACCCGGGGGAAGCTGCGTGCGTACGGCACGATCAGCACCGGCGCCCCTGAACTGGTGGCGATGTATTCCGGAAAATCCGGCCGCACCGTCAGCACCGGTTCGTCCGGGTCGGTCTGCCCGACCACTACCAGGTCGCAATAGCGCGCTTGCAGGGCGATGCCGTCGGTGGTTTCATCGTCGACCAGCCGCCGCTCGACCGACAACAGGCCAAGCCGCCCGGCCTGCTCGTGGAAGCGGTCGAGCGCTGCGTTGGCGCGCCGCCGCAGGGTATCGAGATAGGGCCGGATGGCCGGATCGTCCGGATTGACGGCCACGGCCTGCTCGATGAAACGCGACACGCCGCTCAGGGCGGCGCCGATCAGGTGGGCATCCTGCGCAATCGCCAGGTTGGCGGCGATCTCGACGCGGGCGGCGACATGGCGCGTGTCGTCGACGTGGACAAGGATGGTCTTGTAGGTCACATCAATTCCCTCCGAAAACGGTCTGGCCGGTATCGCCGGCGCGATGCGTGTTGCAAACAAAGCCACTACTGAGAGTGCCGTCCGCCGAAAAAAATCCCTCCGTGATTCCAAAAAAGCAAAAAAGCGACGCCGGTTGTGGGGGGGCAACCGCGCTGCGCGGCTTGTGCCTGCCACGGACCCATGGCGGGACTCGAAGCGTAGTCATTGATGACGACCGTTTTGCCAATCTTGATCGCGGTGCCGACAGGGCCCTGTCCGTACATGTCGTCCGACCAACTGATCGTCACGCTATCGAGACACCCGGCATGGTGGCCGGCATGCGCCCGGTACGATACCGAACAGGCAGCATCCTGTTCAGCGAAGCCGACCCAGGCCATCCGGTAGCCACCGGTTTCCGCCGCGAGCCGGTAGATCGCGTCGAGAAAATCCTCCTCGGTTTTCGTACGGACCAGCACCATGCTGCAAGCGCTCGACAACTTGAGCGCCCGCGTCAGGGATTCGTGCTCCGGATCCGGTCGATTTCGGCTGGCTTCATCGTGAAATGTCATGCGTACCTTCAGCAAGGCTGTGGTTCAGCTTGCCCGGCAGCCCGGATGCTGAACCGATCATACCCATGTGTTTTCGCGGCAACGGTCCGTATGATGAGACTTGCTGGAAAAATGTTGAATCCGACAAACTCGTCCTGCTGCCGATCTGCTGCCGATCTGCTGCAGCCGGGCCATGCGCTCTTGCTCACAGTACAATACCGACGCCGCGGCAGCGGTGGACGATCACGTGCAGTGGTCGCGAACCGCATCCACCCAGGCCGGGCCTGCACGATAAAGGACTTACGAAGCCATGTTGCCTGTTACGGAACGCCTAACCACGATCCCGGTTTATATCGGCATTGCCGATGGCTTCAGCGACGACGAGCGGCGCCGTGCCGCTATTGCGATTGCCGGCCTGCAAGCGTTATTGCCCGATACGGAACTGATCTTTGCCGCGCGCCCTGCGGACGAGGATGCGGGCGCACCGGTCTGGTTCCGGATCGTGCGTACCGTGGCGGTCTCCTCGGACGTGATCAAGCCTTGTCTCGAAGTGGAATTCACGTTGCTCTGCCACGACGCGGCCGTCGGCAGCTTGTGCGCGCTGTTGCAGGAAGTCGTCGCACCGGTGACCGCGTGGAGCTACACCGCCGCTTTATTCCACGGTTTTGTGACCGGCAAGACGGCGCCTGGTGAGCATCAGGAATCGGCCGACGGCGACGCCCGGATCGTCTGCGTCCAGCTCGCCGCCCTGGAGCGCTTCAATCGCAAGCTCGCGGGCAAGCCAGCCGACAACGGGTTTTTCATCGCCCGTTGCAATACGGCGATCCAAGCGACCGAGGCATGTCCCCACCCGGCACGTCCCGTGCCCGAGGCGCCGGGCATGGCGCGGCTCCATACCGTCGGCGCCGCAGCGGACCATTTCGCGATCCTGTACCAGACACGCTGGCAACAGCTGGTGCTGGCGACGACCAATCAACTGGCGGGCCTGTATCCCCGCAGTCCCTTGGGCCGTTTGATCGGATTGTTCGGCATGCTGCTGCCAGCCAGCCTGATCGTGTGCGGAATCGGTTCCGCCCTGGGTTACGCGATCTTTACCGAGTTCTCCCTTGGATGTCAGCATCCGGATTTTTTCCTGGGTGAGATGTGCATGTCCGCATTTTGGAAGCACTGGGTGGGACCCGCTGCGTTCTTCCTGCTCTATCTGCTCTCTCTGGCCTGGGCCTGGGGCCGCTATGCGGCGGCCAAGGCCGACCGGGTGGAGAACCAGCATCAAGACTACCGGCTGCTGGCCGAGTGCCTGCGGGTCCAGTATGTCCTCGGCGTGCTCGACCAGCCGGTCTGCGTGCATGAATTCCTGCCGATGGTCGAGCATGCCGAAGCGGGCTGGGTCAGGCTGGCGGTCCTGTCGCTGGAATATCTGCGCAGCCGGCAAAGCGCGGCGTCCCCGCAACCGGAATCGAACCTGCCGGCCGCCGGGCCCATCGACCGGATCCTGCGTGCGCGCCAGGATTTCGTCGAAGCCCAGGCCGCCTACCATGCCGACAAGCTCATCGTGCGCCGCGAACGTGCGGTCGCGGTATTGAACTGGCTGGCCAGTCTTGGCATGGGCGTGTTTCTGGTCATCCTGCTGGTATTGGTGGTACAGGTCGCGACCGAGTTCCTGACCGGCAAGCACCTCTTGAGCGAGATCGCACATCATGTCCTGATCGTTTTGCAGATCGTATCGCTGGCGTTCTGGGGCAGCATGCGCAAGGTCGCCGACCTGTTCGGACTCGAGCAGGAAATCCAGCGCGGCAAACTGGTATTGCATGCACTGCGCCATGTCGAGGCCGACGCCTCGGGATCGCAAGTCCGCCTGATGGATGCGCTGAAAGTCTTCACCGCCGATCAGGCTGCCTGGCATGCATTGCAGCGTGCAAAACCCATCGAGGCGGCGACCGGCGCCTGAGCCAATCGCCGCAGAGCACATCAGGATGAACGCAGTGACCCGTACACACACAGTCAACCATCTCGTCGACGGCATCGACGGCGCCAGGCTGTACCGGAAGCGAATCATCGACGTCGATGTCCGGTTCGCCGAACAGGCCGGATCGATCGCCACGCTCGAAGGCGTGGTCGCCTGTGGCCGCGGGGATGCCCTGGTGACCGGTACCCGGGATGAAGTCTGGCCCGTCACGCGGGCCGCTTTCGAGCAAAAATACGATGCGGTACCGCCCACCGTCATGGGCGCCCCCGGTCGCTACCGCACCCGTGCCATGCCGGCGCTGGCGGTGCAGATCACCCATCCGGTTCGCCTCCCGCTGCCGGGCGGCAAAGGTGTGCTGGCCGGTGAACAAGGCGACTGGCTGGTGCAGTACGGCGCGGCCGACCAGAGCCTGGTCAACGGTACGATTTTTGATGAAACGTACGAAAAATTATCGAATGATTCGACGTTCTAAAAATCGAGGAAGCGGTAACGAATTTTGCCTGGCCACTGTCCCGACGCTTGGCAGCGTCTGTTCGGTCAAGACATCCTGACTTTAATCGCAACGCTACTGCAACTGATTTACTTCCGGATAGAGTTGAGGAAGCAGGAACTGCAGCGAATCCATCGGCAATCCGAATTTGACAGGGCCAAGCGCAGTGTCGCTCACCAACAATTTCGAAGAGAGAAGATAAGACAGCAGGGTGCGAGCGGTCCGTTCGCCAAGACCGGTCATCTGCACGAATTCGGCGCGCGTCAGCGGCCCTGCGGCAAAGGTATGGTGAAGGGGAAGAATTGCCTGCGCCCTCATCAACTTGTCCTGTGTCGTGCGAACCAATACCAGCGCTTCGATACGCTTCTTCATTTCGTCCAGTGCCAACATTCTGGTCATGAAAGTTACCTGGTCTTCGCACACATCCATGAAGTATTGCGCCCACTCGGCGAGACCTGCATCCGTCAGATTCCCCCTGCCATCAAGGTCACCGCGGCGTGGCGCATCGGCATTGCGCAGACGGGCGTAATAATCCTCACGGGTGCGGGCAAGGCCGCGGTTCGGTGACCAGATCCCGTCGGACAGCGCCCACAGGCTGCAATGACTTTGCAGGCGGATGGCCCTGCCGTTGCCGTCGCGAAAAGGGTGCACCCAAGCGGCGCGGTGATGCAGGCAAGCCACGTTCAACAGCAAATTGTCCCATCCCTGCTGGACGTCGTAGACCTCGTCCATGCGTCGTAAAAATCCAGGAACCGATGGCGATATTGGAGGAACATGCAGCCCCACTTCGACGTTTTCATTTCGCAGATCACCTGGAATGATCACATGGCCATCGTCTAGCGTACGGTCTGCCGGCGCCAGTCTCGAATAAAGCGCCCGGTGTGCCGCGACGAGGAAATCAGCGTTCAAGGGAGGCGCCCCGTCCCTCAGCTTGGATTCCAGCTCCTTTTCCGCATCGATGTGCGCGACGGCAATTCTTTGTAATTTTGCAATATCTGGTTGCTGGGAAAAGTCATTGGACAGCGCTCGCGCGATGTCGAGGGGATGGGTGCTCTGGCCTTCAATCCGATTGCTGTAGTACGAATTCATCGAACGGACGAGTTCCCGGATCGTGTCCCGTGCCGTCTCGCTAGCGGACGCCGTCAGCTTGAGGGAGGCTTGTACGATGCGCCCGGCCTGCGCTAGAAGCTCGCCTCGACGGGCGCTGAGGATCAGTGGTTCGAATTGTGCTGTGTTCTCGTACATTTTGCCGACTTTTTTGCCGTCTCGTTAGATATTTAACTCGTTGATTTTAAAGTATCTATAAGAATTTATGAACAAAAAATTCTGCAATATTTGCCGAGTTATTTGCCGGAACGTTCGCTGGTAGCCGGGAGCAGCGCTCGCCCGCAGCACCTCCGGCGTACTATCAGTGCCAGCTCGTGAATCGTTTCGAGCCACCCACGCCGCCGCTGCAGGCTTATTGTGTGTGATGCGAACAAATGTGCTTCCCTCAGTGCTTCCTAAACACAATCCATCACTGATTCCTATAGGTAAATCCGATTGGCCGTCGGTTTTTTAGTACAGGCCATAGGGCCTTCGTACACCCCCGAACATCCCAAGATTTGTGGTTGCCGATGGACGTGCAGTTAATTGTGCTTCCTCTCGCTTGCAGCCTGGCTTTAGAGGATTTGATACCCCCAAATGCAGGGCCATTGGCTACCGAGCAATTCGGCGTCACCGTACCCGAAACCAAAGCTTCGCTTCTAGTCGTGCAGTCTGAAAACTCGTAGGTAACAGGAACGATTGGATGCTTCAATACGGACGCCGTCGCTCATGGTCGGAATACCCGATTACCCAGCACCGCATGTACGTTCTCGCGGTGAAAACGGGACGCATTAATGCTTAGCCTGACTGTGTGCCATCAGACGGTTCTGAGGCCCCAAAAGGCGGTGGCCACTCGAGTAGCTCCGCAACCTGGCGAAGCGTCCATCGCGCCTCCGCTGGCGACACCCAGCCCGTCTTATGCAGTCGAGTCAGGTACTGGTCCAATATTTCGACCTCTGGTCATGTGCGACCGCTTCCCCGCCTTGGATTTAAGAGACTTCGTTCGGAGCAGCAATGCGATGTCTTCGCATTGCTGCCAACGCTCGTATACTCCCTGCGGCGTTTCGCCTGGTGAGTAGTAGCGGTCGTTGTACCGGACCATGAGCAACTTCGGCTGTGCGCCGGGCAAGGCCCCTAGGTGAACCGGCCGGGGAAATCCAGGCGGCACTTCGGCGTACTTGGTGTCAGCATCTGCACTCATCGCCGCAGTCTCCGGAACGAGCCCGTAACGACGCCGAAAATCTCAAGGCTCCCGACTGGGTGGATGTCGGCAAAAGCGGTGTTCGCTGGCTGCAGAAAGTACCGGCCTTGCGCATTCAGCCGGAGCGTCTTGATTGTGTAGTCGTCATCAACGATGGCGACGACGATATCGCCGGCTTTAGTGGCGGAGTTCTTTTCGACCGTAACGATGTCGCCGTCCAGCAGACCGGCATCCTTCATTGAGTCACCACGGACCCGACACAGGACCGTGCGATTCGGGTCGTCAATCAGGTAGTCGTCGATGGTCACGAGCTCGACAGCGTCCTGGCCAACTGGCTGCGGTACACCCGCTCGCACCGTGGAGACCAGCGGCCTCGCAAAGAAGCGGTGTGTAGGGGCGATACGCCCTTCAGTGCGCTCCAGGTAACCGGCGTCGACCAGGCGGCCGACTAAAGCGAAGACTGACGAGGTGGAGGCTAGGCCGACGACGTCACAAAGCTTGGCTATCGATGGAAAGGCTTGCTGCCGTTTCCAGTAAGTCCGAAGTGCCGCCAAATACCCTTCATCGTCCACGTTTCACCTGTCGAATGTTCATTCGGTTCAGGTGTCCTACTGTATGAATGTACAGTTGTCAACTTGAGCTTATCCTAAATGCACTCATGAACTTTGGGGAATCAGAAAGACGCCAATCTGGCGCCTTTCTTCGATGTGACTCGACGCGAATGGGTCGGCCCTACAACTATCATCTGCATCGCTGATGAGTACCCCTGGCACGGGCTTCTGCGACTACCAGCCGAGTTCGAAGCCAGTCAGGTAATCATAGCCTCCCCGCAATGGCTCACGCAGCTTTTCGCCGGGCTGTTAGTGCCGCGTCCAAGGCTACGAACCAGCTGCGATTGTGAATCAGTCGTACTTGATGGGCTTTTGCATCAAGAATTTGTGCCTTGGTTAATTGTGAGATGTCTTCCCACGATTCGAGTGCAAGGATGTAGGTAGCGTTGTTGACCTGCGGACTTTCCAGCACGCAAAGCGCAAAATTCTTGAAGCCAAAAGCAGTGTAGCCTTCAAAACCACCTAGGCCGATTGCGACGAAATCAGGATTTTTCTCGCCGACAGCTGTCAATCGAGCGCGCAGCACGCCTTGGTTACCGACCGGAGCGCGACTGATTAATGCTTCGATAGCAGGCCCGGCTGATTTCCAAGGATTTTCACCCGGGTGCAGTAATTGCCAATTCACTCTGCGAATAGGGGCGGTGACCCAGCTTGCCAAGTCGTCGTTTAAAACTTCGAACCCACCGAGCGACTCCCGCAACATGTTCGCGGTATTTGTCGCGACCAACATCTGGTCGCTGATGTTGGTAAATGGACCGGTAACGACGAACGCTTTTCCATCAGCGCGAATCTTGACTTCTAGCTCAACGCTATAAGCCGGAATGCGCGTTCGGGGGTATCGCTGGTAGGGAACATCAACTAGTTTCGACATTTCCTCCGTCTCGTGCCGCCCACGAAATTGCGTCCAATGCCACACGACCTGGCGGCACGCAGTTTCCTTCGCTTGGTCCCGGTGAACGATATCGAACCCATCGGCGTTCCTGCGGGATGCTGGCCCTGCCTTTGCACTAACGAGTACACGATGGCCCGGCATAAGGGGGAGGCCAACGCCGTGAATTTTTAGACCAGCCTCGACTTCTGCATCTATGGGTAAGCCAACAAAGTATGTTTCTGCCGGCTTCAGATGTCCGAGATACTTCACAATGTTCCTGGTTTTTCGGTTTATTTGCATATTGTTTATCCCTTAAAAATTGAGGGTCAGGGTAAATCCTTGCCCCTTACCTTTAAAGACTCCCGAAACCTTGTTTGCGGACGAACGCCCTAAGAAAATATTTTATGCGCCGGCGTCCGCAGTGATAGCTGAGGGAGTACTACTAGATGAAAGCAGCCATGCGCAGCACGGAGAAACCCGGGTGAATTTAAATCGCTTACAGATAGATGGTGTCCTTCAGGCGTTTAGCGCGGCAGATTGGAAGCGCGCGAAACTTATCGCTGCCCAATTTTGCCAAGGGTTAGACGATATGAGTCCTGATGACCTGCTGCAGGAAACGCTCGCAAAATTAATGGGGGGAGAACGTGTGTGGCCAGCCGGCATGCATCCCCTAGTGGTCTTGAAGACAGCCATGCATAGCATTTCAAGTAACGCTCGGAAGCACGTTAGGGCAAGCCCAGTTGACCGGGAGGTCGGAGTAGGCCGTTCGCCTGGGCCCGGTATTGATAACCAGGCCATGGTCGAGGGAATGACAAGCATCACCCCGGAAGATGAGCTATCCGGAAAAGAGCAAATAGTTGCTATTTATGCATCACTTGGTGGCGACCCAGACCTTGAAGACCTTGCGATGACTTGGGCTGACGGTTTGCGTGGTCAGGACGCAATGCAAGCGCTCGGCTGGGATACGAAAAAATATGACGCTGCGCGAAAACGTCTTGTACGCAGACTCGACACCCTTGATTCTGAACGGAGAGAAAATGTCACAGAATAGCCAATTCGATAACTTCATGGATGCCTTTGTTGAGGAGTTGATTGCAATCCCCGACGAACAAATTTTGGAAGGTGTTAGCGCAGACGCGGAAAAAGCTGCGGGCCTAAAAATCCTCCTGTCTGCAAATAAAGCTGTCGGCCGAAAGCGGCTAGAAGCCGCAAAAGCTGGCGTCGCTGCATCTAGCGAGAAACAGAAAGTGACCGACGTAGCGAACGTTTCGGCTGAGGAGGCGCGCCGATACGTTTTAGAAGCAACAAATGACAGCCGATTTACCTTGGCAGCCCGAGAGTTGAACGAGCTTTCGGACGACGACGTTTTAAGGATTTATTCGCAGATTAAATCGCTTGAACAGCCTCGCTCAGAAGGGGAGTCGAGTAAGTGATGACAGCCGGAGATTGCGCCGAGGCTATCATCAGTGATTTGGGAATTGACTCTCCTGAAGACGTGGACGTTGATGCAATCGCATTTGACGCTGGTCTTGAAGTCATTTACGAACCGACAGTGGGCTGTGAAGCGACACTCGTGGGCTTCGAAAACCGTGGAATCGCTACGATAAACCCGGGGCCGGTTGTTGGTCGACGCAGATTTTCCGTGGCTCACGAAATTGGTCATTGGCACCTACATCGGGGTCGTTCATTTAAGTGTCGGGTCGACGACGCAGATAATAATTTGGCATCTAGCCAGCCCTTAGAAAAAGAAGCCGATACCTTTGCCTCACATTTGTTGATGCCTGGACCTTTGTTCAATCCAAGGGTAGATTCCGGCAAATATCCGGATTTCGACGTGCTAGCCGATATAGCAACGCAGTTCAAGACAAGCCTTATGGCTACATTTATAAGGCTCGCCACTTGCAATCGGCTTCCAGTTGTCGTTGCTTGCTATGGTAACGACGGACGGCGCTGGACTCTTTTCGCGAAGGATATCCCCAAGCGTTGGTTCCTCAAACGCAAAGTCGATGAAGATTCGTTTGCCTACGACCTGTTGAAGAGCGGAAAAGAGCGCCGTCAGCATGGAAAACAATCTGCAGATGCTTGGTTCGAAAATGACGACGCCGGCAATTTTGAGTTGTCAGAACAATGCGTTGCCAGTTTTGGCGGGCGAGCCCTTGTTGTTCTATATCTTGAATCGGCAATGCTCGAAGCGCAACCCGATTGGAATAATTACAACGGCGGAAAGTAAAAGGCGCAAGCGTTTAGCACTCAAACAGGCGGCTATGTTCCAATTGTCGTTTTCAGTTAATCATTTAAGGCGCGTGCGTTCTTAGAGCGCACGGCCTCTGTAAGACCGCGTAGAACAAACGACTGTCCGCAAAAATTGTTTTGCCACTTCCCTAATTTAAGCTCTCCGCTTTTTCAAATTTAACTGTTCCAAGCTTCGTCGACTGCTGCAAGCCTTTGTTTTGTAGAACTTTTGGTAATATGCGTAGCAATACCCTCAGGTACCTAGCTGACAACCGCGCGCTTACACCCAACTCCGCCTCAAATCCGACGAATTTCTTGCCTGCGAGGCAGCAGCCAGTCTCCAAAAGACCTCAAATTAAATTAATCTGACCGTGTTTGCTTCCTGGTCGACACTAATTTTATTGCCAACGC
>JACMRD010000206.1 GCA_014376645.1 Herminiimonas sp. | reverse complement strand
CACTATCGCACTATCGCAGATCTGGCCGGTCGGCGTCGCCCAGTACATACGGCAGCGCATGGAACTGCAGCAGCGGGCCATCGATCGTACCCAGATGCACCGGCGACTCGAGGGCGGCAAGCTTGATCTCGACCAGGCAATCGCTGCCGCCGGGCACGGGGGCCGCATTGACCACCATGCCGCAGGCCTGGTCCGGATCGGTTTCGGCAAACACTTCAGTGCCGGGTGCAATCGCTTCTGCCGCTACCGTGGCGGGCATCATGCGCCGCTTGAGCTTGCCGAGGTACTGGCTGCGGGCGACGATCTCCTGGCCGGGGTAACAGCCCTTCTGAAAATTGACACCGCCGACGGCTTCGAAATTGACCATCTGCGGCACGAATTTTTCCTGGGTCGCAGCAGTGATCGAGGCGATTCCGGCGCGTACTTGCGCCAACTGCCAGGCTGCGGCGCTGGCTGGTTGCAGACGTGCGATCAAGGTCGGCCAGGCCGCCTGCGCCGTGGCGCCGTCGGTGGTCCACAGGTAGAGCGGTACGTCCTCGACACCGGGCGCAGCGTCGGACGACCGGCGCGAATCGGCCAGCCGCATCAGGCTGCCGGCAGCACTGTCGACCTTGGCATGGGGTGCCGCCGGCAAAACAGGAAACCAGGTCGATAGCGCAGCGCTGGCGGCGGAACCTGCCAGGCCCAGCTGGATCGTCTGCTGGTCGGCATCGGTCAGCGTGGCCTTGGCACGCATGATGAACATCTGCAGGCGCTTCTGGATGGTTGCCTGCAGTTCCAGCGGCAATTGCAGGTAAATGGTGTCGCCCGTTTTCCAGAGCAGGAAGGTGGCGAGCAGGCGGCCCTTGGGTGTGCAGTACCCGGCCAGGCGAACTTCATCCGTACCCAGGTTCTCGACATCATTGGTCAACTGGTTGTGCAGGAAGGTCGCGGCCTCGGCGCCGTTGGCAGCGATGAGACCGAATGCGGTCAACGGCACGACGAAGTCGGTCGACGGTGGCGTAACAGCGATGGCGCCCGCGAAGCCACTGATGGCGCGGGTTTGCGGATCGACCTCGAGTGCACCGTGGTCTTTGAGGAATGTCAGCCAGCTTTGCATAGGTCCGATCGAAAAAAAGGGGATTGAGCAACGTCTTCCATTATCATCTTGCCTCTTGCGCCATGGCAGCGAACAGTCGGCCGAACATCGACACGCGCTGTCAGTCACGCGCATTCAACGACTCGATTATAGTGGCGCAGCCGATCTCGTGCCGTGACGCGCCCGATGTGGCCGCGCTGGCGTCGTGCGGCGTGTCGATTACCCGGACTGAACCTTGATAAAAAAACTGATTCTGACGATCCTGCTGGTCGGCTTGCTGTCGTGCGCGGCGATCGCCCTCTGGGCGACGCGGCCGATCACACCGCTCGGCGCGGCGCCGATCGACTTCACGATCGAGCCCGGCAGCGGCGTGCGCGGCACGACGCAGCAGATCGCTGCGGCAGGCGTGCCGGTCGAGCCGATGCTCCTTGAGTCGTTGGCGCGCGCCTCCGGTCGCAGCGCGCGCCTGAAAGCCGGCAGCTACACCCTCAAGCCAGGTACCTCGCCACAACGCCTGGTCGAGCAACTGGTGCGCGGCGAGTTTGCCCAGGAAGCGCTGCCGATCATCGAAGGCTGGACCTTTGCGCAGATGCGCGCCGCTGTCGCCGCCCATCCCGCGCTCAAGCACGAGTCGGTGGCATGGACCGAGCAGGAACTGCTGGCGAAAGTCGCGCCCGAGTTCAAGATGGCGGAGGGCCTGTTTTTTCCCGACACCTATCGCTTTGCCAAGGGCTCCAGCGACCTGCAGGTATATCGCCAGGCGTATGCGCTGATGCAGAAAAAGCTCGACGATGCCTGGCGCCGGCGTGCATCCGATCTGCCATACCAGACACCGTACCAGGCGCTGATCATGGCATCGATCGTGGAAAAGGAAACCGGACAGCGCGCCGAGCGCGCCCAGATCGCCAGCGTGTTCGTCAATCGATTACGGCGTGGCATGCTTCTGCAGACCGATCCGACAGTCATCTACGGCATGGGCGCACGCTACCAGGGCCAGATCCGCAAGCGCGACCTGCAGACGGATACGCCTTACAACACCTATACCCGGGGCGGACTGCCGCCGACGCCAATCGCGTTGCCCGGCGAAGCGTCGCTGAAAGCAACGCTCAACCCGGCCAAGGGCGATGCGCTATATTTCGTTTCTCGCGGTGACGGTACCAGCAAGTTTTCGGATAACCTGAACGACCATAACCGGGCCGTGAATCAATTTCAGCGCTGACCCATGATTCACTACCAGACCAGCACACCTCATGACACCAGGTAAATTCATCACGTTCGAAGGCATCGACGGTGCCGGCAAGTCGACCCACATCGGGTTTGTCGCGGAATGCGTGCGCGCTGCCGGCCATATCGTCATCACCACCCGCGAGCCGGGCGGCACGACCCTCGGTGAGACCCTGCGAGAACTGCTGCTGCACCGGCCCATGCATCTGGAGACCGAAGCGCTGCTCATGTTCGCCGCCCGTCGCGAACACCTGGCCGAGGTCATCGAGCCGGCCCTGGCGCGCGGCGACTGGGTGATTTCCGACCGCTTCACCGATGCCACCTTTGCCTACCAGGGCGGCGGTCGCAAGCTGGAGCGGACCAAGCTGGAGACGCTCGAGCACTGGGTTCATCCGCATCTGCAACCGGACATCACGCTGCTTTTCGACGTACCACTGGCGGTGGCGCGGCAGCGGCTCGATGCTAGTCGCACCCTCGACAAGTTCGAGCAGGAACAGGCGGATTTTTTCGGCGGGACGCGCGATGAGTACCTGCGCCGGGCAGCCGAATTTCCCGAGCGGTTTCGCCTGATCGACGCCACAGTGCCGATCGTTAATGTTCACAAACAACTTGAGAAAATACTTTCAACTATCTGAATTAAATCATTTTTCCGGTTCATTCTAGATTTTACAGTTAAAGTAATGTATTCGAATTGAGAGCAGGCAGATGTCACCTTCGCCGCACAACTTTATTTATCCATGGCAAGAAGATGCATGGGACCAGCTGCAGCAGGCGCGCGGCAGGTTGCCCCATGCGATCCTGTTGCACGGCGACACCGGCAGTGGCAAGACCGATTTCGCCACCCATTTTGCGCAGTCGCTGCTGTGCCAGCGTCCGCTCGAAGGCGGTCATGCCTGCGGCGTCTGCGACGCCTGTGGCTGGTTCACCCAGTACGCCCATCCGGATTTCCGCCGCGTGCGTCCGGAAATCCTCGATGGCGGTGACGACGCCGATGGCGAAGAGGACGGCGCCGAGCCGCGCAAGGCTGCCAAGTCCGTCAAGGCGCCTTCCAAGGAGATCCGCATCGAGCAGGTGCGGGCGCTGGCCGGGTTCATGAATCTGTCGACGCATCGCAATGGCATGCGGGTCGTGCTGCTGTATCCGGCCGAGAGTCTCAATACGGCGTCGGCCAATGCCTTGCTCAAGACGCTGGAAGAGCCGCCACCGAATACGGTGATCCTGCTGGTATGCCACCGGATCGACCGTCTTTTGCCGACCATCCTGTCGCGCTGCCGCAAGTTCGCCATGCCGATGCCAGCGCGCGCGGAAGCCTTGGCCTGGCTGAAGGCGCAGCAGGTCAAGGATGCCGAGGTATGGCTGGCCGAGCAGGGTGGCGCACCGCTGGCCGCACTGGCGCAGTCGCAGGCCGGCAGCCGCGAGTTGCTCGACGATTTCCTGCAGCAGCTTTCCCGTCCTGGCCGGGAGGCGGCGTTGGCGACCGCGGAGCGGCTACAGAAAGCGCCGGTGACGGAGCTCGTAGCATGGATGCAACGATGGTTGGTTGATGTGTTTTCCTGCAAGCTTTCGGGCACAATCCGATATTACCCAAGTCACCGGGCCCAGCTCGCGACGCTGGCCGCCCGGGCCGAGGTCGACGATCTGCTGGGCGCGCTGCAGGCAATCACGCAGCGCCGGGCGATCGCCGAACACCCGCTGTCGGCGAAACTGTTCATCGAAGACATGCTGCTGGATTACGCGCGAATCTTTAGTTGAGGACGACATGGCTGAACTTTCAGGAGGCGTGAACACCGGGGGACCCGAAGCCGCGCGGTTATCGCGCCCGTCGGTGCTGTCCCTGCCGATCAAGGAAAAAGCGTCCCTGTACGCTGCCTACATGCCATTCCTGACCAATGGCGGCATCTTCGTGCCGACCTCCAAGGCCTACAAGATCGGCGATGAAATTTACCTGATCCTGACCCTGATGGACGATGCGACCAAATATCCGATCGCCGGCAAGATCGCCTGGATCACGCCTGCCGGCGCCAATAACAACAAGGCGCAGGGGATCGGCGTGCATTTCTCCGGTGACGAAAGCGGCGTACGCGTCAAGCAGCGCATCGAGGAGTTGCTCGGCGCCGCCATCGGCTCGTCGCGTGCGACGCACACGCTGTAGACCTTCCCACGCATTTTTCTTATCTGCTCAACCGATGACCGACCCTGCAAACCTGACCCATCGCCTGGCCCGACGTGACGACCTCGACGCCATCGTTGCCATCTACAACAGCACCGTGGCCTCGCGCATGGTGACGGCCGACACCGAAGAAATTACCGTTGCCTCGCGTGAAGCCTGGTTCGATGATCATGATCCGCAACGCCGTCCGTTATGGGTGGCGCAGCAGGATGGCGAGATCATCGGGTGGCTGTCCTATTCCAATTTTTATGGCCGTCCGGCCTATGCCGGTACGGCCGAGCTGTCGATTTACCTGCATGAAGCCCACCGCGGCAGAGGGCTGGGCAGGTATTTCCTGGAGCAGGCGATCGCCTTCGCGCCGCAAATCGGCGTCCACACGCTGCTCGGGTTCATCTTCGGACACAACGAGCCGAGCCTGAAATTGTTCGAGCGTTTCGGGTTTGCCCGGTGGGCCCACATGCCGGGCGTGGCAACCCTGGACGGCATCGAGCGCGATCTGGTCATCCTGGGCAAGCGGGTCGGCTGAACCGGGCGGCCCGCCCGCCGATGGGTCGTGCAGGCTGCCCGAAGTACGGCGTACAATTCGCCGATGTACATCGACTCCCACTGCCATATCAATTTCCCGGAACTGGCGGTCCGGCTGCCTGAAATCTTCGACAAAATGCGCGAGAACCAGGTCACCCATGCCCTGTGCGTATCGGTCGACCTGCCGGATTTCCCGCAAGTGCTGGCACTGGCCAAGCAGTATCCGCACATTTACGCATCGGTTGGCGTCCATCCCGATTACGTGGATACGCCGGAGCCGAGCGTGGAGCAACTCGTGGCCCTGGCCGACCATCCGAAAATCGTCGCGATCGGTGAAACCGGTCTCGATTACTTCCGCCTCACCGGTGACCTCGAATGGCAGCGCGAACGCTTCCGGGTACATATCCGGGCCTCGCGGGTCACCGGCAAGCCCCTGATCATCCATACCCGCGCTGCTGCCGCCGACACCATCCGCATCATGCAGGAAGAGGGCGCCGGCACCGATGCCGGTGGCGCAGGTGGGGTCATGCACTGCTTCACGGAGTCGATGGAAGTCGCCGAGGCCGCCATGGCGATGGGGTTCTACATTTCGTTTTCAGGGATCGTGACGTTCAAGAGCGCCAAGGATTTGCAGGCGGTGGCGCGTGCGGTGCCGCTGTCGCACATGCTCATCGAGACCGATTCGCCCTATCTGGCGCCGGTACCGCATCGCGGCAAGATGAACGAGCCAGGGCTGGTGCGCCATGTCGCCGAATTCATCGCGCCGCTCAAGGAGCTGCCACTCGAACAGGTGGCGCGCGAGACGTCAGACAATTTCTTTAAACTATTCAAAATGGTGCGAGGGTAATCGAATGTCATTTCTAGGCCGTCTCAGTGCTGGTACGGTAAGTCTTCGAGCGATGTCGCGGGGTCTGATCGCGGCGGCGGCACTGTTCTGCGCGACGTCGGCGTTGGCCGGTGCTTACCAGGACTTTTTCAAGGCGCTCGAACTCGACCTCGGACCGACCGTCAAGGCGCTGCTCGACCGTGGCATTGATCCGAACACGATTGAGGAGCGCCGTGGCGACCCGGCGCTGATCTTCGTCATTCGCAACGGTTCGCCCAAGTCGCTTGCGGTCCTGCTCGAATCAAGACAGATCAATCTGGAAGCCCGTGCACCCAACGGTGACACCGCGCTGATGGTCGCCGCGTTCAAGGGGGATCGTGATGCCGTGGTGGCGCTGCTGGACAAAGGCGCCGAACCGAATCGGCCTGGCTGGACCGCGCTGCATTACGCCGCCAGCATCGGTAATGACGACATCGTGCGCATCCTGCTCGAAAAATCAGCCTACATCGATGCCGAAGCACCCAACAAGACGACCCCGCTGATGATGGCGGCGCGCGGCGGTTACAACGGCACCGTGAAGTTGTTGTTGGAGGAGGGCGCCGATCCAAGCGTGCGCAACACCTTGGGCATGACGGCGAACGATTTTGCCCGCCGCTTTGCCGACGTCCACCACGAGCCGCCACCCAGCCAGTGGTAGGTCCGGCATGCCGGATCTGCTTCGTTAGTGCAGCTTGATCCGAGGATTGCGCACCGCGTCGATCGTTTCGGCGCAGACCGCCAGGATGGTGCGCAGCACACCGGTGACAGCCAGCTGATGCTGCTTGTGCAGCGACCAGTACATCAGTTTGGCAATTTTTCCTTCGATGAAGACCGAGCCGCTGGCCAGTGCACCCATGAGCGAGCCGACCGTGCTGTAATTCCCGAGTGATACCAGCGAGCCGTGGTCGCGATAACGGAACGGCAGCAATGTCTTGCCGCGTAACTGGCGCACCAGTGATTTCGCCAACAGCGTAGCTTGCTGATGCGCTGCCTGAGCGCGTGGCGGCACCAGCGGCTGGCCCGCTTCCTGCGGGCACGCTGCGCAATCGCCCAATGCGAAGATGGTCGGATCACGGCTGGTCTGCAGGCAGTGGTTGACGACCAGCTGGTTGTTGCGGGTCGTCTCCAGCCCGGCAATGTCGTGCAGGAAGTCCGGGGCCTTGATGCCGGCAGCCCAGACCACGATGCTGGCCGGGATGAACACGCCACTGGCCATGCGCACGCCTTCGCGGCTGACTTCCACCACCTTTTCGCTGACATGCACGTCGATCCCGAGGACATTGAGCTCGTGCGTCACGGAGTCCGAGAGTCGTTCCGGCAGGGCCGGCAGCAGGCGCGGGGCGGCGTCGATGATGGCGATTTTCAAATCGTTCCCCGGCACGCCGTTCGACAGACCGTAATTGGCCAGTATCCGGTTCATCATGTGCAGCTCGGCGGACAGCTCCACCCCGGTCGCGCCGCCGCCAATGATGGCGACCATGAGCGGCTTGCGGGCCGCCGCATCGACCGCCTGCGCTCGCAGGCAGCTGTTGATGATCCGCTGGTGAAAGCGCTCGGCCTCGGCGGGGGTGTCGAGCATGATGGCGTTCTCCCGTGCGCCGGGCGTATTGAAGTCGTTGGCCTGGCTCCCCAACGCAACAACGAGCGTGTCGTAGCCGATCGACTGACGTGGCATGACTTCCTCGCCGGTCTCGTCGAAGGTCGGGCTCAGATGGATCTGCCTGGCAGCCCGGTCCAGGCCATCCATGCGTCCCAGGCGAAACCGGAAATGGTTGTTGCGTGCGACCGCAAAATACTCGAGCTCGTCGGCATGGGTATCGAGCGTGCCGGCCGCCACCTGATGCAGAAGCGGCTTCCAGACGTGGGTCCGCGCCGCGTCGATCAGGGTAATGTCGGCCTCGTTGCGCCGACCGAGTGCATTGCCGGTGCGCACCGCCAGTTCGAGTCCGCCGGCGCCGCCGCCGACGATGACGATCCGGTGGGGCAAAGCCCGTCCTGTTGACTGCATGGTGGTTCTCCCTTGTCATCGACTCTGCATGCCATGTGTGGCGCGCTGTTCTTGTCCGCATAGCGTAACAGGAATGGTTCAGCACTCTCGGGGTTTGCACAAGACGGATTGGCGAAATGGTCGATCCAATGAAAAAACCCGCGTGCTGGTTGGCAGGCGGGTTCTTGTGGTGCGCCCTGTCAGTTCGACCGGGGCGCGGGCGTACGGATTATCAGGAAATTTTTGCCTTGCCGCGCAGTTCCTGCTGAAACGCTTGCAGTTTCTTCTGCTGCAGTGATTCCGCGATCTGTGGCTTGACTTCTTCCAGGGTCGGGACCTTGGCGGCGCGCATGTCGTCAAGCTTGATGATGTGATAACCGAATTGGGTCTTGACCGGGGTTTCAGTCATCTGACCTTTTTGCAGGCCGATCATCGCCGCGGAGAATTCCTTGACGAACGACGCTGGCGAAGCCCAATCCAGATCCCCGCCATTGGCAGCCGAACCGGTATCCTTCGATTGCTTGGCCAGTTCTTCAAACTTGGCGCCGCCCTTCAGTTTGGCGATGATGGCTTTTGCGTCCTCTTCCTTCTCAACCAGGATATGACGAGCCTTGTATTCCTTGTCGCCGGCCTGCGTCTTGAAGCGATCGTACTCAGCCTTGATCTCGGCATCGGAGACCGGGTGCTTCTTCAGGTAGTCTTGAACCAGCGCGCGGATGACGATCGACTGACGCGCGATTTCGACCTGGTTCTTGACATCGGCAGTTGCGCCCAGGCCCTGCTTGTCGGCTTCCTGGATCAGGATTTCACGATTGATCAGCTCTTCCTTGACCATTGCGCGCAGCTGCGGCGAATCCTGCTGACCCTGCGTTGCCATCTGTTTGACCATCGCATCGGCGCGCGAGGACGGGACTGGCTTGCCATTGACGACGGCGAGATTTTGGGCCATGACTGGCAACGAAGCGGCGGCAAGCAGAATGGCCAGCAAACGGGCGGGTTTCAATGTCATTGTCAAATCCTAAAAGGGAATAAAAGGTGAAGCTGTATCGGACAGATGGCGGCTCAGGAATACTCTTGGCCAGTCACTTCGGAAGGTGCCAGCGCATTGATCGCCAGCGCGTGTATCTCGGACCGCATCATGTCGTCGAGGCAATCATACACTAGCCGATGCCGGGCAACCCGGTTGCATCCATCAAAACGGCTTGAGACCAGCCGCAAGCGGTAGTGGCCGCCACCGGAGGCAGCGCCGGCATGACCCGCATGCTGCGCGGATTCATCCTCCAGCAGACACGCTGTTGGCGCAAAAGTTGCATTGATGAGTGAGAGGATCTTTTGTTCACGTTCGCTGATGGGAGCAGTCATGGTGCGTCTTTCAGGTATTTCGACAGGAACATGGTCTGACCGACCACGAACAGCAGCATCAGGCCGGTGCCGCCGAAGAGCTTGAAGTTGACCCAGGTCGCCGTCGGGAAATTAAACGCCACCAGCAGGTTCAGCACTCCCATGAAGGCAAAGAACAGTGCCCACGCCAGGTTCAGACGCAGCCACAGTGGCTCCGGCAGGGACATCTGGTGCCCCAGCATGTTGCGAATGATGTTTTTCTTCAGTCCCAGTTGCGCGATCAGCAGGCCGGCAGCGAAGCACCAGTACAGTACCGTTGGCTTCCACTTGATGAAGGTGTCGTTGTGGAAGTAGATCGTGGCACCGCCGAATACTGTGATGATCCCCAGCGACATCCACAACATGCCGTCGACCTTGCGCCGGCGCGCCAGCAGGTAGCCGATCTGGCACAGGGTGGCGACGATCGCCACGCCCGTGGCGAGCATGATCGCGGCCTGGTCCAGGGCGACGGTGTTGCCCGACACGAGGCCCGACATGTATTGCTGCACCAGCGATTGGGCCACGGCTGCATGTCCCTCGCCCCACTTGAAGACGATGAAGAACAGGATGACGGGAAACAGGTCGAACAGGAACTTCATGTCGCGGCACCCTTGCCGGCGCCTGCGCCGGCATCGTCGCTGGGATCGAAGCGTAGTGCCGAGCCGTTGATGCAATAACGCAGGCCGGTCGGTTTCGGTCCATCGTTGAAGACGTGGCCCAGGTGAGCGTCGCAGACATTGCACACGATTTCGGTGCGGACCATGCCGTGGGTGCGGTCGACGTTCTCGCGCACGTTGTCCGGGTTCAGGGCCGTGAAGTAGCTCGGCCAGCCGCAGCCGGAATCGAATTTTGCGTCCGAGGCGAACAGGGGCGTATTGCAGCACACGCAGGTATAGATGCCGGCTTCGTGGTGGTCCCAGTAGCGGCCGGTGAAGGCGCGCTCGGTGTGGGCGTGGCGCGTGACCTCGTAATCGAGCTCGGGGAGTTCGGCACGCCATTCGGCGTCGGTCTTGACGACTTTGTTTGTCATGATGAGCAACTCACTTCCAGATCGCTGGCCCAGTCCGGAGGCAGGGCAGCATAGTGTTCATGTTCGGGTTGCTCGTCGAACGGCTTTTGCAGAACGGCGAGCAGCGTGGCGATTTCGGTGAAATCCTTGTTTTGCGCTTTTTCAATGGCAACCTGGGCCAGGTAATTGCGCAGGACGTATTTCGGGTTGGTTGCCTGCATTGCAAGCTCACGCACCGCATCGACGCTGCCTTCCTGTTGCAACCGGCCGCGATATTGTACTGCCCAGGCGTCGAATGCGGCACGGTCGATGAACAGATCGCGCAGCGGTGCGTCCGCGCCCGGATCTGCCTGGCGCAACCGGCCGAGACGGCGGAAGAACAGCGTGAAGTCGACGTGGCTCGCCTGCAGGATCGCAAACATCGCATCGATCAGCGTCGCATCGTCGGCCTGCACCGTGCTCAGGCCCAGCTTGGCATGCATCAGGGCGCCGAAGCGCGCATTGTATTGCGGCTGGTAATCGGCCAGCGCCGCCTGCGCCGCCTCGACCTCGCCGATCAGCGGCAGCAACGCCTGGCCAAGGGCGAAGCAGTTCCAGTGGCCGATCTGGGGTTGCATCGCGTATGAGTAGCGGCCTTGCTGGTCGGTGTGATTGCAGATATGGCGCGCATCGAAGGCTTCCATGAAGCCGAACGGACCGTAATCGAGCGTCAGTCCCAAGATGGACATATTGTCCGTATTCATGACGCCATGCATGAAACCGACCGCCTGCCATTGCGCAATCGTGTGCGCGGTGCGGCGCGCGACCTCGGTCAGCAGCGCCGCGTACGGATTGTCGGTCTCGCGCAGCGCCGGATAGAAGCGGTCGATGACATGGTCGGCCAGCAGTTTCAGTTCGGCCGGCCGGTCGTTGTAGAACCAGTGCTCGAACGAACCGAAACGGATGAAACTTGGCGCCATGCGGGTGGCGACCGCCGAAGTCTCCGGCGTCTCGCGCATGATGAACTGGTCGGAGCCAGTCACGCACAACGCCCGCGAGGTCGGAATGCCGAGCGCGGCCATCGCCTCGGAACAGAGAAACTCTCGAATCGACGAGCGCAGCACGGCTCGCCCGTCGCCCATGCGGGAATAAGGCGTCGGGCCGGCCCCCTTCAACTGCACTTCGAGCAGGTGCGGTGAGGCCGTCGATGGTGCCGGCAAATCACCCAGCAGAATCGCGCGGCCATCGCCAAGCTGCCCGGCCCAGTTGCCGAACTGGTGGCCGGAATAGACGGCGGACAGCGGTTGGGCGGCCGCGGGGAGCTGGTTCCCTGTAAAAGCTTCGATGAATTCCCGGGTGTCGAAAGCGGCAGGATCGATCCCGACCAGTGCCGCGGCATCGGCGCTGGCGCCGACCAGATAGGGGTGTGGCAGTGGGGTCGGTTGCAGCCGGGTGTAAAACACCGGCGCCAGCGCGCCGAAGGCGTGGCCGAAGGGCAGGGTGTCGATGTTGGCGCCGGCGGCAATCATGTTGACAGGGACAGCAGATTCATTCATGGCTAAAAAAGAATTCGGTAAGGAACGCGGCAGGGCGCCACGAAACCGCATTACGGTAACAGGTTCCTCCGGTTTCGGCTCAGGGTGGCATGCCGATGCCAGCTCCTGGATTGCCCGATAAAAACGCCGCCCACGTTTCGTTGCGATTAAACTTATACTATTCTTGCGACAGCAACAATCACACGGCTTGCATCGCCTAGAAGTGCAACCATCATTTTGACAGACAACATAAACCAGGAGACACGCACCATGAATGCACCCGACAAGTTAATGATCCCCTCGATGCAGCAACGCGTCTCGCCGGAAGAGTGGCAGACCCGGGTCGATCTGGCTGCCTGCTACCGCCTGGTGGCCGATTTCGGATGGAGCGACCTGGTGTTTACCCACATTACGGCACGCGTGCCCGGCACCGAAGACCAGTTCCTGATCAATCCCTACGGCATGATGTTCGATGAAATCCCCGCCTCGTCCCTGGTCAAGATCGATTTGGAAGGCAACAAGATCGAAGAGTCGCCGTTCCCGGTCAACCCGGCCGGCTTCACCATCCATTCGGCGATCCACTCGGTGCGGCACGACGCCCAGTGCGTGCTGCATGTCCACAGCCTGAACGGCGTGGCGGTCTCGGCGCAGAAGAACGGCGTGCTGCCGCTGTCGCAGCAATCGATCTTCATCCTGGCTAGCCTGGCGTATCACGGCTACGAAGGCGTGGCGCTGAACGAAGAAGAGAAGCCGCGACTGGTGGCCGATCTCGGCAACAAGAATTATCTGATGCTGCGCAATCACGGCTTGCTCACCGTTGGCAAGACCATCGCTGACGCATTTCAGGCGATGTACTTCTTCGAAGCCGCCTGCACCATCCAGATCCGCGCGCAATCCGGCGGCGGCGAACTGATTCCGATCCCGCAGGCCATCATCGACGGCGCCATCGGCCAGGCCAAAGCTGCCACCAAGTCGCTCGGCGGCATGCTGGCCTGGCCCGGGCTGTTGCGTCGGCTGGACCGCAAGGACACGTCCTACCGTACCTGATTTCCGGATCGGAAACCGGCACTGAGGCGCGCACGGCATTGCCGCGCCCCTCGGCCACCGCACGCCCCCTTCACATCACTCCAGGAGAATTTCATGGACGTACCGGCGACCTTTACCGACATGCAGCAAAGCACATCCGACGACTGGCAAAAGATCGGCGAAGAATTCAAGCACTATGCTCGGGGCCTGCCGGACCGAGTGTTGGCGCACCTGCGCCTGCTCGACGGCGACTATGGCGGCTTCCCGGTCGATCGCCTGACCCACAGCCTGCAGACCGCGACCCGCGCCATGCGTGACGGCCGCGACGAGGAATATGTCGTCTGCGCGCTGTTGCACGATATCGGCGATACGCTCGGCAGCTACAACCACCCCGACATCGCCGCTGCGATCCTGAAACCCTTCGTCGATGCCGACAAATTCAGCATGATCGAAAAACACGGCATCTTTCAGGGCTATTACTTCTTTCATCATTTCGGCATGGATCGCAACCTGCGCGACCAGTTTGCCGGCCAGGCAGTCTACGACCAGACGCTGGAATTCTGCGAACGCTACGACGCGCCGTCATTCGACCCCGACTACGACACGCTGCCGCTGGCGAGCTTCGAGCCGATGCTGCGGCGCGTAATGCGCAGCCCGAAAAACAGCCTCTACAAAACCGTCGTGACTGTGGATAACACCTAGGCGATCCAGGCGGGCAGGGGGCTTGGTGCATTGCACCATCGAAAGTCATTGACGGTAATAGCACGGGCGTTCAAAAATCCGTCTTAGAAAAATCAACTCGCTTCAGGAGACACGATGGTGCAGTACACGCAAAGTCCGTTGATGGGACAAATGATGGATCAGCCCCTCCTCATTTCCAGCATCATCCAGCACGCCGATCGTTACTTCGGCCAGAATGAAATCGTCTCCCGCCGGGTCGAAGGCGACATCCACCGCTACACCTACCGGGATTGCCACAAGCGGTCCAAGCAGCTCGCCAATGCCCTGGCAGGTTTGGGCGTGAAGATGGGTGACCGCGTCGGCACCATCGCCTGGAATGGCTATCGTCATCTGGAAGCGTACTACGCGATTTCCGGTTCCGGTGCGGTCCTGCACACGATCAATCCGCGCTTGCATCCGGACCAGATCGCCTACATTGCCAATCATGCCGAAGACCAGGTCATGCTGTTCGACCTGACCTTCCTGCCGGCTGTGGAAATTTTTGCCGAACACTGCAAGACCATCAAGGCATTCGTCCTGATGTGCGACCGCGATCGCATGCCGGCCGAAACAAAGATTCCGAACCTGCTTTGCTACGAAGAGTTGATCGCCGCGAATTCGTCAGAGCTCGATTGGCCGCTGTTCGATGAAAATTCTGCCTCATCGCTGTGCTACACGTCCGGTACGACCGGGAACCCGAAAGGTGCGCTGTATTCGCACCGCTCGACGGTGCTGCATTCTTATGCATCGGCGATGCCGGATTCGCTGAACGTCTCGGCGCGCGACACGGTACTGCCCGTGGTGCCGATGTTTCACGTCAATGCCTGGGGCTTGCCGTACTCGGTGCCGCTGACCGGCGCCAAGCTGGTATTCCCCGGTCCCGCAATGGATGGCAAGTCGATCTACGAATTGTTCGAATCGGAACAGGTGACGTTCTCGGCCGGTGTGCCGACGGTCTGGCTCGGCCTGCTGAATTACGTGGCCCAGCACAACCTTAAATTCTCCAGCTTCAAGCGCACGGTCATCGGCGGGTCGGCGTGTCCACCGGCGATGATGAAGGCATTCCGCCAGCAGCATGGCGTCGAAGTGGTGCACGCCTGGGGCATGACGGAAATGTCGCCACTGGGTACGGCTGGAACGCTGCAGACCAAACATCTGGCGCTGTCGGACGAAGCGCAGACCGCGATCCTCGAAAAACAGGGCCATGCCATCTTCGGCGTGGACATGAAGATCGTCGACGACGCCAACAAGGAGTTGCCGTGGGACGGCAAGACCTACGGCAACCTGCTGGTGCGCGGCCCGTGGATCATCAAGAGCTACTTCAAGAACGAAGGCGGCGATGTGCTGGTCGACGGCTGGTTCCCGACCGGTGACGTGGCCACCATCGATCCGGACGGTTACATGCAGATCACCGATCGCAGCAAGGACGTCATCAAGTCCGGTGGCGAGTGGATCGGTACCATCGATCTGGAAAACATCGCCATGGCGCATCCGGCCGTGTTGCAGGCTGCGTGCATCGGCGTCTTTCATCCGAAGTGGGACGAGCGTCCGCTGCTGCTGGTGGTCGTCAAGACTGGCGCCGAAGTCAGCAAGGAAGCGCTGCTGCAATTTTACGAAGGCAAGATCGCCAAGTGGTGGACACCGGACGACATCGCCTTCATCGATGCGTTACCAATCGGCGCCACTGGCAAGATACTGAAGAACAAATTGAGAGAACAGTTCAAGGACCATGTCCTGCCAACTGCCTGAGTGGTTCCTGTTGCAGTGTTTTAAAACGCATCAGAAGCACCGAAGCATCCATAAAAAACTACAAGGAAGAGACAAATGTTCAAGCAGATCCGCCCAGCCGTACTAGCCCTGTCCGTCGCCGCGGCGTTTGCCGCGCCGACTGCCTCCGCCGAAGTCATCAAGATCGCTCTGATCGAGACCCTGTCGGGCGCCTTCGCGCCGATCGGACAGAACCAGTTGAACACGTACCAGATGTTCGCCGAGATGTCGAACAAGAAGCAACTCGCTGGTGCCGGCAATACGATCGAAGTCGTCGGGTTCGACGGCAAAGGCAGTCCGCAAGAGTCGCTGACACAGCTGAAGACCGTGATCGACCAGGGTTATCACTACATCGCGCAGGGCAATGGCTCCGGCGTGGCACTGGCGCTGATCGATGCCGTGAACAAGCACAACGAACGCAATCCGGGCAAGGAAGTCGTGTTCCTGAATCATTCGGCCATCGACCCGGATCTGACCAACAGCAAGTGCAGTTTCTGGCAGTTTCGCTTCGATGCGAACTCCGACATGAAGATGGAAGCGCTGACATCGTTCATGGCAAAAGACCAGGGCATCAAGAAGGTCTATATCATTGGCCAGAACTACGCGCACGGGCAGCAGGTCACCCGCGCTGCCAAGGAGCTTTTGAAGCGCAAGCGTCCTGACGTCCAGATCGTCGGTGATGACTTGCATCCGATTGCCACCGTCAAGGATTTCTCGCCCTACGTTGCCAAGATCAAGGCTTCCGGCGCCGACACGGTTATCACCGGAAACTGGGGCGCCGACCTGGCGTTGCTGATCAAGGCCGGCAAGGATGCCGGCCTGACCGCCAAGTTCTACACCTATTATGCCGGCACCTCGGGCGTACCGACGGCGATGGGTGCCGCCGGTGCGGGCCAGGTCAAGATGGTCGCGTACTGGCACGAAAACAACGAGACCTACTCCGGCCACGAGCTGGCCGATCAATTCCGCGCCAAGTACAACGACGATTTGTACGTGGTCGATATCTACACCATCATCGAAATGCTGTCGAAGGCTGTGAAGACCGCCAAGTCGGCCGATCCGACCAAGGTCGCCTTCGCCATGGAAGGCATGAAGGTCAAGGCGCTGAACGGCGAATTCGAGATGCGCGCCGCCGATCATCAGGGCCAGCAGCCGCTCTACATTGCTACCTGGACCAAGCTCGATGGCAAGACCGTCAAGTATGACCAGGAAAAAACCGGCTATGGCTGGAAAACCGACCAGAAGGTCGAAACCTATGTCGCTACCCAGCCGACTTCATGCCAGATGAAGCGGCCTGCCAAAACCTGATGCCGTGTCGATCGGGCGCCGCCGTACGGTGCCCGGTCAGCCTGCGATCCAGGCATTGTCCATCCATTCGCAACGCGCACCGGGGTAGGTTCCGGTGCACGTCTGCGCGGGCTTGCCGCGCCGGACAAATATGCTTTACACGATGCAAAAGCGCCGATATTCTTAGCGTACAAAAACCATAAGGAAGAGACAAATGATTGCGACTTTCCGTCCAGCGTTACTGGCGGTTGCGGTAGGCGCTGCGTGCGCTGCTCCCGCCGCCTTCTCTGAAAACATCAGGATTGCGTTCATCGATCCGCTCTCGGGTGCGTTTGCGCCGGTGGGCCAGAATGGCCTGAAGAGCTGGCAGGCGATGGCCGACCTGGCCAACAAGAACAAGGACGCCGGCGACAACACGCTGGAAGTTGTCGGCTTCGACAACAAGGGCAGCCCGCAAGAGTCGCTCACGCAGTTGAAGACCGTGATCGATCAGGGCTACCACTACATCGTGCAGGGTAATGGTTCGGGCGTCGCGCTGGCGCTGGCCGATGCGGTCGCCAAGCACAATGAACGCAATCCCGGCAAGGAAGTGCTCTTCCTGAATTACGCTGCGGTCGATCCGGATCTCACCAACAGCAAGTGCAGTTTCTGGCACTTTCGTCTCGACGCAAATTCCGACATGAAGATGGAAGCCATGACCACCTTCATGGCCAAGGACCAGGGCATCAAGAAGGTCTACATCATCGGCCAGAATTATGCGCACGGCGTGGCCGTCACGCGCGCCGCCAAGGAATACCTCAAGCGCAAACGCCCCGATATCCAGATCGTCGGCGACGACCTGCATCCGATCGCCACCGTCAAGGATTTCTCGCCGTACGTCGCCAAGATCAAGGCCTCGGGCGCCGATACGGTCATCACCGGCAACTGGGGCGCTGATCTGGCGCTGTTGATCAAGTCGGCCAAGGAAGCGGACCTGAAGGCGAATTTCTATACCTATTACGGCGGTACTACGGGCGTGCCGACCGCGATGGGCGCGGCTGGTGCGGACCGCGTCAAGATCGTCGCTTACTGGCATCAGAACACCGAGGCTTTCTCGGGCCGCGAGATCTTCGAGCCGTACAAGAAAAAATACGACGACGATTTCTATGTCATGGCGACCTTTACCGGAATCCAGATGCTGGCCAAGGCGATCAAGACCAGCAAGTCGGTCGAGCCGCTGAAGGTGGCGCTGGCGATGGAAGGCATGAAGATCAAGAGCCTGAACGGCGAGGTCGAAATGCGCAAGGCCGACCATCAGTTGCAGCAACCGCTGTATATCGCGACCTGGTCCAAGGTGGACGGCAAGACCGTGAAATTTGATCAGGAAAATACTGGCTACGGCTGGAAGACCGATCAGAAAACCGAGACCTATGTCGCGACCCAGCCGACCTCGTGCCAGATGAAACGCCCGTCATAACAGCAAGCCGCAACAGCGTGGCACTCCCTGCCACGCTGTTTTTTTATGGAACGAAAATAGTACGGTCGTACTTGATCGAGAGGATCGGCACGTGGAGTTCACGCTAATTACCTTGCTGAACGGCTTGAGCTACGGGCTCTTGCTGTTCATGCTGTCATCTGGCCTGACGCTGATTTTCAGCATGATGGGCGTGCTGAATTTTGCGCACGCAAGTTTCTACATGCTGGGGGCGTATTTCGCCTACACCATCAGCGTCAAGCTCGGCTTCTGGCCGGCGCTGTTTCTGGCGCCGCTGGTCGTCGGTGCGCTGGGCGCCATGGTCGAGCGCTACGGTCTGCGCTCGGTCCACAAGTACGGCCACATTCCCGAGCTGCTGTTCACCTTCGGTCTGTCGTATGTCATCAGCGAGCTGGTGCAGCTGGTATGGGGTCGCGCCGCCGTGCCGTATCCGATTCCCCCTTCGCTCGACGGTCCGCTGTTCACGCTGTATACCACCACGTTCCCGATGTACCGCGCCTTCATGATGCTGATCGCCTTGCTCATGCTGCTGGGGATCTACCTGGTGCTGACCCGGACCCGCATCGGCCTGGTGATCCAGGCGGCGCTGACCCATCCCGATACGGCCGAAGCGCTCGGTCACAACGTGCCGCGCGTCTTCATGCTGGTATTTGGCGGCGGTTGCGCGCTGGCCGGACTGGCCGGCGTGATCGGTGGGAATGCCTTCGTCACGGAGCCGTCGATGGCGGCGACCGTCGGCAGCATCATTTTCGTGGTGGTGGTGGTCGGCGGCATGGGTTCCCTGGTCGGCGCGCTGGTGGCGTCGCTCCTGATCGGCGTGCTGCAGACTTATGCGGTGGCACTCGACTATTCATTCATCGATCTGCTGGGAAGGGTCGGCGCGACGGTCACGCCGGAGACCTTCGGCTACTCCTTCTGGAAGCTGACCATTTCGCAGGCTGCCCCGATCATGCCGTACATGTTGCTGGTGCTGATCCTGATCTTCAGGCCCAAGGGTCTGATGGGCACACGCGAAGGATGACCGGATGAGCACCATGACCTACAAACCATTGAACGTATCGCGCTGGATCATCTGGACGCTGTTTGCGGCCATGCTGATCGTGGCGCCAATGATCTTCAACAAGGGTGCATCGCTGTCGCTGCTCTCCCAGATCGGCACCGTGATGATCTTCGGCCTGTCGTTCAACATGTTGCTGGGGCAGGGCGGCATGCTCTCCTTCGGCCACGCAGTGTATTCCGGCCTGGGCGCGTTCTTTGCGATTCACGCCATGAACCTGGCCACTGCGGGAACCTTTCCGGTTCCGGTGGTACTGATCCCGCTGATCGGCGGCATTGCCGGCATGGGCTTCGGTATCCTCTTCGGTTATGTCACGACCAAGAAATCCGGCACCACGTTTTCGATGATCACGCTGGGCCTGGTGGAACTGGTATTTGCCAGCTCACTCATGTTCCCGGCGTTCTTCGGCGGCGAAGGCGGCATCTCGACCAACCGCGTGATCGGCCAGCCGTTCATGGGCATCACCTTCGGCCCGCAGGTCCAGGTCTATTACCTGATCGCGGTTTGGCTGTTCGTCAGCACCATCGGCATGTACGCGTTCACGCAGACTCCGCTGGGACGCATCACGAATGCCGTGCGCGACAATCCGGAGCGGGTCGAATTCATCGGTTACGACACGCAGTGGGTGCGCTACCTGACATTGATCCTGTCGGCGTTCTTTGCCGGTGTGTCCGGGGGCCTGTCGGCGATCAACTTCGAGATCGTTAGTGCCGAGAACGTCAGTGCTCTGCGCTCCGGCGGCATTCTGCTGTTCACCTTCATCGGTGGTGTCGGATTCTTTTTCGGGCCAATGATCGGCGCGGTCCTCGGCGTCTTCCTGACCGTGATGCTGTCCGATTTCACGAAGGCCTGGCAGCTGTACCTCGGCGCTTTCTTCATCATCATCGTCATGTACGCACCGGGCGGCGTGGCCAGCATCCTGATGCTTAACGTGCGGATGATCAAGTTCGGCAAGTTCAAGCGCATCTGGCCCGACATGGCCAGGGTCACCGCCGCGTCGCTGGTGATCCTGGTCGGCGCTGTCATGACCATCGAAATGCTGTATCACCTGACGCTCGACAGTGCCAACGGCACGGTCATGAAACTGTTTGGTACCCAGGTCGATACCGCGGGTGTCGTCCCCTGGTCGATTGCGATCGGCCTGTTGTTGGGCGGCGCGCTGGCGTTCCGGTTGGTGCAGGGCGGCTTCACCCAAGTCTGGGGCGAGGCGACCAGTGAAATCGAAGAAGCAGCCCGGAGGGCAGAAGCATGAGTGGGTTTTCACTGGAATTGAAGGACGTGCGCAAGAGTTTCGGCAAGTCCGAGATCATTCGCGGCACGACGTTGCAGGTGCCGAAGGGCGAACGTTTCGCCGTCATCGGACCGAACGGCGCCGGCAAGTCGACGCTGTTCAATCTCATCTCCGGACGCTTCGGCCTCTCGGGAGGTCATATTCTCCTGAACGGCCAGAGCACGGTGGGTCTGCGGCCGTTCGAGATCAACCGGCTCGGGCTGTCGCGCAGTTTTCAGATCACGAACATTTTTCATCGCCTGACGGTGTACGAGAATCTGCGTTGTGCGGTGCTCTGGTCGTTGGGGTACAAGTACTCGTTCTGGCATCGGCTCAACGCGTTGAAAGATGCCCACGAACGGGCCGAGGCCGTGCTGGAACAGATCGGTCTCAAGCGCCGTCGGGCGACCGCCGCCGGACTGCTGACCTATGCCGAACAGCGGGCGCTGGAAATCGGCATCACCATCGCCGGTGGCGCAGACGTGATCCTGCTCGACGAGCCAACCGCCGGCATGAGCCGCTCGGAGTCCGATGCGGCGGTTGAGCTGATCCGTAAGGTTACGGTCGGCAAGACGCTGTTGATGGTCGAGCACGACATGAGCGTGGTGTTCGGACTGGCCGACAAGATTGCGGTACTGGTCTACGGCGAAATAATCGCCTGCGATACGCCGCAGAACATACGAGGCAATGCGCGGGTGCAGGAAGCTTATCTGGGTGGACACGCGCCAGTGGAGGCAGCGGCATGAGTGCACTACTTGAAATCCGCAACCTGCATTCTTTTTATGGCAAGAGTCATGTGTTGCATGGCGTCGACTTGACGGTGGGCGAAGGCGAGATCGTCAGTCTCCTGGGACGCAACGGCGTCGGCCGTTCTACCACCGTCAAGGCGGTCATGGGGCAGGTCGACTCCACCGGATCGATCCTGTTCAAGGGCGAAGAAATGATCGGCCTGAAAGCGTTCCAGATCGCCCACAAGGGACTCGGCTACGTGCCGGAGAACCGCGACATTTTTCCGACTCTAACGGTAGAGCAGAACCTGATCCTGGGCGAAAAGCGCAGCAAGGAAGCCAAGGCGAAAAAGGCGCGCTGGAATCTGGACGACATGTACGGCATGTTCCCGCGTCTCAAAGAGCGCCAGCACACTGCCGCCGGCGTACTGTCAGGCGGCGAGCAGCAGATGCTCACGCTCTGCCGCACCCTGATGGGCGACCCGGACCTGATCATGATCGACGAACCGACCGAAGGGCTGGCGCCGAAGATTGTCGATCTGGTGGCCGAATATCTGAATGTGCTGAAAAACCGCGGGATTTCCATTTTACTGGTCGAGCAGAAGCTGGCGATCGCGCTGGAAATTTCCCAGCGCGTTTATGTGATGGGACACGGCTCGATCGTGTTCGAAGGCTCGCCGGCGGACCTGCGCGCGGATGCCAACGTGCGCAAGGAGTGGCTAGAAGTTTGATTTAAAAAATAAAACGACCGTTCTTTTTGCGGTATAGTTCCGAGCAGTTTACGATCTGTTTGCGTTCCCGGATCCTGCTGCATCCATTGCGCAGGGTCGCCCTCTTTCAAAGGACCAGCTAATGACTGCCGAATACAAAGTCCACGGCGCAGTTGCCGTCATCACCCTCAACAACCCGCCTGTGAACGGACTCGGTCTGGCCACGCGTACGGCGATCGTCGAAGGCTTGCGCCAGGCGCAGCATGACGCAGCGGTCAAGTCGATCGTCATCACCGGCGCCGGCAAGGCATTCTCCGGCGGCGCCGACATCAAGGAATTCAATTCACCGAAAGCGCTGGCCGAGCCGACCCTGCATACCGTCATCGCCGCTGTGGAAAATTCGGACAAGCCGGTGATTGCCGCGATCCACACCGTCTGCATGGGTGGCGGGCTGGAGTTGGCGCTCGGTTGCCATTACCGTGTGGTGTCGCCCGGTGCGCAGATCGCGCTGCCGGAAGTCAAGCTGGGAATCCTGCCGGGTGCCGGTGGTACCCAGCGTCTGCCGCGCGTGGTCGGGCTGGAAATGGCACTGAACATGATCGTCTCCGGCACGCCGGTGGCGTCCGAAAAACTGGTCAAGACCAAGCTCTTCGATGAACTGGTCGAAGGCGACCTGATGACCGGTGCCCTGAACTTCGCCGAGCGCGTCGCCGCGACCCGGCCGTTGCCGAAAGTGCGTGACCTGAAAGTCGATTACCCGAATTACGAAGCCTTCCTGCAATTCTCCCGCAATACCGTCAAGGCAATGGCCGGTCCCTTCCCGGCGCCGCTGAAATGTGTCGAGGCCGTGGCCGCATCGATCACGAAAAAATTCGACGACGGTATCGCCTTCGAGCGCGCACTGTTCGTCGACCTCGTGCAGACCACCGAATCGAAAGCGCTGCGTCATGCCTTCTTCGGTGAGCGTGCCGCGAGCAAATTGCCGGACGTGCCGGCCGATACCCCGATGCGTTCCATCAAGTCCGTGGCCGTGATCGGCGCCGGCACCATGGGTGGCGGTATCGCGATGAATTTCCTCAACGCTGGTATCCCGGTGACGATCCTGGAAATGAAACAGGAAGCGCTCGACAAGGGCCTGGCGACGATTCGCAAGAACTACGAAAACACCATGAAGAAGGGCAAGCTGACGCAGGAGAAATTCGACCAGCGCCTGTCCCTCATCACGGGCACCATGTCCTATGAAGAAATTGGCCAGGCCGACCTGGTGATCGAAGCGGTGTTCGAAGACATGGGCGTCAAGGAAACGGTGTTCAAGAAACTCGACGAAGTCATGAAGCCCGGCGCGATCCTGGCCTCCAACACGTCGACACTGGACGTCGATCAGATCGCCAACTTCACCAAGCGGCCGCAGGATGTCATCGGTACCCACTTCTTCAGCCCGGCCAACGTGATGAAGCTGCTGGAAATCGTGCGGGGCAAGGCGACGGCCAAGGATGTGCTGGCAACGACACTGGCCTTGTCGAAGAAGATCAAGAAGACCGGTGTCGTCTCCGGCGTCTGCGACGGCTTCATCGGCAATCGGATGATCGAGCAGTACAGCCGGCAAGCCGGTTTCTTACTGGAGCAGGGCTGCCTGCCGGAGCAGGTCGACAAGGCGGTTGAAAAATTTGGCTTTGCAATGGGCCCGTTCCGCATGGGCGACCTTGCCGGTAACGACATCGGCTGGTATATCCGCAAGCGCCGGTATGTCGAGAAGCCAGAAGTGACGTACTCGAAAACTGCCGACCTGCTGTGCGAACTGGGTCGTTTCGGTCAGAAGACCAGTGCCGGCTGGTACGACTACAAGCCGGGCGACCGCAAGGCGTATCCATCGACCGTCGTCAATGACATGATCATCAAGCACTCGGCCGACCTCGGCATCGAGCGCAAGAAAATCAGCGATGCCGAGATCGTCGAACGCCTGGTCTACGCACTAGTCAACGAGGCCGCCAACATCCTCGACGAAGGCATCGCTACCCGCGCGTCCGACATCGACATGGTGTACCTGACCGGCTACGGCTTCCCGCTGTTCCGCGGTGGCCCGATGTTCTATGCAGACACCGTCGGCCTGCCGAACGTGGTCATGGCCATGGAGAAATACGCCAAGGGCCCGCATGGCGAAGCCTGGCAGGTCGCACCATTGCTGGCCCGTCTGGCGGCCGAAGGCAAGACCTTCAATTGAGGAGTGGGGCAGCGATGTCCGACAGCGTAATGTGCTGTGGGCATCGCTGCTGATCACGCCCGCCTGTCTGTCGGTCAAAGCCAATATTCGAAATTGCGCGCAGCCCATTCCTTGATGTGCTCGGAAAACGGCCGTGCAGCCCAGGTATCCTTGTCGACTTGCTCCGAGTTTTTCAGGTCTTCCTGAAAAGCGCTTTCCATGGTGGCCCCAAAATCCGTGCCGAGGATTACCAGGTTGACCTCGCTGTTATGCAGGAAGCTGCGCACATCCAGATTCGCGGAGCCGACCGTGGCCCAGGTACCGTCAATGACGCCGGTCTTGGCGTGCAGTACCGATGCCTTCAACTGATAGATCTTGATGCCGGCCTCGAGCAGTTCGGTGTAGAAGGAACGGCCGGCCTGGAATACCAGACCGGCATCCGAGATGCTGGGAAAGATCACCTTGACGTCGACACCGCGCCGCGCCGCTGCTTTCAGTGCATCGAGCAACTGCACGTCCGGCGCGAAGTACGCTGCCGTCAAATGAATCGAACTCTTGGCTTCTTGAATTGCCAGGACATAGGCCTTGTAGATCTCGAAGTCGCCATCTGGCTTGCTGCCCAGTACGCGTACCAGCTTGTCACCGACTTCGGGCAGCGGTGGAAAATACTCGCGGTCCGGGATCTCGCCATCGCGCTGGCTGGCCCAGGTGTCCAAAAACAGCAATTGCATCGCGGCCACGGCGGGGCCTTCCACCTGGATATGCGTGTCGCGCCAGCCGGGTTCGTCCGATTGCCGCCCGCCGGAGCGGAACAGCGAGCTGCGTGAATAGTTTTCGGTGATGTTGACGCCGCCGGTAAAGCCGATCTTGCCGTCGACGACCAGAATCTTGCGGTGGTCGCGATTGTTCAGGCGCCACGCACCGATGCGCTTGAGCGGGTTGACGGGATTGAATTCGATGAGCTTGATGCCGGCGGCGCGCATGCGGTCGAAAAATGCCTTCGGCGTTTGCAGGGAGCCGATGCTGTCGTAGAGGATGTTGACCTGGACGCCGGCCAGTTGTTTGTCGATCAGCAGCTGGGCAAATTGCAGTCCGAGCTCATCCTGGTCGAAGATATAGGTTTCCAGGTTGATATTATCTTGCGCGCCGCGGATCGCATTCTGCATCGCACCCATGGCCTGCGGGCCATCGAAGAGCAGGGTAGTGCGGTTGCCGTAGATAAGCGGGCTTCCGGTCGCGGCCTCTTCGAGAGCGGCTAATCGCTTGATGTCCAGGCGGGTACCGCGCACGCGCTTGGCCAGCAGCGTGGCGACTTTTTTCGTCGACATGTCGCCTTCACTGTTTTCAATGGTCGGCGAAGCCTTGGGTGTCAGGCGTGTCGGAAGGCGGCTAACGTCGGGCAGGGAGGCGCAGGCAGTGAGGGTCAGCAGAAGCGACAGCAGAGAAAGCTGCAGCAGGCATCGCAAAGGCGAGTTGCCCGAAATAGTACGGCACGTCATGAGGAGTCCTGGTCGTCGACACGATTCGCACGCGCCTGCGGTCGCAGTGCGTCGATGATCGAACGCGCAGAGTATCACCGTGCCGAGGTGGCTAATGTGCGATGGGTATCTTATTTCTCAAAAACAACAATCGCTGTTTTCACCTCGCCGCTCATTCGGCTTCGATGCCGCCGGGTTTGCCGACAAGGTCACGGTAACGCAGGGTGGATTTGAGTTCGACGTGTCCGGCCCATTGCTGGACCACATCGACCGGCTTGTCCTGTGCCAGTTGGCGTATCAAAAATGAATTACGCAGAATCTGGGGGCCGAAACCGCCCCTTGGGCTCAGGCTGCCATCGGTGTTTTTCAGTAGTGCCTGCACTTTGCGATATAGCGTGGCGGGCAGCATCGGTCCCCCTTTGCCGGAGACAAATACTGTTTGTTCGGCACCCAGCGGTAGTGTGGCGCGCAGAGCGAGCCATCTGCACAGCGGTGCCCGGGCAAACGCGATGATCGGCGTCCGGCGTTCCGGAACCTTGCCATGGGCATCGATGATCAGGTACGGCGGCTCGGCGTCGAGAATCAGTTGCGACAGCTTGAGCCCGATGATTTCTGCCGCATACAGGCCGGAGCCGATGATCAAGACCAGCATCGCCTGGTCCCGGACCTTGCGCCAGGAAACGGCCGGCGTGGCCAGCACCAGGGAGACGAACTGGTCGTCCTCGTGCGCGGCCAGAGAGCCCGGACTTTTGACTGGTGCAGGCCGGTAATACTTGAACAGCACCAAACACGGATTGGCAGCGCGACGCAAGCCGATGGCCTTGAGATGAGCGAAGGTCGATGCCAGCAATTTCAGATAACGTCGACGTGTTGAGTCCAGTGCCGGACGACCGTCCTTGGCGGTAAGGGAATCAAGAAATCGGACCAAGGCGTCGGGCTGAACGGTGCGCAGATCGTGGTTGTGCGCCGCCAGAAAATCCTGGAAGCCGTGCCACATTGCGCAGTGCTGCCGAACCGAGCGTTCGGCGTAAAGAAAACCGCCTGAATGCGGTGCGCTGTTTTGCCAGTTTTCGAATGCGGACATCGGACTGCGCAACCAGGCATCGGCGCCGTCGATGTGGGGGATGCCAATCAGGGATAACTGTTCCATGCGGAATCCGGGACGGCATCGGCGAGGAGATCCCGCCGCTGCTCGTTGGACCATGCCTTGCAGCGGTCGTGCCGTGATAGTGAAAATAAACTGCAGTGGCGACATGAACCGGAAAAATCGCAGACGATGCATTCGGATTGGCGTAATGCAATATACCGAAGAAGGGTTTGAGACTGCCCAACAACCAAGCTTTTGCAAATGGCGGGCTGCATGTGATTTTGCCATTACCGGAATTAATCATGTGTCTTGTCAGTATATTGCTTTCAACTTCTTGCCCAAATGGCAGTCGATGGCTTGGTCTGCGTTATGAGGCGAAGCTGCGCCGTTTTCGTTTTGGTGTGCGGTGTTTCGGGTTAGCTGCCCGTGCCCTTGTGCGCTCACCGTACCCTTTGCCAGATGTTGGCTATCGCTGCTGCCCATTTCCCATGAATCGATATCCTTCCCCGGTCTGCGTAACATGAACGGCCCATCAGTGCCGCGCATCGCACCTGTTGCACCGCCCGGGCCGATGCGGCAGGATCAGCCGGGAGCGGGGCCAGGCGTTCCTGATTTTCTGACGACCGCAGAGGGCGCTTCGATCGATGGCATGACGCTCGAAACGGCACGTCGTCTCGTGGCTGCCGTGGCCAACCTGGCCGCATTTCTGAAAAATGATCCCGAATTTTCCGATGTTCTTGGCGCTGATGCTGACGCTGCGAATGTCAACGCCGAGCGTGGAAGTATCAGCGATACCGAGTCGCCTTCCATCCGGATGGACAGCGCCGACGCTTCCAGTCTACCGGCCGCCAACCGGCAGACGACGGTATCGGTGGGCACGCATGTTCAACATGTCGCCATGCACAAAGGCGCTCAGCAAGTCAGCGTGACCATCACCGTCGTTGAAGAAAGCTCCGGCGAGGAATACGTGATCGAATCATCGACCGGCTCGGTCGATCCGGCAGTTGCCGACACCATCCTGAATGCTTCGCCGGCGGATGAAGCGGCAGACGCTGTCTTGGCAACAATAGGGTCTAGCGCAACCCTAAGCACGAAATCGTTTGTTCCGCCATCGAGCGAGGGTGTGCGGCTCTTGCTGTCGGACAGTGCCGCATCTCTCATGCTAGTCCAGCCGGTAGCGCAGTTCCAGTACGACACTGCCATGCCGCAAGTGTTGACCTATGGTCTACCTGCATTACAAATCAATACCGCTGATTCCAGATCGCAATCCGGCGACAGCGACAACGGGCAGAACAATCAGGAAGAGCAGGGCGCGACCGCTCAGGCAACCGATTCTCTCGCGATTGCGTTACCAGTCAGGACACAGGGCTATCTGCCGGCGCCTCCTTTCAATCGTCGCCTGGAAACCAATGGCGTCGACGAACTACTCATCATGGAGCGCGTGTTTTCCACCGCGTCGAATGCCTACGCGGGCCGCGACGGCTACGCCGTGATCCAGCCCATTAGCGCTCCACACATGCGCACGGACGGCGGTGCAGCGCTCCCACCGGAAAGTCAACCGGAAGAAACTGTCGGCGAGACAAACGATAAACCAGTCCGATTCTCCCGGGCGCCAGTGATCATCGTGATTCCCCAGCCGGAGCCGTCACCCCCAATCAAATGGCGTCGGCGGACCCGCGTTGCAGTGCGGCACGAACACCTGCATGTTCGGCCAGTTCGAATTCAAGCAAGGACGAATTTCTCATCTCCATCGACGAGCGACCCGTGCAGCATCGGCGGCGTCGAGTGTGCCGTCTGCTGGGTCGCAGAGGATACGGCGAGGCGTCCGGTTGGCAACTCATCATGACCGCCACGCTGCCGTATCTGCCACCGTGCCACAGCGCGTTCGCAGGCTCCTTATCGGTGCTCTGCTTACGCGCATTTTTTTTGATGAGGAGATCGGGCAGGAAACGCCACTCTGAAATGCGTACCGATGCTGCCAGGACCAGCCTCGATCGACGTGCTGGCCCCATGGTCGATCACGATGTCGCGAACGATTGCCAGGCCAAGTCCGCTGCCAGCGGTCGTGTCATCGATCCGATAGAAGCGGTTGAAAACGGCTTCGCGATGAGTTTCGGCAATGCCCGGTCCGTTGTCCTCAACCACCAGAACAGAGCAGGTCGCATCCTGCCAGCAACGCACAGTGACCGTGCCTTCTATCGGACTATACCGAATGGCGTTGTCAATCAGGTTGTCGACCAGATCGCGCAGAAGGAAGCGGTCACCCCACACCGCAGCAGGCTGGAGTTCGAATCCGAGGTCAATACGCCTCAGGTCCGCCTGTTGTACGAATGGCTGGACAGCGTCGGCGACCAGCGCGTCGAGTCGCACCACCTCAAACCTGGAATGCGTAAGCTGGCTTGGTTCGGCTCGCGCGAGCGCGAGCAACTGGTTGGTTTGACGGATCATGCGCTCGGTGGCCTGCAGAAGCATCCCGGTCGTTTGCGTCGCCTCGCTGTCACCGGCGTAGCGCTGCAACTGCCATTCGAGGTTGATTTTTACGCCTGCGAGCGGCGTTCGTAACTGGTGCGCGACGTTGGCAAGAAAATTCTGTCGTGCCAATGCGCCGTCCTGTGCGCGCTGCAGCAATCCGTTTACAGCCGTCAGCAAGGGCGCTAACTCGACCGGCGCATCCGGCTCCGCGACAGGCGAGAGATCGGAGGGCTGGCGTCGGTTCAAGTCGTCTTGCATCTGCTGTAATGGCTGTAATCCTTTTTTTACAGCAAACCAGACGATCGTGACTGCTACGCAAGTCAACAGGGCTTCCAGCAGCAGCAGCGTGATGATGATGACCCAGCGACTGTGCGTGCGCTTGCGCAGGGTTTCCGCTGCGCCGATGAGCAGCGTATGCGAACCGACGGTCGTCTTCAGTGTGATGATGCGAACCGACTCATTGCGCATGATACCGTCGCTCGTGTGGGGTTCAGCGAAGGGAACATCACTCGACAGCGCAGGAAAATCGTGATCGCCAGCCAGCGTGTTTCCGGCCATGCTGCGCACCACAAAAAAAATCGAATCGAAATGATCGACCCGCAGTACCTGCTCCGCTTGCTGTGGCAGGTCAATACTGACCGCCCCATCGGATTCCTTGAGGCGCGGAACCAGAGCCCAGGCAGCATCGGCCAGACTCTGATCCCAGGCGATCTGGGTAGGCGCCCAGGCCAGCCAGAAGGTCAGGCCGGCCCCGATCAGATTGATCAGCAGGATCGGCCCGATCAATCGTTTGAGGAGGGTCAGGCGAATGCTGGGGTTCATCAGTTGCTCCGAGAAACCCCGCCCTTCAGGGCGGGGAGGAAAGGAGCCGACTGCAAAGCAGTCGATGTCTTTTGGTTGTTTAAAAGGCTGTATATAATCACAGTATGGTTCTCGTCTACCGTTACCCCGTGAAGTCGTTGATTGGCCTGCTCAACAGGCAGTCCCGGGCATGCAATTTCGTCTGGAATTTTTGCAACGATCGGCAGAAAGACGCGCTGCGTTTCGGCCGGCCCTGGCATACCGGGTTTGACTTGAACAACCTGACTAAAGGCAGCAGCAAAGAGCTTGGCCTGCATTCGGGGACGGTCAATGCCGTCTGCGAGCAGTACGCCAAATCCAGATCTCAGAAACGACGTCCGTACCTGCGCTACCGGGGTAAGAAAAGTCTTGGATGGGTTCCCTTGAAAGGACGGGAATTGAAGCGCGAAGGCGATGCGTTTCGGTTCGCAGGCAACACCTTCCGCGTCTTTCACAGCCGCGCTCTGCCGGAGGGGAAAATCAAGGACGGCACGAACTTTTCCCGGGATGCGCGCGGAAACTGGTTCTTGAACATCGTCATCGAGGTCGATGCGGTGGCCAAGGCAGCGCGACGGCCGTTGCGTGGCGTTGGGATTGATCTCGGCCTGAAGGACTTCGCGACGCTTTCGACGGGAGAAAAGATCGAGGTACAGCGGATCTACCGCGGCATGGAGCGCGCTCTGGCGACGGCGCAGCGCGCCGGCAAGATGCGCCGGGTGCGGGCGATCCACGCCAAAATCGCGAATCGTCGCAGCGACTTCCATCACAAACTCTCGACCCGGATCGTTCGCGCGTTCGATTACATCGCGGTGGGCAATGTCAATGCCGCCGGCCTTTCCAAAACCAACATGGCGAAATCGGTCTTCGATGCCGGTTGGTCGTCGTTTCGCACGCAATTGGCGTACAAGGCTATGAAGCATGGCGCCTGGTTCGATGAAGTCGACGAACGGTTTACCACCCAGATCTGCTCGAATTGTGGCGCTATGCCCAACGAGAGGCCGAAAGGTATCGCAGACCTTGGAGTAAGAGAGTGGACTT
>JACMRD010000205.1 GCA_014376645.1 Herminiimonas sp. | reverse complement strand
TAGGCTTGGACAAACGCAGCGAATTCTCCAGCACGTACAATTTCCAAGCTCGAACCCGAGACGGTGCGGCGAGGTCAGGTACGAAAAGTATGCCGGCGGCGCCCACTGAGATCATTGGTTACACAAATTTTTCGATTAAGGTATTCTCCAGCAGGTCGCGATCGCACCGCCGCGCATGCCTTCGCTTCTGGTGCTCCAGGCTTTTGACGGTGTGCTGGTGCGGCGATGGATGCTGATCTGGCATTTGGAATACACCAATCAAAAGAAAAATCATGCCGATCACCATCGCAATCATTGAAGACAATCCAGAATTCCGGCAACGATTCATCGACATCATCGACGCTGCCCCTGATTTGGCGCTGGTTGGTTGCGCCATCGACGGTGCGCAGGGCAGGGCCCTGATTGCGGCAAGCCGTGCCGATGTGTTTCTAATCGATCTGGGCTTACCCGACATCGATGGCACCGTGCTGATCCGCGAAGCCATCGCTACTCACCCCGGTTGCGACGTCATGGTCATCAGTGTCTTTGCTGATGACGCACATGTCTTGGCTAGCATTGAAGCCGGAGCGACTGGCTATCTGCTCAAGGACAGCATGTCCGCCGCAATCGTCGATTGTATCCATACTTTGGTGGCCGGCGGATCGCCGGTCAGCCCCATGATCGCGCGGAGGATTCTTCAAAAACTGCGCGCCACGCCGGCGGCGCCGGCAGCACGGGTTGTAAAACCCGAAGTGGTGCCGGGCGCAGCGTTGCTGACCGAGCGCGAAGTGCAGATTCTGGGCTTGCTCGGCAAGGGTTTGAGCTACGGGGAAATTGGTGCAGCATTGTTTATTTCCGCGCACACGGTGGCACAGCACATCAAGAATATTTACCGTAAGCTCGCCGTGCACTCGCGTGGCGAGGCGGTCTACGCTGCCAGCAAACTGGGCATGGTGGTGTTCTGAAATGAATGTATCGGTTCCGTTGTATCGGCATTGCGTTCTGGACGAACACCTGCCGCACGGTCGGTCACGGGCGGCAGGTTCTTGCGCGGGATGAGGACATGACGTTTGCCCGACTGATCACCGGTTTCATCCGTGAGCAGCGACGCTCGTATGGACTGGCCGCGGCCATGCTGGCATCCATCGCGGTCTTGACCGTGTCGGTACCGCGTCGCGTCGGCGGTATCGTCGACGCACTCGTGGCGCAGCGGCTCGATCAGCGCGCTTTGCTCATCGAGCTTGGCTGGCTGGTGCTCATCGGCTTGGCAATCTATCTTCTGCGGGTCGGCTGGCGTCTGCAGCTGTTCAAGGCGGCCTATCAGTTTGGCGTCAGTCTTCGGACCCGACTGTATGCGCGGCTGGCGGTACAGGGGCCGGCGTTCTATCAACAGCAGCGTACCGGCAACCTTATGGCATTGGCAACCAATGACATCGATGCCATCGAGATGGTGGCGGGCGAGGCGATGCTGGCGGGTTTTGACGGCTCGATTACACTGCTCCTGGTGCTGGCTTCGATGTTCTTCGGTGTCGACTGGCGCCTGACACTCGTCGCCTTGCTGCCGTTCCCGTTCATGGCGTTCGCCTTCTGGCGCATCTCGGCAAACGTGCATGCGGCGTCGACCGATGCGCTGGCGCGCTTCGGGCAGTTGAATATCCAGGTGCAGGAGTCGCTGACCGGCGTGCGCACCGTGCGTGCGCTCGGTCTCGAGGAACGCAGCGCGGCGCACTTCGCTGCCTTGGCCGAAGACGCAGCGCGTGCCAATCAGAACGAACAACGATGGGAAGCGGCCTACGAGCCGGCGGTCGGTATGACTCTGTCGGCTGCGGCGGCACTGACGCTGGCCGTGGGTGGCTATTTGGTGTGGCATGCCGCGTTGACGATCGGCGCCCTGACCAGCTTCAGCATGTACCTCGGTCAGTTGATCTGGCCGATGTTTGCGGCCGGCTGGGTACTGTCACTGTTCGAACGCGGCCGGGCCGCATGGCTGCGCCTGGAGCCGATCCTGACCGCGCCGGCGACGATTACCGACGAGGGCGAGGTTGATGCATCGCCGAGCGGGGCGCTGCGACTGGAGTCGGTCACGTTTGCCTATCCGGGACAAATCACACCGGCTCTGTCGGAGATTACCTTGAGCCTGGCGCCCGGCATGACCCTTGGGCTGGTCGGGCCGACCGGCAGCGGCAAATCGACCCTGCTGCGCCTGCTGTTGCGTCAATTCACGCCGCAACAGGGTTCGATACGCTGGGGCGAGCAGCCGCTGTCCGCCTATCGTCTGACGACATTGCGCGCGGCGATAAGCTGGGTGCCGCAAGAGGCATTCCTGTTTTCGGCGACGATTGCCGACAATATCGTACTGGCAAGACCGGAGGCGAGTCGCACGGATATGGAGCAGGTCTCAGGCGTGGCAGCCATTCACGACGACATCTTGCGTTTCCCACAGGCTTACGAAACGCTGGTCGGCGAGCGTGGCATTACCCTCTCGGGTGGCCAGCGGCAGCGGATTGCCCTGGCCCGGGCCCTGTTGGCAGATAGCGATCTGCTGCTTCTGGATGATGCCCTGTCGGCAGTCGATACCCTGACTGAAAATCAGATTCTGGGGCACCTGCGTACCCGACGCCACGCCGCCCGCGAAAGCGAGGCCAGCCACGCCATGCCAGCTCGCAGCGCCGTCATCGCCAGCCACCGCTTGAGTGCGGTGCCCGACGCCGACTGGATTGTGGTCCTGCGCGCCGGCCGGGTCACTGCTGCCGGTACCCACGCCGACCTGCTCGCACAGGATGGATGGTACGCGGCGCAATGGCGCTACCAGCAACTGGAGGCGAGCCTTGATGACATCTGAGCGCGAGCGCGAACAGCGATTACCGGGCCAGACCGCTGCGGCAGTCGCATTGCTGCGTCGTGCCGCAGAACCTGACCGGCGCCACCTGTTGTATGGCATTGGATGGCTTATCGTTGCCGCAGCGCTGGAAGTCATGGGCCCGATTCTGGGCAAGGCGCTGATCGACGATTATCTGTTGCCACGTCACCTGGATTGGCCGCGCATGGCGCTGCTGCTGGCCGGGTGCGTTCTGACCGGCTGGTGCGCCAGTGCCTTGCGCTACCTGCAGCTTGTGCGGCTG
>JACMRD010000204.1 GCA_014376645.1 Herminiimonas sp. | reverse complement strand
GCTGCGCCTCTCCGGCAATCGTCGCCGGAAGATCGATCCGCAGTCCCCCATCGATGCAACCTTAGTGAATTGAAACGCCATGGTGTCCAATTCGATGTTCATGTCAGGTCCGGAGCGGGCGATATCAGCGTCGAAGCGCCGTGACATCCTGCACAGCCTGGTGGTGGCGGCATCGACTGCGGTCAATGCCCAGATCGACGAATTGACCGTGCGCCTGGCGACCTCCCTGCTGGACCATTCCGAAACGGCGATCGACTCGAAGCAAGCCAACGGCTGCTTTAACGCGGCGAACCTGCTGAAGAACAATGCCTATCCGTTCTATCATGTGGCCTCCGCTCGCCTGCGCGCGCGTCTGCAGGATGAAGTCGACCTGCTCGACACGCTGATCAAGCGGGCCACCGCGGTCGACGCTGACGAACTGACGCTGGTGCCGTTCGCCGAGATGGAAAAGAAGCTACTGCTCGACAACGCCGCCCGCCCGCTCGAAATTACCCACGCGGGACCGCTCGCCGCAGTCAACCTGCGCATGGCCGCCCTGCTCGGGCGCGACCAGCTCACCACAGCGGAAAACCCGTTCCGCCCCGATGTCTTCATGGCAGCGATGAACGACGCCTGGCGCGAATTCGATCCACATGAAGAGTCGCATCATCTGATGCTGCAGCAAATCCATGCCGGCGTATTCCTCGACCTGTCGCCCGTGCTGGAGGCGATCAGCCGGGCGTTTGTCGATGCCGGTGTGATGCCGAATCTGAGCGAGGGCTACCAGATCCGGAAATCCGGCGCCAACCTGAAAAACAAGAAGGATGCGCGACCCGATCCGGCGCAACTCAAGCAGTTGCGGCGCATGTTCGAACATGGCCATGTCCCCGAGGCCCCGGGTGGCGCACCGAGTCCGGGCGCGCAGCCGGGCCAGTTCGCCACTCTGCCGGACATACCCGGCTTTCCGCCGTTCCAGGATTCCAACGCATCGCAGGGCACGCCCACGGCTGCCGGGATCACACCGGCGCTCTCAGCCTATCTGTCCGCGCTGCAGCAACGTGCCGGCCAGACCGCCCCTGCCAGCGGCAATGAGCGTAACCGCAATCGCCTGAGCGAAATCCGCGACAACCTGCCACGTGGCGCCATGACGCGGGTCGATGAAACGACCATTGACGTGATGACGCGGATTTTCGATGCGGTCTTCCGCGACCAGAACATTCCGCCAGAGATGAAGGAGCTGATCGGCTTCCTGCAGATTCCGGTCTTGAAGGCCGCGTTACTGGACAAGGAATTCTTTTTCGAGGAATCCCACCCTGCCCGCCGCCTGATCAGTTTGCTGACCGCGTCGAGCATCGGCTGGGACCAGAACAAGGGCCAGAGCGATCCTCTGTATCAGGCCATCTCGCGCAATGTCGACCGGGTTCAGCAATTCGATTCCGAAGTCACGCTGTTTGCCGACGTGGTCGCCGACCTCGAAGCGTTTTTCGGCGAAGAAGAAAAACGCTCGACCGCCCGGCTGGCCACGCCGATCACGCAGGCCCTCAAGCAGGAAAAGCTGCGCGAGGCGACGCGCTCGGCCACCAGCGACGTCGCGGTACGGGTCGCCACCGGCGAAGTGGCGACCTTCGTCGAAGCGTTCCTGGAAAGCCGCTGGGTACCGGTGCTGACACTGGCGCACACTGTCAAGGACGAAAAGCCGCATGTGCTCGAGAGCGCCATCAAGACCATGGATGAACTGATCTGGAGCGTACAGCCGAAGATCGACATGCAGCAGCGCAAGGAGCTGGTGGCAAAGCTGCCGGCGCTCCTGACGACGCTCAACAAATGGCTCAATGTGCTGAAGTGGGACGATGCCGACCGGCTGCAGTTCTTTGCCGACCTGGCTGAATGCCATGCCTCGATCGTCCGGGCGCCGCTCGAACTGTCGCCGCACCGGCAGCTTGAAATCGCTGTCGAGGCCGCCCAGAAAGCAGCCGAACGGCGGCTCGAAAAACGCGCGGCCCTGCCGCCCGAGCCGGAACCCGATGCATTCATCGAATCGGTCGAACAACTCGAACGCGGCATGTGGTTCGAATTCAGTCAGCCAGACGGCAGCATCAAGAAAGTCAAGCTGGCCTGGGTCAGTCCGCTGCGCAGCCTGTATATCTTCACCACCGTCCATCGCCAGGAAGCATTTTCACTGGCCGCCGATATCCTGGCGCAAGCCTTCCGCGAGGACCGGGTCAAGGTGGTGGAAGTCGATGGCATCATCAACCGGGCGCTGGTCGATGCCCTGGAAGTAGCGGGCGCGGAGCAGCCCGGCGAAGCGGAATCGACGACAGTCTGAGCGAAGGAACCAGTCGGGTTGGCGTATCATCGGGAAAAAACTTCCGTAGACGACCATGACCACCACCAGCAGCGACGCATTGCCAGCCTCCGCCCCGGCTTCCCCGACCGCAGCGCCCGACTGGCGCACCGACGGCGTCAGCGTCGTACGCGGTGACCAGCTCGACACCAACACAGCCCAGACCCCCGGCATGAACCGGGCGGCGGCGATCAATCATGCCCGGGTCGGTGCACAGAAACTGTGGGCCGGCACGGTCACCATCCATCCCAACGCCAAGACCGGCGCCCATCATCATGGCGCCCTCGAAAGCGTGATTTACGTGATTCGCGGACGGGCCCGGATGCGCTGGGGCGATCATCTTGAATTCACGGCCGAAGCCGGTCCGGGCGACTTCATCTACGTGCCGCCGTATGTGCCGCACCAGGAAATCAACGCCAGCGAAGACGAGGCGCTGGAGTGTGTCCTGGTCCGCAGCGACAACGATGCAGTCGTGATCAACCTCGATATCGCGGCCGTCGAAAAACCGGAACAGGTACTCTGGATCGATCCGATCCACAAGGACCCCCAGCCACATTCTCATCCGCATCCGCATCCGCACCCGCACGAATGAGCGTGGGCCGGCGCGCCGACGCCGGCCCGGCAGACGCAGCTCAGGCCCGTGACGTCGCCAGCGCCTGCAGACCGGGCCCGGTGAGCCGGCAGATGCGCCACTCCGGCATCACGGTCGCGCCCAGGCCTTCATAAAATCCGATTGCATTGACATTCCAATCCAGCACCGACCATTCGAAGCGGCCGCAACCGCGCTCGACGGCCAGTGCCGCCAGATGCGCCAGCATCGCCTTGGCATGCCCGCGCCGGCGCGCTGCCGGCTGCACGTACAGGTCTTCGAGGTAAAGGCCGCGGCGCCCGAGGAAGGTCGAGAAATTATGGAAGAACAGGGCAAAGGTCACCGGCTTGCCGTCCTCGCTGCCGATCACGCATTCGCAGGCCGGACGCGGGCCGAACAATGCCTCGTGCAGCAGCGGTGCGTCGGCCACCACCATATGCGCCAGTTGTTCGAATTCGGCCAGTTCTTGGATCATGCCAAGGATCACCGGCACGTCCCCGGGTCGGGCGGCATGGATGACGAGCGGCGAGCGTGGTTGATTGGTCTGGTTCATCAGTTGCTCCGAGAAACCCCGCCCTTCAGGGCGGGGAGGAAAGGAGGCGACTGCAAAGCAGTCGATGCCTTTCGGTTGTTTAAAAGGCTGTATATAATCACAGTATGGTTCTCGTCTACCGTTACCGCGTGAAGTCGTTGATTGGCCTGCTCAACAGGCAGTCCCGGGCATGCAATTTCGTCTGGAATTTTTGCAACGATCGGCAGAAAGACGCGCTGCGTTTCGGCAGGCCCTGGCATACCGGGTTTGACCTGAACAACTTGACTAAAGGCAGTAGCAAAGAGCTTGGTCTTCACTCCGGGACGGTCAATGCGGTCTGCGAGCAGTACGCCAAATCCCGATCCCAGAAACGACGCCCGTACCTGCGCTACCGGGGCAAGAAGAGCCTCGGGTGGGTTCCCTTGAAGGGGCGCGAATTGAAGCGCGAAGGCAATGCGTTTCGGTTCGCAGGCAACACGTTCCGCGTCTTTCACAGCCGCGCTCTGCCGGAAGGGAAAATCAAGGACGGTACGAATTTCTCCCGGAACGCGCGCGGGAACTGGTTCCTGAACATCGTCATCGAGGTCGATGTGGTCGACAGGGCAACGCGACAGCCGCTGCGCGGCGTCGGGATTGATCTCGGCCTGAAGGAATTTGCGGCGCTGTCGACGGGCGAAAAGATCGAGGCACAGCGGATCTACCGCAGCATGGAGCGCGCCCTGGCGACGGCGCAGCGCGCTGGCAAGAGGCGCCGAGTGCGGGCGATTCACGCCAAAATTGCCAATCGGCGCAGCGACTTCCATCACAAACTCTCGACGCGGCTTGTTCGCGCGTTTGATTACATCGCGGTGGGTAACGTCAATGCCGCCGGTCTTTCCAAAACCAACCTGGCGAAATCGGTTCTCGATGCCGGTTGGTCGTCGTTTCGCACGCAACTGGCGTACAAGGCTATGAAGCATGGCGCTTGGTTCGATGAAGTCGACGAACGTTTTACCACCCAGATCTGCTCGAATTGCGGCGCCCTGCCCGACGAGAGGCCGAAAGGTATCGTAGACCTTGGAGTAAGAGAGTGGACTTGCAGTGTTTGCCGTTGCGTACATGATCGTGACACCAATGCTGCGTTAAACATTCTCCGTCGCGGACGTGCGACGCTAGCTGTAGGAATCCCCGTCCTTTAGGGCGGGGAGGACGTCAAG
>JACMRD010000029.1 GCA_014376645.1 Herminiimonas sp. | reverse complement strand
CGCAGTGGCGCACCGTAGCGCGTGCCCTGCTGGCGCAGCAGGTCCCCCCGCATGCCGTGCAATGGAGCGAGGCACCGGCCAGCGACGACCTCTTCGGCAGCCTGGTGGACGACGATCCTGCGCCGCTGTTGCAGCCACCACCACCGCGCCGCGCCGAGGGTCCGGCGCCGGTACAGGCGACGATCCCGCGCGAGCTGTTACGCATGCTGGAAGCGGCCGCATGCTTTCGCGCGGCCGACCGCTACGGCTTCCTTTACAAGGTGGTCTGGCGCTGGCAATGCGGCGAGCGCGATGTGCTCTCGGCGGCCGACCATGACGGGTCGCGCCTGCATGCGATGGTCAAGACGATCCGTCGCGAGATTCACAAGATGAACGCCTACCTGCGCTTTCGCGAGCGCGCCGCTGAACTTGGCGCGCCCCAGTTCGTCGCCTGGTTCGAGCCCGAACATGACGTGCTGCCGCAAGTGGCGGCACACTTTTCCAGGCGCATGGGCCAGACCAGCTGGATGATCGGCACGCCGCAGGCGACCATGTTGTGGGATGGGGCCCGGCTGGAAGCCGGACCCGCCGTGATGACGGGGCCGGAAGCCATCGACGACAGCGGCGAGGCGCTATGGCTGACCTTTTACCGCAGCACCTTCAATCCGGCCCGATTGAATACCAAGGTCATGCAAGGCCATATCGCATCGCGGTATTGGAAGAACATGCCCGAAGGCGCCTTGGTGCCGGCCATGATCGCCGAAGCTGCCGCCGGCGCACGCCAGGACGGCCAGACCCGTAGTGTCGGTGAACGCAGCGGCGTGACGATCCCGATCAGTGCGGAGAAAGCCCAGCCGCAGCGCGAGCGGCCATCGTCGCTGGAAGAATGCCGGCGCTGCGACCTGTGGCGCCATGCGACCCAGGCGGTGCCCGGAATCGGCCCCGCCACGGCGCGCATCATGCTGGTGGGCGAGCAGCCCGGCGACCAGGAAGATCTGGTCGGTAAACCCTTCATCGGCCCGGCCGGGCAGGTGCTCGACGCGGCATTTCAACAAGCGGGACTGGCGCGCGACGCGGTCTATCTGACCAACGCGGTGAAGCATTTCAAGTGGGAGCCGCGCGGCAAGCGGAGATTGCACAAGACACCAGCGCAGATGGAAATCACTGCATGCTCTTATTGGCTGGAGGAAGAACTGGCGCGGGTGCAGCCGCAGGTGATCGTGGCGCTGGGTGGAACGGCGTTGAAGGCAATCCTTGGCGATCCGAAAGCCACGCTCACCGACAGGCTGGGTGTGCCGTTCCAGCATGAAGGCAAGTGGATCGTGGCCGTGTATCACCCGTCGTATGTGCTGCGCGTGCCGGATGAGGCTGCCCGGGCCAAGGCGATGAACGTGCTGGTCGACGGACTTGCAAGCGCGCTAAGGCATGTGGAACCCGACTGAATGCGATTACCCGGCGCGCCTGCATGTGCTCACGCCAACGCTTACTTGCCAGGTTTCAGAATGACCTTGGTCCACCCTTTCTTGCGCTGGTCAAAATTTTCATAAGCCTTCGGCGCTTCGGCAAGTGCCAGCTCATGCGAGATGATCATCGACGGTTTGGCCTTGCCGACATGGATCAGGTTGGCCAGTTTGCGGTTGTACGCTTTTACATTGGCCTGGCCAGTTGCGATGCGCTGCCCCTTGATCCAGAACTGTCCGAAATCGAACGCCAGTTTGCCGATTTTTGCCAGCGCGTCCTGGGCGCCTGGGTCGGCCGGCAGAAACACGCCGACCACACCGATGCCACCGGTAGCCTTGACCGTCTGCACCAGGTTGTTCATGGTCAGGTTTGGCACCTCTTTTCCGTGCAGGTTGCAGCACTGGTAGCCAACGCATTCGCAACCACGATCGGCGCCCTTCCCGTCCGTCAGTTCCAGCACCTTCGCCACACCACCACCTTCGGTGTCGTCGATCGCCGTCGCACCGATTTTTTCGGCCAGTTTCAGCCGATCGGGATGCGAATCGACCACGAACACTTGGCTGGCGCCCTTGATGAAGGACGACGTTGCCGCCATCAGGCCGACCGGTCCTGCGCCATAGATGACCACCGTGTCGCCGGGCTGGACGCCGGCCAGTTCGGTCGCGTGGTAACCGGTTGGCAGGATGTCGGACAGCATCACGTAGTCGTTTTCTTTTTCCTTCGCGTCTTCGGGCAAGACCAGACAGTTGAAATCGCCGTAAGGCACCCTCAGCAACTCCGCCTGGCCGCCACTGTAAGGTCCCATGCCGGCAAAACCATACGCGCCACCGGCTGTCCCCGGATTCACGGTCAGGCAAAAGCCGGTCAGTCCGCGCTCGCAGTTCTCGCAGAAGCCGCAGCCGATATTGAATGGCAGGCAAACGATGTCGCCCACCTTGACGCGGTCGACCGCCTTGCCGATTTCGATGACCTCGCCCAGATTTTCATGGCCAAGAATGCGGCCGCTTTCCATGTCGGTGCGACCTTCATACATGTGCAGGTCCGAGCCGCAAATATTCGT
>JACMRD010000203.1 GCA_014376645.1 Herminiimonas sp. | reverse complement strand
CCGACGCGACCGCAACGACCGGTTCCAGCGCCGAGTATGCATCGGCGTCGGTCGGCGCGGCGATCGGCTCGTCGATCGTCGCCGGGGCGCTCGCGACTGCCTCAGGAACGCTGAAAGGCAAGCCGGCCATGATCCGTGCGGATGCCGCCCCCAGCGCATCGGGCGTAGCGCCGGAACGGCCGGTGTTCTGCAGGTCGTCTACCCACGCGCCCAGTGTCGTGGTGGCGAGATCGAGCAGCGCGTACAGATCGGCGTCGCCGCCGCGGTTCTCGGAGAGGCGCAGATTGAGTACCTGTTCGATGCTCCAGGCCGCTTCGCCGAACGCCATCAGACCGACCATCCGGCCGCTACCCTTCAATGTATGGAACGACCGGCGCAGCGTCGTCAGATGCTCATGGTTATACGGCTCGCCGCGCGCTGCGGGCAGTGTCGTACGCACCGCGTCGAGCACTTCGACTGCTTCGGTCAGGAAGATTTCCAGGAGCTCGGCATCGACTTCCTCTACGCTCTCGGGCATCACCGGCGCGGCACTTGCTGACGGCGCTGCGATGGCGGTCGGCGCCGTCAGGGCAAGCACGGCGTCGAGCCGTTGCGCCTGCGCGGCATCGAAACCGGGAGCGTCGAGCAGCGCCATGGCGGCTTTCGCCCGCTCATTGGCTTCCGGATGATCGATCAGGGCGGCATCGCGGCGCACCTGCTGCAGGGATGCCTTGAGCTCCGCCTGCAAATGCAAATTAGCGTGATCATCGCGCAGCGAGCGCGCCAGTGCGGCTGCCTGCCGTTCATGCAGGAGCAGATCCTGCTCGACCGTCGGCGCATCCACTGCAACTGAGTTCTGCGCAACTGGCGTCGCTGCGGATTCGGGACCATCGAGGGCCGGCACGTCGACTTCGACCGCGCCCGACGAAGGGCCGCGGCGGTCGATCAACTTCGCCTGAAAAAGCCCGGTCTTGTCGTCGAAAGCAAACTGCTTGCGCACGCCATCGTTTTGCAACTGCAGGGTTTCGATGAAAAAGCCGAGGGCGCCGACATTGCGCGCTACCTGCTCGAACTGCGCCGCCTGCGGGTGCTTGCCGGCCTCGGCGAATCCGCGCAACGTGGTCTGGGTGTGGGCAACGGCGCGTGCCGCATCGTCTTCGTCGAGCACCGAGAGCGCGCCGCCGATCTGGTGCAGGATGGCGTCGATCGGCGCAAGCGCGGCATTATCTTCTGGCTGGCTGAAATATTCTTCGAGCAATTTCTCGACATGGTGCAGGCTGGTCTGTAATTCGCCCGCCAATGCCGTCATGGTCTGACGCTGCTGCGCCTCGCGCGACATGTCGTCGAGCCAGGGCATATCCGGGATCACCGTGTCGCCGGCCACGATCGACAGCAGCCGCGCCGTCATGGCATCGGCGCGCTCGGCGAAATTTCCCGGCAGGCGACCGATCTGACCCAGAGAATTTTCGACGAACAGGAGGCTCGTCGCCATCTCGATGCCGAGCCGCTCGCCGTGCCTGCCGGTTGCGGCGGCGCGTGCGATGCCGCTCAGCTCACGCAAAAGCTTCGACAACGGCAGCGCATGGAGACGCATGCCGGCTTCGCTCAGGCCCTGCATCTCGTGAACGAAACCATCGGCCACGGCATGATCACCACCGGCGATCCGGTTCCAGAGCGTCTTGGCCAGGCCGAGGCGCTCGCGGGCGGCGGCCAGCGCGGCGCCGTCGATCTGACCATAACGCTTGACGGCGTAATCAGCGGGCACCAGATCGTCGAGTTGGTAGGCGTCGCGGATCTGCTGCAGGTGTGGCGACGGATCGGAGGCGCGTGCGATGAAGAACAAGGCGTCGCGCAGCAACCGCTCGGCGGTGCTGGAGAAGCCTTCCGACAGCCGCCGGATCTGCAGGTTGATGCGAGCGAACAACTGCTTGACGTAGAGCTCGTTGCCGACCTGACCGCTGGCCACGGCTTCGGCAAAACCGCGCATGACCCACCAGAAGCTACGCGATTGGGCATTGGTCTGGGCGCGCTCGACCTCGCCGATGATGGCGTGCATGCGCTTGACGTCGTTCGGTTCGACCGTGGCGCCGCTCCTCAGGAATGGCAGTAGCGCCTGTTCGAAACGCTTGCGCAGGGCGACGTAATCAAGCGCCGGCACAGCGGCTCCGGCAGCATCGACCGGCGGCAGCTTCGGCCGGATCGCCAGGTTCGGAAAAAACAAATCGGCCGGATGAATGCGTTCGGCACCACGCGCCATCAGCAGCGCCTGATAGTAGGGAAACAGTCGGACCGGCTGATGGGCTGCGCCCGAGAGCAGCTCTTCCAGATATTCGACCAGCGCCTGGTAGGCATGTTCGATCGCCTGCACCATCGCGACGTCGAGCGTGAGCTGACCGGCATCGAGCCGGTCGAACAGGTCTTCCGCGGTTTCGGTCAGGATCGCCACGCCGTCGATGTCGACGATCTGCAAGGCACCGTGCGCCTGGTGCAGGTGGGTCTTCGCGCGACGCAGCGATGCCGTGGAGGTATCGGCGTCATCGACCTGCGCCAGCGCCTCGATCAGCGCGCCCCTGGACCGATCCAGTGTTTCCCGGATTTCGCCGATGACCCATGACAGCGGACCGCTGTCGAAACTGGCGCCAGCCGCATGCATCGAGCCGGAAGAAGGGGTGGTCATGACAGCCTCGCGAAAAAACGACGAATGATGGTGCGAACGGTGCCGGTTGCGGGCAGCCGCCTCAGGCGGTGACCCGGAATCGCGATACCGAATTCTTCAGTTCTTCAGCCAGCTTGGACAGTTCCCGGATCGACAGCGCGGTCTGCTGCGTACCCTGCTGGGTCTGTTCGGTCACCGTCAGGATGTGCTGGATGTTCTGTGCAACGCCATTGGCCGACGTGGCCTGCTGTTCGGTGGCCGATGAGATCCCTTGAATCAATTCAGCCAACAGGTTCGAGACGCGCCGGATATCCGACAGCGCCGCGCCGGCGGCGTCGGACAGCTTGGCGCCCTCGACCACACCCTGGGTCGATTTTTCCATGGCGGCCACGGCGTCGTGGGTGTCGGTCTGAATCGTACGCACCAGCGCGCCAATCTGCTTGGTCGCCTCGCCAGAGCGTTCGGCCAGTCGCTGCACCTCTTCGGCCACCACCGAAAAACCACGACCTGCCTCGCCAGCGGAAGCGGCCTGGATCGCAGCGTTCAGCGCCAGCACGTTGGTCTGTTCGGTGATGTCGGAAATGAGCTCGGTGATCTCGCCGATCTCTTGCGACGACTCACCCAGCCGCTTGATCCGCTTGGAGGTTTCCTGGATCTGTTCTCGGATCTCGTTCATGCCCTTGATCGCGTTTTCCACGGCGCGCGCACCTTCTTCGGCCGCCGTCACCGACTGTCGCGCGACTTCCGCCGATTCGTTGGCCGACTTCGAGACATCGGTAATCTGCACCGCCATCTCCAGCACCGCCTGCCCGGTTTCCTGGATCTCGCGCGACTGTTTTTGCGACGCGTCAAGCAGTTCGTTGGAAATCGTTTGCGCCTGGTTCGATGCCGATGTCACCTGTTCGGCCGTGTTCGTCACGCGCCCGACCAGCCCGCGCAATTCCTCCACCGTATAGTTGACCGAGTCCGCAATGGCGCCGGTGATGTCTTCCGACACCGTCGCCTGCACCGTCAGATCGCCGTCAGCCACTTCCTGCAGTTCGTTCATCAAGCGCAGGATCGCGGCCTGGTTCTGGTCGTTGGCGCCCTTGGCTTCCTCTTCCTGCTTCTGCGCCTGCCGCCGCTGGGTGTCGGCTTCCTGACCGCGCAAGACCGCTTCCAGCGCCTTGTTGCGGGTGTCCTGCAGGATGACCAGCGCCGTGCCGATCGCACTGATCAGCGCCAGCAACGCCGCCGCCAGCATCGCCCAGAAGGGCCAGCTCAGCGTATCCTGATCGGCGCGGTAAGTGCTTTGCAAGGTAGACAGTTTCTGCTTGAGGAACTCGTTTTCCGAAAAGATCAGCTGTTCGGATTGCTTCGCTGCGATGAAGTTCTGCAGGCTGCCCAGGATGGAGGCAACCGAGCGCTGGTATTCACCGAACGCGGCCTGCAGTTCGAGAAGCTTGTCGCGACCTTCCTTGTCACGGGTCGCGGCCAGGCGCAGGGCATCATTGCCGCTCAAAAAACCCTCGGTGATATCACGGAAGGTGTTGGTATCCTTGCCGAGCAGGAAAGCGGTTTCCGGGTTGACGCCTTCCGACGTCAGGAATTCGTTGGCGCTGCGGCCCAGGCGCTGGGTCAGCATCACGAGCTGGCCGGCAGCCGACATCTCGCGTGGCGTGCCTCCGCCCTGCACCTTCAGGGTTGCGATCTGCTCCGACAATTCCAGCAGGGCCGGCGATTGCGCATTGAGTTTTTTCAGCGTGGCGCCGAAGCCGGTGAGCTCCTTGCGCAGCTTGAGGATGGTGGCGGCGGCCTTGTCGGACCTCTCCCAGGCTTTCTGCACTTCCTTGAGGACCGGCTCCATCTGCGACGATGGCGCATCGACCGATCGATTCTGGAACGGTCCACCCTGCAGCAACACGCTCAGGTCCTTGTTGAATTCCTGGCGGCTGTCCTCGAGCTGCTTGAACGCTTCCGGATTGCCCTGAATCGCGTTCGGCGCGGCTTTCCCGATCCGTTGCGAGTGCATCAGCGCATCGCCGGCGATCTGGGTCTGGGTCGAAGTCTGGGTCGAATTGCGGGCAGTCAGATAGGCGAATAGCGCCATGAGCAGCAGTGCGATACCGAGCACCGTCAGCAGCGCTCGTATCTGCCGCGCCACCGGTAACCGGCCGATGAGCGGCAGGCGCAACGTCGCGCCTCTCGCCATGCGGGCCGGTTCAACGCTCTTGCCTTGATCAGCGCCGGCAGCCGGGATGGGTGAAACGCGTTGCTCGACCGTCAAGGCCATATCGAGCGTATCCATCTCGCCCGGGCCAGCCGTGGCGGTACGATCGGCACGTTGAAAGAACGGTAATTTCAAAGCCATGCTGCATCTCCTGATGAAGTCCATCCAATCGCTACCTGTCGTGTATTCCGCGCGGATACCGGCGCGGCCGGCTGCCGGTTCACAGGCTTACGTGCAGGAATGAGGGGTCCTGTGACACCGCCGCCAGATCGAGCAGGCGCCAGACCTGCTGATCGCGATCCACGTAGCGCAGCGCCGGCACGCCATCCTGTTCGGCACTGCCCGCGCCGTCGTCGACCTGTTCCATGTCACGGATGTTGCGCAGACCAAGCACGCGCGACACCAGCAGACCGGCATTAAAAGACAGGGCCGGCGCGAAGGCGACGATCCGCGCCTCCTTGTCGATCGGGCTCACGGCGCCGCCGCGGAAATGGGCGAAATCGACCACGCTGATCAGATTGCCGCGGATGTTCGTCAGCCCCAGAAACCAGGGCTGCGTCAAGGGCACTTTGGTGATCGCTCCGACGGCTACGATTTCACCTGCCTGCTGCAGGTCGAACAACCAGCGGGTTTCACCGATCATGACGCCGAGCTGGCTGGCCCGCACGTCGCTGCCGCCGCGAGCGGCCTGCATGCGCTCGACCAGACGGTTCTGGAAATCGCGCATGCGGATACGGCGCGCTGCCGGATCGGCCTTGCGAAACGTCTTCTGATCCGTATCGGAGTCCGGCGGGGATGGCATCATGGGATCGTCCGGCGAGCGCCTATCCGAGTGCGGCGATTTTCGCCAGCAGTTCCTGCGGATCGACCGGCTTGACGATGTAATCGCGTGCACCCTGGCGCAAACCCCAGATGCGATCGGTTTCCTGACCCTTGCTGGTGCAGATGATGATGGGGACATCGACAGTGGCGGGGTTGCGACTGATCGAGCGAGTGACCTGGTACCCGTTTTGACCCGGCATCACGATATCCATCAGAATCAGTTGCGGCTTGTCGGCCTTGTTCTTGAGAAGCGCTTCTTCGCCGTTTTCGGCGGTCGAGACCGAGTACCCGTTCTTGATCAGGATATCGGTCAGGAAGTAACGTTCCGTCGGGGAGTCATCGACGACAAGGATTTTCTGGATAGCCATCTTGGTAAAACCTTTATTCGTAAGCCTCAGGGTGTTTCTGAAGGCACCGCATAGGCGCGCACCGTCTTGAGCAGACTGTCCTTCGTGAAGGGCTTGGTGAGATAGGCGTCGGAGCCGACCATCGCACCGCGTGCACGATCGAACAAGCCATCCTTGGACGACAGCATGATGACTGGCGTCGCGTGAAATTTCGAACTCTTCTTGATCAGTGCACAGGTCTGGTACCCGTCCAGGCGCGGCATCAGGATGTCGCAGAAAATCAGCGCCGGCTTGTGGTCGTTCATCTTGGACAGGGCATCGAAACCGTCTTCCGCCAGGACCACCCGGTACCCGGCCTGCCCCAGGAAAATCTCGGCCGAGCGACGAATCGTACTGCTATCGTCGATCACCATGATCTTCAGGCCGGCATTGTCCAAAGGTGTGGTCATGGGGATGGTCTCGTTGATTAACGTTCAATATACGGCCCATCCATATAAAAAGGCAAGATGCTTTGCGTCAACATTTAGACACATATGTGTCATCGTGGTTTTTCTGCCCAATACATTAAAGACGTTGCAAAAACGATAGCAAAAGGCAGCACCGGGCGCATTCGAGACACGGTGATGGAGGGCCGATGATAGGCGCCGTCAGTCAGTGACGAGCCATGCCGGGAAACGGAATACGGAGCGGCGGATCGCGGAAGGCCGGGCTGCGGCTTGTCCCTTGCGTGCACGGAGCGTGCCCGCAAGCGGTACCAGTCGGTTAAAGCGCGACCATTTCAAAATCTTCCTTGCGCGCGCCGCATTCCGGGCAGGTCCAGTTCATCGGCACATCGGCCCATAGCGTGCCGGGGGCGATTCCTTCTTCGGGCAAACCGGCGGCCTCATCGTAGATCCAGCCGCAAATCAGGCACATCCAGGACTTGAAGGCAGGCTTCGACGACGCGTCGGATGGGGAATTGGAGATTGTGTTGATGCTCACGGCGGACTGCCCTTCTAGTAAAATGCAAAATCAGCTATCTTAATCTACCCGCCGTGCAAATCCAAACTTCTCCATTGATTCTGACTTTCGGCCCGACCGATCCGGTCGGCGCCGTCGGCATTCAGGCCGATCTGGCCTGTTTTGCCGCAATGGGATGCCATGGCCTGTCGGTGGTGACCGCCCTGCTCATCGGCGACACTGCACGCATCGAGGATCTGCAAGTCATCGAGGCCGACTGGGTGTCCGACCAGGCCCGCGTGGTACTCGAAGACATGCCGGTCACCGCCTTCAAGGTCGGCGCCGTCGCCAGCGTCGAAAACGTCTCGGTAATCGCAGAGATCGTGTCCGACTATCCTGACATTCCCCTCATCCTCGATCCCTTCCTGACCGGCCTGCCGGAGCAGAGGATCGAAAGTGACGACATCATCGTCGCCATGCGCGAGCTGCTGATTCCGCAAGCCACGCTGCTGGTGCTGTCGGCGGTCGAACTCGCACGCATCGCCGAGACCTGGCGCGAGCCGTCGACTGCCGAAGACACCCTGATGTTAGACGCGATGCGGATCATCGAGATGGGTTGCGAATACTTGTTCGTCACCGGCACGCCGAGCGACATCCATGAAGTGGCCAACAGCCTCTACAACGAAGACGGCCTGGTGCGACGCGACCAGTGGCAACGGGTCTCGGGCGCCTTCACCGGCGCCGGCAGCACCCTCTCGGCGACCACTGCGGCGATGATGGCCAACGGCCTGGACGTGCCCGAAGCGATTTTTGAAGCGCAGGAATTCGTCATGGCCAGCATCGCCCATGCCCAGCGCCTGGGCATGGGCAAGCTGATTCCGAACCGGTCCTTCAGGGCGCGCGACAGCGAGCCGGGGCACTGACGATTCGCCATCCGTACGGCGCCCGCTGCAGGATTTGATTTTTTCCACAAGACTTTCAGGACACCTACCTTGACTTCCCCGACACACACTTCCAACAACGACACGCTGTTCGCCCGCGCCCAACTGACCACCCCCGGTGGCGTCAACTCTCCGGTGCGCGCATTTCGCTCCGTGGGCGGCACGCCGCGCTTCGTCAGCCGCGCCGAGGGGCCCTATTTCTGGGATGCCGACGAACGTCGCTACATCGACTACATCGGCTCCTGGGGTCCGGCCATCGTCGGTCATGCCCATCCGGAAGTGGTCGCAGCCGTGCAGGAAGCCGCAGCCCGCGGTCTGAGCTTCGGTGCGCCGACTGAAGGCGAAGTCCTGATGGCCGAAGAGATCTGCAAGCTGGTGCCGTCGATCGAGCAGGTGCGCCTGGTGTCGTCCGGTACCGAAGCCGCCATGAGCACGATCCGCCTGGCGCGCGGCGCCACCGGCCGCGACGCCATCATCAAGTTCGAAGGCTGCTATCACGGTCACGCCGATTCGCTGCTGGTCAAGGCCGGCAGCGGCTTGCTGACCTTCGGCAATCCGACCTCGGCCGGCGTACCGGAAGATTTTGCCAAGCACACGCTGGTACTCGATTACAACGACGCGCAACAGCTCGAGGACGTGTTCGCCCGCATCGGCGACCAGATCTCCTGCGTGATGGTCGAGCCGATCGCCGGCAACATGAACCTGATGCGCGCGACACCGGAATTCCTGCAAACGATGCGCCGGGTCTGCACGCAGTACGGCGCGGTCATGGTGTTCGATGAAGTCATGTCGGGTTTCCGGGTCGCGCTCGGCGGCGCCCAGGCGCTGTACGGCATCGCGCCCGACATGACGGTGCTCGGCAAAGTCATCGGCGGCGGCTTGCCGGTAGCAGCCTTCGGCGGCCCGGCCGCGTTGATGCGCCATCTGGCGCCGCTCGGCGGGGTCTACCAGGCCGGCACGCTGTCGGGCAACCCGGTGGCGGTGGCGGCCGGCATGACCACGCTGAAACTGATCCAGCAGCCGGGCTTCTACGAACACCTCGGTGCCCAGACGCTGAAATTGACGCAGGGCCTGAGCACTGTGGCACGCGAGGCCGGCGTGACTTTTTGCGCCGATGCCGTGGGCGGCATGTTCGGCATGTATTTTGCGCCGGAGGTACCGGTCACGTACGCGACCATGATGGCCTGCGACAAGACGCGCTTCAACCGCTTCTTCCACGCCATGCTGGACGCCGGTGTCTATCTGGCGCCATCGGCGTTCGAAGCCGGTTTTGTCTCGGCCAAACATGACGATGCGGTGATCGAAGCGACGTTGGCAGCGGCACGCATCGCGTTCGCTGCCTGATCAACGGCGCAGCTTCAGGCTGCACTCCCAATGGTGCCAATTTGAAAGAGGTTGCTCATTCCATTACGCCGTTCCCAAAGCGGAATGCATTTTTCCCCGCTAATTTGGCAGCATACATTGCGTCGTCGGCATCTTTGATCAACGCGTCGGCCGTCTTGCCATCGTTTTGAAAAATGGCAATACCGATGGACGCGCCTACGTGCACGGTGTTTTCGTCGAACACCATCGGCGCATTCACTACATCGATGATGCGCGAGGCAACGGTGGCGACGTTATCGCGGCTTTCCAGGTTGTCCAACAAGATTACAAATTCATCGCCGCCGATGCGTGCCACAGCGTCAGTGGTACGCAGCAAATCCACCAAGCGCGTCGACACGGCCTGCAAAACCTTGTCCCCCATCCCGTGACCCCATGTGTCATTGACCAGTTTGAAACCATCCAGATCGATATACATCAGGGCAATGCGACGTGATTCACGATTCGACATGGCGATCAACTGGGCCAAACGTTCCATTAATAACGAGCGGTTTGGCAAACCGGACAATGGGTCATGCAATGCCATGTGGCGGACCAGTTGATCCTTGCTCCACTGTTCGGTGATGTCATCGAACACGCCGACATAACGAATGACTTCACCCGCATCGTTGGACATGACAGTAATAGAGAGTCGCTGCAAATATTGTGAGCTATCTTTTCGTTGACACCAGACCTCACCCTTCCATAGCTTGTTGGCGCGGAGTTCGTCATACATCGCGGCAAAGAAGGCCACGTCATGCCGGGCTGATTTCAGAATGCGCGCGTTCTGCCCTATCGCGTCCTTGGCCAGATAGCCGGTAAGTGATGTAAACGCCGGATTGACGGACAAAATCACGAAATTGGCATCGGTCACCATGATGCTTTCGGTGATTGCATCAAACACGCTTGCGGTCAAGCGATTCGCGGTGTCGGCGCTCTGCCGCGCTTCCAGCAGTGCTTGCTCATAGCGATTGCGTTCACGCGTGATGAAAAAAATCCATACATAACAGTCCACATCGGCTTGCGTCGATTTCTGGCAATTCAACAAAACGGGAATTTTCTCGCTCGCGCCATTGATCATCTGCAGTTGTATCTCCTGGACCTGCGCATCACGCAACAGCATTGGCCAGACATGGGTCTGCAAGAAAATCCGGCTCGCGATCGAAAACATCGCATCCATCGAATGCGAGACCCAAACCTGCGCATTTTCCCCAATCAGTTGGAGCAGATTAGCATTTACCGTCTGTACCAATCCCTTGTGATCCGTTACCAAAACAGGGCAAGGCAACTGATTAAAGTCTTGCACGATTTTTTGCCATGTCAAGCGGACTCATCCAGGAATTCGCGTATCTCCGTAGCCACCAGCAAGGGATCACTCATATGTGCGCAGTGCCCCTGCACCTCCAGAATGCGCAAGGTACTGCCGGCCAAATGCGCATGGACATAGTCGCCTACAACGAGGGGCGCAAGTGAGTCGGTGCGATGCTGAAGAATCAAACAAGGGCGCGAGACGTTCGGCAAATCAGCCCGATTGTCCGAGAAGAACGTTGTGCGCGCAAAGGCTTTCGCCACCACCGGATCGGTGGAGCAAAAACTCTCGGTCAGCTCCGCTGTGACAGCCCCGGCTTCACCCTGCGCTGATACAACAGGCGCGAGATAGTTAGCCCAACCAATATAATTTTGGTCCATCAAGGCCAGCAGATCTTCGAGGTCCGCTTTCTCGAAACCACCAACATAGTCCGGAAGGTGATTGACGAAGCAGGGGTTGGGCCCCAAAAGCACCAACTTATCGAACAGGTCGGGACGGGCAATCGACGCCATGATGCCGACGCTGCAACTCACGGAATGACCAACAAAGGTCACACCTTTTTGCAAACCCAGCGCATCGCAGACATCCAGCAGATCCTGAACATAACCGCCCAGGCTGGCATATTTGGCTGGGTCGAATGCGGCGATGTCCGACTTTCCGCTGCCAACATAATCGAACAACACTTGCCGGTGCGTGCTGCGAAATTCAGGTGTGACGCGATCCCACATGGCTTGGTTACAGCCGAAGCCGTGCGCATAGAGAATGACCTCGCCTGCGGTGCCAAGCACCTGTACGTTATTTCGGTTTAGAACGACTGAGTCAAGATGCGTGTTTTGCATGGCGTTGTCTAATAAGCGTGCATGGCTATCATCGAACAGCCATTTTTTTGTTTGACTGCAGAACGCTAATCAGTGTTCCGCAGACAATATCAGGATTGCGCAGCCTCGTGGGACTAAACCACAATTGATTGTCCCCGTAGGCGTCGATCGTAGCGGAAAGGAAAGATGTCAACGTCGATGTAGTGAAAGTTACGGCCAGCACAATACCGGGTCCGTTAGATGCGCTGCAGCTGGGAACACCGTGATCCCTTGTGGTGCCCAGAATTTGGAAGGTCTGCAACAGGGCGCCGGTACTGATGACCGCTTTTGGCCGTTAGCCGACGGCCGAATGGCCCAGCGTTCGATGTAGTTGCTCTTATATCGTGTTGGTGGCTCTGTGTGAAGGTAGCCGACATTACCCTGCCCGCACAACGCAGGGCTTCACGCACCTCCACCCGTCCGAGAGCGCGTATGCGGGTCGACAAAAAATAAAAGCTGCCGTTTTGACGGGCAGCTTTATTTGAGTAATTTTTAAAAATAATTGCTT
>JACMRD010000202.1 GCA_014376645.1 Herminiimonas sp. | reverse complement strand
GCAGGCCAGCTTCGCTGCCGGCAGCGCAGGGTTGTATTTTTTCGATCCCACACTGCCGCCGCGTTGGAACAGCATCGACTGGTCCGGCGGTGGTGTTCTGCAGGGATTCCAGGGGCCGACCGGCACGGCGGCAACCTATTTCATCGAATTGCTGCCGTCGTTCATCGCGCCGGGCGAGAACTTCAAGCAGCCGACTCAGGTGTTGCGCATCACCACGCGGGCAGTGGGGCCGAGCGGGGCATCGCCGGTCATCCTGCAAAGCACGGTACAGATTCAGCAGTAAGTCGCCCTTGAGAAATCCAACGTGAATGCACGCAAGAAAACCGGTCTTACCCGCCGTCGTCTGCCGCTGCTCGTCGCGCTTGCCAGCGCCGTGCTGATCGGCGCCGGGTCGACCACGGTCGTGCTGCCGGCGGGGGCCGTGGTCGTGCCGAGTCTGGCGATTTCACAGTTGCCCCTGAACGTCTCGACGCCGGTGCATCCGCAGGTCTTCATCGCGGTCGGCAATTCTGAATCGATGGACGGCACGCTGAGCGGCGCCATCATGCTGGGTTCGGGCAGCCTTTCGAGTGCCTACTCGACGCTCAACAGTTCCAGCTCGCCTTAGAGTTACGCGGTACCGGCCGGGTTCACGCCGCCGATCCAGGGCGTCGATGGCGCCGGCAATGCGCCCTTCACGGTCTCGCAAGGCGGCAATCTGATCGACAACGGCCCCAGCCGGCTCAACGTGGCAAAGGCGGGCGTGCAGGCGATCATCCAGGCCTACATGCAGAACACCGACTTTGCGCTGGAAACCTACGACACCTTCGGCACGCAGCTCTACAGTACATGGGTCTACTACATGTCGCCCGCCGCCACCGGCTTTGTATTCACCAACACCCAGATCGCCGGGAACCGCTATGTCGCTAACCCGTGCTATGGCTACGCCAGCGCTTCGGCGACCGTCAAGAGCAACTGCACCTCCATCGCCGGAACCGGCCTGTACACAGCCGCAGTGGTCGCGTCGTCCCAGTACATGCAGATTGGTGCGTCCATCGACGACGCCAACATCAACGACGTACTGTATGCATCCGGCCAGCCGGCGGTCTACATCAATTACGGCGGTACTAACCCGGCAACACCGTTTCCGCCGAATTATTCGATGGCAAACTATAATTCCGGCAGCGTGCTGATCCAGTACAACAACAGCGCGCCGACTGCCAATACCATCACCGGCCCGACCAACGCCGGCTATGTGCCGTACTCGCCGCAGGTCATGTATGCGCAGCGCGGCTTCGGCTATGGCGGCGCACAGTCCTCCAACACAGGTAATGTGTTGGTACCGATGAAGACGGCCGGGATCTCGCCGACGGCGGCTACCGTTGCGACTGCCGTCAACGCCTTCCTGCCATTGCTGGCGCCGGAGAGCAATAACCTGCTCTCGGGTGAAATCAAGGCCGTGGCGGGACAAGCGCCCACCGCCGGCATCCTGGCGCAGGCAAAGACCTACCTTGCAACGACGGCGGCGGCCAGCAACGGCTGCGCGCCGAAGCAGTATGTGATCCTGATCTCGGACGGGTTACCGACGCAGGATCTGCTCGGCTCGTACTGGCCGCCGCTGGGAAGCGCTGCTGCCGCCGGTTACGGTCTGACTGCAACCTTCAAGGCCGACGGTTCGCTCAACACCACCAACGATCAGGCGCTGACCGATACCATCACCAACCTGACCGCACTCAAGAATGCCGGCATCAAGACCTTCATCGTCGGTCTCGGCGCCGGCGTCGATCCGAGCCTTAATCCGCAGGCGGCAGCGACCCTCCAGGCCATGGCCATCGCCGGCGGCACCGGCGCGTACTATCCGGCCGTCAGCCCGGCCGCGCTGGTGTCGAACCTGAACTCCATCCTGCTGGCGGTCCAAAGCGGCACGCTGTCGACCAGTGCGGCAGCGGTCAATTCGACCCATCTGCAGAGCGGTTCGGTGGCGTACCAGTCGCGCTTCATCTCCAGCGACCAGGCCTACCAGGACTGGACCGGCGACGTCGTTGAACAGTCGCTCGATCCGGTGACCGGCGCTCCCTTGAGCACCCCGATCTGGTCGTCCCAGGCGTTACTCGATACCAAGGTGACAGGCAGCGGCTGGTCAAGCGGACGCATCATCACTACCTGGAATCCGGCGTTGAACAGCAATGCCGGTGGCGGCGCGCCGTTTCAGTGGTCCGGCATCAGCTCCGCGCAGCAGGCGCTGCTGCAGCCGTCGGATTCGAACGGCCAGAAGAGGCTGAACTACCTGCGCGGCGACACCAGCCAGGAAAAGCGCAACAACGGCATTTTCCGCAACCGCTCGCACATCCTGGGTGACATTGTCGACAGCCAGCCGGTGTACGTGGGCGCGCCGACGCAACCCTATTTTTCGACCAGCTACCGCGCCTTCCAGACTGCGCAGGCCAGCCGCCAGCCGATGCTTTACGTCGGTGCCAACGATGGCATGCTGCACGCCTTTGATGCCAGCACCGGTATCGAGCAATTCGCCTTTATCCCGAATGGCGTCTTTGCCAATCTGCAGAACCTGGCCGACCCGCTCTACAATCAGTCGCATCGCTTTTATGTGAATGCGTCGCCTCAGATCAGCGACGTGCAGTTCAGCGCTGGCGGCGCCTGGCACACCATCCTCGTCGGGGCCGAAGCAGCCGGCGGCAAATCGGTCTTTGCGCTCGACGTGACGGCGCCGCAGAACCTGACCAGCGAAGCGGCCGTGGCTGCCGCGACGCTGTGGGAATTTACCGATGGCGATCTCGGCTACGGATTCAGTGAGCCACAGACGGCGCCGATCAACGCCAGCCCGGGTTTTGCGGTTTGCAAACTTGTACGCCCTCAATCCACAAACCGGTGCGATCATCAAGGAGCTCGATCTGTGCGCGGCGGTGCCGACAGCCTGCAACGCCTTGCTGCCGCAGGGCCTGTCGACGGTGGCGGTCAGCCAGTCCGATGGCCTGCAAGGGCAGCCGATCACCAAGGTTTATGCGGGCGACATTCAGGGCAACATGTGGGCGATCGATATCGGTGATACCTCACCGGCGAACTGGAAGGTGCGGCTGCTGTTCCAGGCCCGGGATGCATCCGGCAACAACCTGGCGATCACGACCGCACCGGTGGTCGCGCTGCATCCGAAATATCCGCGCTATCTGGGCGAATTCGTCCTGTTCGGAATCGGGCACCTGCTGACGAGTTCCGACCTGTCGACGAGCCAGACCCAAAGTATCTTCGGCGTCTGGGACAAGCCGCTGCGCACCAGCGCCGGCCGCCGCAGCGACCTGCAGGCGCAGACGTCGGTGGCGGCTTCGATCAGCCGCAGCTCGGCATCAACGGCGACGGTCTCATTTCAGCGCTCGATCTGCTGCCCAAGAAAGGCATTGCCGGAATCCGCCTCGGCATCGGCTACGCCAGCAGTCCGACCATCATCGGGCCGAACAAGCAAAAACAGATTACCAAGCTCATCACCCGATCGGGCGGACAGCGGAACTCGATCGCCGATCCGACACCACCTGCGCCTCGATGTCGATCGATCAGGCGAACCAGAAGGCCGCGTTCAACTCGACTGGCACCGCGCAGATGGTTTGCTGGAATTTGTGAGCCGGCGCAGCGATTGCGCAGTGCTGTCACGTGCGGGTCATTTGGAGAGGTGATAATGCAGGCTGCTGGTGGAACCCGCAGCGGGTTCTGAGTCAGGCACTACCGGCGCTGGCGGTCGGGAAACATACCAGCACCATTTTCAATACCACCGGGCGTGCGTATCATTCCTGCGCTTTCGGCACCTCGATGTAGTTCTCCATGCGCGAGAAGAACTGCGCATAGAACGTATCGGACTGAATCGTTTCGCTGGCAACCTTCACGAGCGCATCGTCGCTCATGCCGAACGGTACCGACAGCGAACCCAGCACACCCACCCCGACACTGGCTGACGTGCTGCTTTTTTTCAGCGAATAAGTTGCCCGCACCGCGTTGGCAAACACCGT
>JACMRD010000201.1 GCA_014376645.1 Herminiimonas sp. | reverse complement strand
TACGGGACTACGAGATCCGTTACGAAATCCACGCAGAGACGATTTATGTGCTGCGGCTATGGCACAGCCGTGAGGACAGGTAGCCGTAGCGGCAGGTTGGCGTCACTGAGCGCGCTGTCCTGCACCAGAAAATCTGTTCTTCATCGACCTGGCTGCCGTACCGTTCATAATTTTATGCTCAGATATCTCATGATGAACCCAAGATGTTCAAGCATCTCGTTGGCCGAACCTTGGTGGCGGTACCCCGCTTCAGCGGCTCCGCTCAACGCACCCGGCGCCCTGCGAGCAATGCGCGGGCCGGTTTTTCCAGCAGCAGATGCAGGCTCGCCGCCACCAATAATGCACAGCCTAGATAGAGGGCAAAGCCGACCCCGTCGGTGCGCCAGCCCTGCTGCTGCACGAAACGCAGCATGATCTGATGCACCAGATACAGCGCAAAACTGGTCTCGCCCAAGAACACCAGTGCCGGGTGCGACAAGGCCCGCGAGACCACGCCGCGCTGATGCGCCAGCACGTAGATGAGCAACACCGCAAACGGCGTCAGACCGACATGGTTGGCCCATTCATTGACGATCAGGCTGCCGAACGGGCTGAGCTGCGGCAGCAGCGCCGATTCACCGGCGATGCCGGTGAGCGGCACGCTGGTCGCGCCCGCACTGAGCATGATCTGGTGGATCGCCGGCGCGTAGTAGGACAGCAGGAAACGATAGCCGAGCACGAACAGCGCGATGCTCCCCAGTTCCGCTGCGCTCCACAACAGTCGCTGGCGCCGGTCTTCGACGGTCTGGTCAGCCACGGCGCGTTCATCGAGAAAGATCATGCCGGTAGCAATACCGAACAGGAATTCGCCGACGCGGGCCAGGGGATTGGTGTACAGCAAGCCGGTCGAGGACAGGTGATCGTGGGTGGTCTCCCAAGGCAGGAGGTGGGCCCAGTAACTGGTCAGCGCCAGCGCCACCACGGTCACGGCTGCGAGCAAGAGCGTCCGGTTGAGCCAGCGCCGGGCGTGCACCATCATGAAAGGAAAAATGAGATAGAAAAATAACTCGGTGGAGATGGTCCACGACACGTAGTTGTAGGAAAAGAAATAACGGTCCAGCGGTATCCACGCATGCAGCAGCAAGGCATTGGCCGCCAGGACCCGGAGGTCGAAGGGTTCCGGTACGGCGATCAGCACAATCGTCATCAAGAGACAGCTCAGGTGCAGCGGCCAGATGCGCGCCAGCCGGGCACGGTAGAAGCCAGCGAACCGTGCGCGAGTCGGTTCGATATCGCGGTAGACATACGTCAGGATGAACCCCGACAGTACGAAGAAAAACGAGACGCCCACATCCAGCGGTCCGAGCTCGGCGGCCTTCCAGAAGACGCCGTTACAATGATGCACCATGATCGCCAGGGCAGCGGCAAAGCGCAACGAGGTCAGGGCCGGCAGCGGTTTCTTGTTGTCGTGGACCATGTCGATGGCGGAGGTTTTCAGGAGGTGGAGTGCAGCGCGAGGATACGTCAGATTGCCGGTGCAACGGTATCACCGCATGGCGCCGCATGTGGATCACGCTGATCGCACGCACCGTAAAGACCGTTCGCCTGCTTGGGATGACAGGCATCGCGACGCTGTCGGCCGTGATCCCGAGTGAGCCCGCGTACGCGCGGCAACCCGATACCGACGCGGACGCCGCCTATGTCCACCCCCAGCAACTGGTCGACATCGGCGGTGGGCGCAAGTTGAACCTGTATTGCATCGGCAGCGGCGAGCCGACCGTGATTTTCGACAGCGGCCTCTCCGACTGGGGTTTTACGTGGGCACTGGTGCAACCTGTCGTGGCGATGCGGCAGCGGGCCTGCGTCTACGATCGCGCCGGACTCGGTTACAGCGATCCGGGCCAGCGCCCCGCTACCAGCAGCAATATCGTCGACGACCTGCATGCCTTGCTGACTGCCGCGCGGATCGACCCGCCCTACCTCCTGGTCGGACACTCGTTCGGCGGCATGAACATGCGGCTGTATGCCGATCGCTACCGCAATGAGGTGGCCGGCATGGTGCTGCTCGACCCGACGCATGAAGACGGTATTGCGCGCATCGATGCCGCCCGCCACGGTCAGGAAAGTCGCCGTTACCGCAAACAGGTGAGCCATTGGCGCGACTGCCTGCGCCGCAGCACCCAACCGCTGACGGAGGCATTCCGGCGCACGTGCCTGGAGCCGGCCGATCCTCGCTACAGCACGGCACTCAATGCGGCGCGAGATCAGGTGGCAGCACAGCCCACGTATCAACGGGCGCAACTCTCGGAAGTTGAAAACTATGCCAACGGCGTCAGCTTCGCTGCCGTGCGGCAGGCCCGTCGCAATTACGGTAGTCTGCCACTGATCGTCCTGACGTCGGGCAAGACAGCTGCGGTGGTAGGCGTACAGTGGACCCGCCTGCACCAGGAGCTCGCCGGATTTTCGTCGGTCGGCATGCAGCGCACGATCGCCGATGGCGGTCACTATTTGCAACTCGATCGTCCTGACCTGGTGATCGAGGCGATCGCAGCGGTTGGCGCGCTGCAGGCGCGGCCATCACATTGACGTTGACTGCAGGATTGGTCAGACCACCCGCACCGACGTTCTCGGGTGTGCCCGAATAGATCACGTCGCCCGGCATCAGTTCGAAGGCTTCCGACAATTTGCCGATCTGCTCGGCCCCCCACCAGATCATCTGCTTCAGATCCGCCGACTGTTTGGTCTGGCCGTTGACTTTCAACCAGATCGTGCCTTGCGTGGAATGGCCGGTCAGCCGGCCTGGTTGTCGGCACTGGCCGGGGCGGCGCAGCCTGCGACCGCGCCCAGCGTCATCAATCCGGCGCCCCGCATTAGGCTGCGGCGGATGTATCTTTGCTTTTTCTTCAGCGCATTCGCGGCCATGCCTGTCTCCGGCTGTTGTTGTAATTGTCAGGGTTTTTGTTGTTGCCGTGGTTAATGCGGCGGTTCAGCTGGCGCTGGTTGATGCTGGGCGATGCGTTCCTGCTGTTTCATGATCCAGCGATGCAATGGGCCGTCGATCGGCACCTTGGAGATTTTTTTCGAGACTTCGAGATTGACCAACAGCATCAGGGGGATGTGGTGGAACGGAACGCCGAAGTTGTCCATGAAAGCGTGCATGAAGCGCTCGGAATGAATGACGGCCATGACTTTTTCGCCGCTCATGAACTGCAGCACGCTGGTGATGCTGTGACCGACGCCGATCTGATCGCCGATGAAGCGGTTGTACTGTTTATGCAGCGTGTCGAAGTCGATTTCCTTGTCGACCATGATCTCGCTGAGATAGAACAGGCCGACAGCCAGCCTGAAGTAGCCGAGCGCTTGCTTGCTGTTGTTGCCGGTTCGGGCGACGGTTAGGATGCGCTGCTGTGCGGTCTCGTCAAGCATGAACGTATCGGGTATCGCTGTAGACGAAAACACGATTAAACCATGCTTCCCAGGCAATGAGTTACTTTGGGCAACAAGACCGTGGGTGGGGCGCGACGCTTGCACCGGCCGCCGGCCGGTGCAATGTGGCTCAAACTGGAAGGGACATCAGATCTCGACCTGGGTGCCCAGCTCGATCACGCGGTTGCTCGGCAGGCGGAAATAGTCGGCGGCGTCACGCGCATTGCGCGCCATGGCGGCGTACATCGATTCGCGCCACATTGCCATGCCGCCGCCGATGGTCGGGATCACGGTCTGGCGTGCGATGTAGAACGAGGTCTCCATCATCTCGAACTCCAGGCCGAACGGTTTGCAGAGTTGCAGTGCGCGCGGTATGTCGCGCTCTTCCTGGAAGCCGAAGCGCACATTGATCTGGTAACAGTTCTGGCCGAGTGGTTCGACCATCACCCGTTCCGCATCCGGCACGTTCGGGATATCGACCGGGCGCACCGTCAGGAAAATCGTGCGTTCATGCAGCACCTTGTTATGCGACAGGTTGTGCAGCATCGCGTGCGGTACGCCATCGCCCTCTGCCCGGAAGAAGATCGCCGTGCCTCCGACCCGATAGGGTGGATCGTTGAACAGCGAGCCAAGGAAATCGGCCAAGGGGATGCTGTGTTTTTGCAGATTGGCGTGGACCATCTCTCGGCCCTTTTTCCAGGTCAACATCACGGTCAGCATGACGATGCCCAGCACCAGCGGAAACCAACCGCCACTGAAGATCTTGAGCAAATTCGATGAAAACAGCGCGATGTCGATGACCAGAAAACATCCGGTGGCCAGCAGGCACAGCGCCAGGTTCAGGCGCCATTTGTAGCGAATCACGAAGAAGGTCAGAATTGTCGTCGCCAGCATCGTTGCCGTGACCGCGATGCCGTAGGCCGACGCCAGGTTGGACGAGGAGCCGAAGCCGATCACCGCCAGCAGGACCGCGATCAGCTGGATCCAGTTCACCAGCGGCACGTAGATCTGGCCGATCTCCCGCTTGGAGGTATAGAGCACTCGCATCCGCGGAAAGAAGCCGAGCGAGATCGCCTGGTTGACCATCGAGAAGGTGCCCGAGATCGTCGCCTGCGACGCGATCACCGTTGCCACCGTGGCCAGCACCACCAGCGGATACACGCTCCATGGTCCCAGTTGCTGATAAAAGGGGTTCGACACCGCAGCCGGATTGGCCAGCAACAGCGCGCCCTGCCCCAGATAACTTAGCGCCAGCGCCGGGAAGACCAGGAAAAACCACGCAATGCGGATCGGTTTCGGCCCGAAATGTCCCATGTCCGCATAGAGTGCTTCGGCGCCGGTGAACGCCAGGACGATGGCGCCCAAGGCGATGAAGGCGACCCAGCCATTGCGCAACAGAAATTGAATCGCATGCACCGGGTTGACAGCGTGCAGAATTTCCGGCCGTTCCATGATGTTGATGACGCCCATGATGGCAAGCGCGCCGAACCAGACCACGACCATCGGTCCGAACCAGCGGCCGATGCCGGCCGTGCCTTTCTGCTGGAGGGCATACAGGCCGATGAGTACCGTCGCCGTGAGCGGCACCACGTAGGGCTTGAAGGCTGGGGTCGCCACCTCTATCCCCTCGATGGCCGAGAGCACGGAGATGGCCGGCGTGATCACGCCGTCACCCAGGAACAGGGCCGCGCCGATCAGACCGGTAATCATCAGCGCGTAATGCAAGCGGGTGTTCTGCGCCACGGTCGACATCGCCAGGGCCAGCAAGGCCATGATGCCGCCCTCGCCGTGATTATCGGCGCGCATGATCAGGGTCACGTACTTCAGCGATACGATGATCGTCAGTCCCCACAGGATCAGGGACACCACGCCCAGCAGGTTGGCATGGTCGAGCGTCAGTCCGTGCTGTGGTGAAAAGATCTCTTTCATCGTGTACAGCGGACTGGTGCCGATGTCGCCGTAGACGATGCCGATGGCGGCGATAGTCAAGGCGCTCAGACTGCTTTTGGTTGGCGTATTCAAGGGATGTCCAGAAAAATGGATGGCAGGTCGCCCGGATGGGTCCATGCACGGTCGACTACGGCCGAGCGGACCGGAGACGAATGGTGCCCTAACACGCGGGCTCTGGCAACCCGGTTGCAGGAGCCCGGTTGCAGGAGCTGCGTCGTCACTGTACCGTCGTTGGCGCCGAAAACGCTCAGAGCTTAGCCTGAACACTGTAAAGGTTTCATAAAAATCGTTTGGTTTCGTCAACTCCCTGCTCCGTTGTGCGTGCCGCCGCACATTGGTAAAAAACAACTCCTGAGATAATTTGATTGTTGTTGAACAACTAATTCAGGCAGATCAAGCACGAAGTAAGGTGTGACGAAGATGACAAAGGGAGTACTCGGTCGCGCAGAGCCGCGCCTCGCAAGACGGGTGCATCGGCGATACGCCCACGTGGTTGCCGTGGCGGCTGCCGCCTTCAGCATGTTGGGCGCTCATGCCCAAAGCGTCACGACACCACAGGTGCCGCGGGTGGTTCCGCTAGAACAGTCGAGTTCGGTGCCGGTCCGCCTTCCGGACCTCGGTGACCCGGCCGGACCGGGCATGGGTCGTAAGGACTATGTCTTGCCCGCGCTCGAAATCATCGGATTCGACACTGTTCTGAACCGGCTCAATCATCGTTTCATTGGCGGCACCACCGATTACGACGTCTCGGTGGGGTCGTGGCGGCGTAACCTGCACAGCAGTTGGGTCATCGATCAGGATCCTTTCAAGGTCAACCAGTTTCTACATCCTTATCAGGGTGCGATGTACCACGGCTTCGCCCGTTCCGCCGGCATGAATTACTGGGAGTCGGTTGGCTACACCTTCGCCGGCAGTGCTTTCTGGGAAGTGTTCGGCGAAACCACGCGTCCATCCCGAAACGACCAGATCGCCAGCGGTATCGCCGGCAGCTTTCTCGGCGAATCGCTGTTCCGGATGGCCAACCTGGTGCTGGAAAAGCAGACTAACCTGCCGCCGGTCTGGCGCGAGGCAGCCGCAGCCGGCATCTCGCCCGCCACCGGTTTCAATCGGCTGGCGTTCGGCAAGCGCTTCGACGCCGTATTTGCCAGTCACGATCCAGCCTATTACGGCCGCCTGCAGCTTGGCCTGAGTGGCGCCTCGCAGACTGTTCAGGGGCCGTCCAGCGGCATCAAGCGCGCCGAGGCCCTGGCAAACTTCGCGATGGATTACGGCTTGCCCGGCAAAAATGGCTACAGCTACGACCGACCCTTCGATTATTTCAATTTCGAGGTGGCGGCTTCCAGCGCCAACGGCATCGAAAGCATCACCAACCGCGGCTTGCTGATTGGCCGCGAATACGAGTCGGGCAAGAACTACCGCGGTATCTATGGCCTGTATGGCAGCTATGACTACATCGCGCCGCAGGTCTTCCGCGTCTCCAGCACGGCGCTCTCGTTTGGTACCACCGGGCAGATATGGCTGTCGAAATCGATCGCCCTGCAGGGCACTGCCACCACCGGCATCGGCTATGCGGCAGCTGGCAGCGTGCGCACGGTGGGCGAGCGCGACTACAACTACGGCCTGGCGCCCCAGGCGCTGATCGCGCTGCGGCTGACATTCGACGACACGGCGGCGCTGGATTTCAATGTCCGGGAATATTTTGTCAGCCGGGTTGCAGCGGCGGCGCGCGGCGGCCATGAGAACGTGGCTCGTGCCGACGCATCGCTGACGGTGCGGGTGCACAAGCAGCACGCCGTCGCCTTGAAATACCTGTGGTCGCGCCGCGATGCGTCGTTTCCCTCGACCGGCGACCAGACCCAGTCGCGCGGCACCATTGGCCTTTACTACACCTTGCTGGGACGCGATGGGTTTGGTGCGGTTGACTGGCGCTGAGGAATCGCCATTCATTGAGGCCTTGACCTAAGCGCTGGTGTGCCAGAGGTTTCCTCGGGTATATAACTCGAAGTGAATCCCCACATGTCGCAGGGCTGGCAGGAGGCGCTTCTTCTGCAGCAGTTTTATGGAACGCTGCTGCGCGCCGACCTCGTTGAGAGCGCTCTCGCGCGCAACATCGAGCTCGATACAAGGCGTATTGGGCGACACCAGGACCATATCCGTGCCAAGCTTGCGCATGATGATACGGATCTGGTCAGAATCCCCCATTCCGCTACCAATCGTGGCGTTACGAAT
>JACMRD010000200.1 GCA_014376645.1 Herminiimonas sp. | reverse complement strand
TATCCAGTTCGCTGATAGACCGAAATACCGGGAGGCTAACAAGTTTGGACAACCAACGAGTCCCCGGGCACGCTTACAGGCTGCTGTACTCGATAGGACAGGGAACTAACGAGGCCAATGCAGGTAATTCCACAGCAAGCTCACGAGTAACACTTACGGCAATACCCGAGCCGGGAGCAGTGGCTCTCCTTACCGCAGGTCTAATGGCTATGTTCGCAATTTGTAGAAAGCGATTCAAGCGACATACAACCAGCACCGCATAATTTTGGCCCGCCTTGCGCGGGTTTTTCTTTAATCGGCCAGTGTAGAAACTGCATCAATTCTGTAAATCGGGTTACACAGCGGTTACATTTCTAAAAATTTACGTCGAACGGTAGCAAGCGTTGATGCTTCATATATTTTAAACCATTGATTTTATTGATATTTATTGGTCTGCCCAACAGGAATCGAACCTGTGACCCTCAGCTTAGAAGGCTGATGCTCTATCCAACTGAGCTATGGGCAGATATCGGGATATTGAAGTGCCTGCATTATGCCTTCATCCGCAAGGTCGTTCAATCAACACTGCGCAGCGGCAGGTCGAGACGCCGCCGCAGTCGTCAGGTGTCAGCGTCGTTGCGCTCGTGGCGCAGTTCGAGCTGCCCGTCGCGCAGCTTCAGCCGCTGCACGCCGGGCAAGCCGATCAGGTCGCGATCGTGGCATGCCATGACGATGCTTCTGCCCTCATTCAGCAAGGTCGGGATCAACGCGATCACCTGTTCGCGCGCCTCGCCGTCGAGGTTGGCAGTCGGCTCATCGAGCAGCAACAACATCGGGTCGAGCACCCGTGCGCGGGCCAGGGCGATGCGCTGCTTCTCGCCGCCCGACAGCGTGGCCGTGGCACTGTGCCGCAGGTGCAGCACCCCGGCCCACGCCATCGCCTGTTCGACCCGCAGCGCAATCTGCCCGGCGGACATGCCGCGTGCCTTGAGGCCGTAGCCGATGTTGGAGGCAACACTGCCGGAAAACATCACCGGATGCTGGTGTACATACACCACCGCGTCGCGCATGGCGTGCGGATACGGCGCCAGCGCGCAGTTGACCCCCATGAAGCACGTGCGGTCTACCTCGGCCGATTCGAGACCGCTCAGGATGCGCAGCAGCGTGCTCTTGCCGCTGCCGTTGGCGCCAGTCAGGACATAGGCGCTGGCGCGCTCGATGCACAGCCCCTCGATATCGAGCAAGACGCGCTCGCCGAAACGCTTGCGCAGATGGCCCATGGTCAGCAAGGCGCTCATGCAACGCCCCGCTGCTGACGCACGTCGCCCTGCACCAGCATGAGCGCAGCGTTGATGATCAGTGCGATGGTGACCAGAACGATCCCGAGCGCGATCCCTTGGGCGAATTCGCCCTTGCTGGTCTCCAGCGCAATGGCCGTGGTGATGGTGCGGGTTTCGCCGGCGATGTTACCGCCGACCATCATGGCGCAACCGACCTCGGAAATGACCCGGCCAAAACCGTTGATGACCGCCGCCATGACGCCGAAGCGGGATTCATGCAGCACCGTCAGCATCACGCCCCAGCCGGATGCGCCCAGGGTGATGGCGGTTTCTGCCAAGCGCGCATCGGTCGCCTGCACCGCGCTGAGCGTGAAGGCGATCAGCACCGGGATGGCGATCAGTACCTGCCCCGCCACCACGCCAGATTGCGCGAACAGCCAGTGCAGGCCGCCAGCCGGGCCCTGGCGCGACAGCATCAGGTACAACAACAGACCGATCAGCACCGTCGGCAACGATAGCGCCGCCTGCGCCAGCCAAATCATTACCCGCCGTCCCGCGAACCGGCGTGTCGCGAACAGGTAACCGGCGACGATCGACAGCGGCGCGGCGATCAGCAATCCAAGCAGCGAGGTCTTGAGGGAAATCCAGATGATGGTCCACAACGCGCCGTCACCAGACCAGAGCAATCGACAGGCGTCAGCCAGCGCATCGATCAGCGACATGCCGTGGCCCGCGAGTCAGAGGTGGAAAGAGGATGGTGCAGCCGCAAGCACAGGCGCGACACGCTGACCAACCGCGCCGGGGGCGCGCATGCAGCCAACCTGCGCATGCAAGTTCAGGCGACCCGGACCGGACGATCGACGTACTCGGGCTCGAAGACGATCCGATCCTTTGCCGTCAGCAGCAGGAAGTGCTTGCCGGTGCAGCGCGCCAGCAGCGCCATGTTGAGCCGGTCGGCGACCTGGTGGCCCATCTGGGTGGTGCCCGAGCGCGACAGCAGGAACGGTATGCCCATCTGCCCGCCCTTGATCACCATCTCCGAGGTCAGACGTCCGGTGGTATAAAAAATCTTGTCGTCACCACGCACGTCGTCGAGCCACATGCGCCCGGCGATCGCATCGACCGCATTGTGGCGGCCGACGTCCTCGACGAAATACAGCATGTCGCCTTCTGCCGTAAAAAGCGCGCAACCGTGCACCGAGCCGGCCTGCTTGTATACCGAATTCTGGGTGCGAATGGTGTCGACGATCCGGTACAGCACCGACTGCCGCAAGCGCGCCGCTGGGTCAAGCACGATCGCGTCCACTTCGTCCATCAGACCGCCGAACATCGAGCCCTGACCGCATCCTGTGGTCACGACCCGCTTGGCGGTGCGCGCCTCGATGTCGTCGATGCCGCCGCGGGTAGTGACCACCACCGCATCGACGTCCCAGTCGACCTGCACCGAGGCGATGTCGTCGAGCGAGCGCACCAGACGCTGATTGCGCAGATACCCCAGCGTGAGCGCTTCGGGCGCTCCGCCCAGGGTCATCAACGTGACCAGTTCGCGCTTGTCGACATACACCGTCAGCGGCCGCTCGGCGGGAATCGCGATCTCGGAGACGCGCCCGCGCTCATCCACCACCTCGACCGAACGGGTCAGGTTGATGACGGCATTTGACAGGAGCGGACGACGGTTCATGGAAGGAAAGAAAATGACAACTTATTGCACCGTGACCTGAATGCTCTTGCTCATGGCGGGGCCATAAGCCTGATGCGCACCATTGCCGAACTGCATGGTAAGTTTGTACTTGCCCGGCTTGAGCGTTACCGTGGTTTCAGTCTGGCCTTTGCCGAAATGCAGATGCGTCTCGTCCATCGGAATCACGGCCATGGTGGCGACGTCTTCCGCGTTGATCAGCAGGTGATGGTGGCCGGTGTCGGGTGCCATGGTGCCAGCCGGTTGCACCTGCATGCCGGTGACGCCGAACTTGACGACGAACGGACTGGTCACCGTGGCGCCGTCGACCGGTTGCAGAAACGATACCGACTGCGCCGGGGGCACCGACTGGGAAGCGCAGCCGGCAGCCAGTACCAGCGATGCCGCGACGACGAGTGAGCTGAGCAATTTCATGAAGATCCTTTTCGGTTTAAAAGTCGAGGAGAGAAATCGAGAGACAGGCGAAATCAGTCGTTCTTGATGACGATGCTCGGGAACTTGCTCGACATGTCCTTGGCTTTTTCCGCGACCTTGACCGCGATCTTGCGGGCGATCTCTTTATAGACCTTGGCGACCGGTCCGTCCGGGTCGGCGATCACGGTCGGACGTCCGGCATCGGCATGCTCGCGGATCGACATCGTCAGCGGCAGGCCGCCGAGGAAATCGACGCCGTATTCCCCGCACATGCGCGCACCGCCGCCGGCGCCGAAGATCGCTTCGGCATGACCGCAGTTCGAGCAGATGTGGGTGCTCATGTTTTCGACGATGCCGAGGATCGGGATGCCGACCTTCTCGAACATCTTCAGTCCCTTGCGCGCGTCGAGCAGCGCGATGTCCTGCGGCGTCGTGACGATCACGGCGCCGGTGACGGGTACTTTCTGCGAGAGCGTCAATTGAATATCGCCGGTGCCAGGCGGCATGTCGACGATCAGGTAATCGAGATCGCGCCAGTTGGTCTGGTCCAGCAGTTGCTGGAGCGCCTGCGTGACGATCGGACCGCGCCAGACCATCGGCTCGTCCGGATCGATCATGAAACCGATGCTCGAAACTTGCAGGCCGTGGTTTTCCATCGGTTCCATGGTCTTGCCGTCGATGGTTTCGGGACGACCGGAAATACCCATCATCATCGGCTGCGACGGACCGTAGATGTCGGCGTCGAGAATGCCGACTTGCGCGCCTTCAGCGGCCAGCGCCAGCGCCAGGTTGACGGCGGTGGTCGACTTTCCGACGCCACCCTTGCCGGAGGCGACAGCGATGATGTTCTTGACGTTCGACATCAGCTTGACACCCCGCTGGGCAGCGTGGGCGACGATCTTCGAATAGACGTTGACGCTCACGTTACCCACGCCGTCGATGGTGCGCACGGCGGCGATGGCGGCCTTGCGGATGCCGTCGATCTGGCTCTTGGCGGGATACCCGAGTTCGACGTCGAATGCGACATCGTTACCGTCGAGCTGGATGTTCCTGGCCGATTTGCTGGTCTGCAGATCCTTGCCGGTGTTAGGGTCGATGACCGTGGTGAGGGCAGCCTTGACGGCGTCGATTGTGATGCTCATTGGGTCTCCTGAATGAATCCCTCTAGTTTACTGCAATTCCGCGAGGCTGCCGGGTGCAGTGTCAGCCACATGAAAAAACGGCGAGCGGTGTAGCCGCTCGCCGTCCCCCGGCACTGCGTTGATCCGGTGTCAGACCATCGACAGGATCTGCCCGCCGCCGTAGCTGCTCTGTACCGGGTCCTCACCGCCGAGTGCGATGCGGATCGCGCAGTACTTGAACTCCGGGATCTTGCCGAACGGGTCGAGCGCGGAATTGGTCAGCTTGTTGATCGCTGCTTCGTAATAGCAGAACGGCACAAACACGGCGCCACGCGGCGAACTATCGTCGGCACGCGCATACAGCGAGACCTTGCCGCGCCGCGATTGCAGCGTGATGATGTCGCCGGGCGCGCCGCCGATGGCGGCCAGGTCCAGCGGATGCACCAGCGCCACCGGGTCCGGTTCCAGCGCATCGAGCACACCGGAACGGCGCGTCATGCTGCCGGTATGCCAGTGCTCCAGTTGGCGGCCGGTGATCAGCACGTTCGGATACTCCGCATCCGGGCGTTCGTTGGCCGGGATGATATCGGCCGGCACGAACCGGGCGCGGCCGGTCGCCGTCGGGAAGCTCTCGACGAAGACCACCGACTGGCCTGGATCGCCTTCTTTCTCGCATGGATAGGTAATCGAATCCTCGCGCGCCAGACGCTCCCAGGTCATGCCGCCGATGCTCGGCATGCTGTGTCGCATTTCGTCGAATACTTCCGACACATGCTGATAGTCCCACTTCAGCCCCATGCGGGTGCCGATCTGCTGGATGATCCACAGGTCCTGCCGTGCGTCGCCCGGCGGATTCAAGGCCTGCCGGCCAATCTGCACCAGACGGTCGGTGTTGGTGAAGCTGCCGGTTTTTTCAGCGAAGGCAGAAGCCGGCAGGATCACGTCGGCGAGGTAGGCAGTCTCGGTCAGGAAAATATCCTGCACCACGAAGAAGTCCAGTGACGCCAGCGCATGACGCGCATGGTTGGCGTCCGGGTCCGACATCGCCGGATTCTCGCCCATGACATACATGCCGCGCACGGTGCCGTGCGTGATCGCATGCATGACCTCCACCACCGTCAGACCAGGTGAGCCGTCGAGCGGCATGCCCCACAGCTTTTCGAACTTGGCCTTGGCGGCGGGATTGTCGACGCGCTGGTAATCCGGGTACATCATCGGGATCAAGCCGGCGTCGGAGGCGCCCTGCACGTTGTTCTGGCCACGCAGCGGATGCAAGCCGCTGCCGGGCTTGCCGATCTGGCCGGTCATCAGGGCCAGCGCGATCAGGCAGCGCGCATTGTCGGTACCGTGGACGTGTTGCGAGATGCCCATGCCCCACAGGATCATCGACCCTTTCGAGGTCGCATACAGACGCGCGACGTAGCGGATGGTCTCCGCCTCGATGCCGCAGATCGGCGCCATGGCTTCCGGGCTGTAGCCTTCGACATTCTTCTTCAACTCGTCGTAACCGATGGTACGGCTGGCGATGAAGGCTTCGTCGACCAGTCCTTCGTGGACGATCACATGCATGAACGAATTGAGCAACGCGACGTCGGTATCGGCCTTGAACTGCAGGAAACGGTGCGCCATGCGCGCCATGTCCGAGCGGCGCGGATCCATCACGATCAGCTTGGTGCCGTTGTTGACAGCGTTCTTGATCCAGCTGGCAGCCACCGGATGATTCACCGTCGGATTGGCGCCGATGACGATGACGACTTCCGCCTTGGTGACGTCCATGACCGGGTTCGATACCGCGCCCGAGCCGATGCCTTCGAGCAGGGCCGCGACCGAGGACGCGTGGCACAGCCGGGTGCAATGATCGACGTTGTTGCTGCCGAAGGCCGTGCGCACCAGTTTCTGGAACAGGTAGGCTTCTTCGTTGCTGCCCTTGGCCGAGCCGAAACCGGCCAGCGATTTCTTGCCGTGGGTATCGCGGATTTCAGTGAAGCGTGCGGCCACCAGTGACAGCGCTTCTTCCCAGGTCGCTTCGCGGAACACGTCCATCACGTTGTTCGGGTCCATCACCGCTTCGCCGATCTTCGGCGCGTCGGTGCGGCGGATCAGCGGCACGGTCAGGCGCTGCGGATGATTGGCGTAGTCAAAACCGTAGCGACCCTTGACGCATAGCCGCTTGTGATTCGAAGGACCGTCGCGGCCCTCGACGTACATGATCTTGTTGTCCTTGACGTTGTAGGTCAACTGGCAACCGACGCCGCAGTACGGACAGACCGAATCGATCTTCTTGTCGGGTACCACCAGCGCGGCTTCGCGTGCCGGCATCAGGGCGCCGGTCGGGCAGGCTTGCACGCATTCGCCGCAACCGACGCACGTCGAATTGCCCATCGGATCGTCCATGTCGAAGACGATCTTGGCATGGTCGCCGCGAAACGCCAGGCCGATGACATCGTTGACCTGCTCGTCGCGGCAGGCGCGCACGCAGCGGGTGCACTGGATGCAGGCGTCGAGATTGACGGTAATGCCGGGATGCGAGAAGTCGGCCTGCACGGCGGGGCGTGGCGCAAACCGTGGCTTGCCGACTTCCAGTTTTTGCGACCATTGATCGACTTCATTGTCGCGGGTGTAGGCGGTTTCGGGCATATCGGATTGCAACAGCTCCAGCACCATCTTCTGCGCCCGCACGACGCGTTCGCTATCGGTGGTGACTTCCATGCCGTTGGTGGCGTTGCGGCAGCAGGAGGGTGCCAGGACGCGCTCGCCCTTGATCTCGACCATGCAGGCGCGGCAGTTGCCGGCCGTATCGAGCCCGTCCTTGTAGCACAGTCGCGGAATCTCGACGCCTTCGCGCTCGGCGATCTGGATGATGGTTTCGGTGGCACGGCCGGTGACCTCGCGGCCATTGAGCTTGAAGCTCACCGCCACCGCATCGACCTGTGCCAGTTCATTGCGCGTAATTGCATTCATATCGGTTCTCGTTCGCCTTGGGGCATCTGTACGTTAAGTTGGGCCGGTTGAGTGTATTTCAGGTCAATTCATGCGGAAAATACTTGACCACGCAGTCGATCGGATTCGGTGCTGCCTGGCCGAGGCCGCAGATCGACGCATCGCGCATGACGAAGGACAGATCGGCCAGCAGCGGCAGATCCCATTTCGGCTGCTCGATCAGGGCCAGCGCCTTGGCGGTGCCAACCCGGCACGGGGTGCACTGGCCGCAGGATTCGTCCTTGAAGAACTTCATCATGTTGCGCGCCGCACCGACCGCCGTATCCTGCTCCGACATGATGATGATCGCCGCCGAGCCGATGAAACAGCCGTACGGCTGCAGGGTATCGAAATCAAGCGGAATCGCATTCATCGACGCCGGCAGAATGCCGCCCGAGGCGCCGCCCGGCAGGTAGCCGTAAAAGACATGGCCGTCCGCCATGCCCTCGCAATATTCGTCAATCAGCTCCTGCACGGTAATGCCAGCCGGCGCGAGGTGCACGCCCGGCTTCTTCACGCGACCGGATACCGAGAACGAGCGCAGGCCCTTGCGGCCATTGCGCCCATGCGACGCAAACCAGGCGCCGCCCTGCTCCAGGATCTGTCGCACCCAGTACAGCGTCTCGAAATTGTGTTCCAGCGTTGGCCGGTTGAACAGACCCACCTGGGCGACATACGGCGGACGCAGGCGCGGCATGCCGCGCTTGCCTTCGATCGATTCGATCATGGCCGATTCTTCGCCGCAGATATAGGCGCCGGCGCCGCGCCGCAATTGAATCTCCGGCATGTTGGGCATCGGCGGGTTGGCGATCAGCTTGGCCAACTCTGTTTCAAGCATCGTGCGGCAACCGTGGTATTCGTCGCGCAGATAGATGTAGATAGCGGAGATGCCGACCGCCCAGCTGGCGATGAGCATGCCTTCCAGGAAGCGGTGCGGATCGCGTTCGAGATAGGTGCGATCCTTGAAGGTGCCGGGCTCGCCCTCGTCGATGTTGATTGCCATGAGACGCGGCGCGGTTTCATTGCGCACGATGCGCCATTTGCGGCCCAACGGAAAACCGGCGCCACCCAGCCCGCGCAGGCCGGAGTCTTCCATCGTCTTCAAGACCGACTCGACCTCGACTTCACCGCTGATGCATTTTTTCAGCAAGGCGTAACCATCATGCGCCAGGTAAGCGGCGTGATCGATGAAACCATCGGGGACATGGGTAACGGTTTTCGTGCTGACCTTGGCAGCGATCTCTTCAACGGTGGCGAACGGCACCGGATGCTGGCCGACGACGGCGGCTGGCGCCTGCTCGCAGCGCCCGATGCACGGCGCCGGGATCACACGCACGTCCTTGCCCAGAATCGAAGGCAACTTCGCCATCAGCTCCCTGGCGCCTGCCATTTCGCACGACAGACCGTCGCAGACGCGGACGGTGATCCGGTTGGCGGCATCGATAGACGCATCGCTACCTTCCTTGACCACGTCGAAGTGGTGGTAGAACGTTGCGACCTCGTAGACTTCGGTCTGCGCCAACCGCATTTCCTGGGCCAGCGCCGCCAGGTGTTGCGCAGACAGTTGGCCATACCGGTCATTGATCAAATGCAGATGCTCGATGAGCAGGTCTTTCTGGCGTGAAGCGTCGCCGAGCAAGGCCTGGACCTCCGCCAATGCCTGCGGCTCGACGCGCCGGCCTTTCGGCGCCTCGCGCTTGCGTTGTTTGGTCGCAGCGACTGCGAGAATGGGGATGACGATTTGATTCACAACGGCCTCGTTTCAGCATCAATAACTACAGCCCGATCGCGTCGGGCTGTCGAAAACAACTTAAAAATTACTTGAACAATATTGCCGCTTTCTGCAGCGTGATGCTGATGCCGATTGCCATCGGAATCCCGACCGCAGCCCAAGCCAACACCACGGTCGCGGCGCTGGTCGTACCGCTTGCACCACTGCCGACGACCACGCTCGCGGCCGCGCGCTCGTGCGCCAGTTTCTTTTCATGGGCTAGCTCTTCATCGGTCATGAAGTATTTGTTGTCCAGTGGGCGAACCAGCGAATTGCAGACGATGCCAACCACCAGCATCGATGCCAGGATGTACATCGTGATGTCGTAGGCTTGTGCCTTTGGTACACCGTGTGCAATCTGGTATTCACGGATGTAGTTTACCAGCACCGGACCAAGCACACCGGCTGTCGCCCACGCAGTCAGCAAACGACCATGAATGGCGCCGACCATCTGCGTCCCGAAGATATCGGCCAGGTAGGCTGGAACGGTCGCAAAACCGCCACCGTACATGGACAAGATGATGCAGAACGCGGCAACGAACAAGGCCAGGCTGCCAGCGTGCGAGAGACTCGGAATGGAAACGTACAAAACGAATCCTAGTACGAGGAACACAAAGTAAGTCGCCTTGCGACCCAGATAATCAGAACAGGAAGCCCAGACGAAACGGCCGCCGATGTTAAATAATGACAGCAGGCCGAGGAAACCGGCGGCGATTCCTGCGATGGACGTTTTCTGCGCCGTCGTCAGGTCGTTGAACGCCACGTCCACACCGATCAACTTGCCGCCAAAGACTTCCTGCAGCAGCGGCGAGGCCATGCCAAGAATGCCGATACCGGCTGACACGTTGAGCATCAATACCGCCCAGATCAGCCAGAACTGCGGAATACCCCAGACGCGACTCACGTGCACATGCTTGTGGGTGATCATGGCGTTGCTGCCGGTGTTGGCCGGTGGCGTCCAACCTGCAGGCTTCCAGCCGGTCTCCGGCACCCGGTAACCCATGGCGCCGGAAATCATGAAAATGAAGTAGATCGCCGCCATCGCGAGGAAGGTTTCATACACCCCCACCGAGGTCGGCGTGGCAAAGTATTTCATCAGCTTGTCAGCCATTGGTGCGCCGATCATCGCGCCGCCACCAAATCCCATGATGGCCATGCCGGTCGCCATGCCGCGGCGATCCGGGAACCATTTGATGAGCGTGGAGACTGGCGAGATGTAGCCGAGCCCGAGGCCGATGCCGCCGATGACGCCGGAGCCCAGCCACATCATCCAGATTTGATGGGTCTTGACACCGATCGCAGAGATCACCAGGCCGCTGCACCAGCAGACCGCCGACACCACACCTGCCTTGCGCGGTCCGGCACGTTCGAGCCAGCCGCCCCAGATGGCGGCAGACGAACCGAGCAGGACGAAGAACAACGTGTACATCCAGCCCAGCATCGATATCTTCCAGTCGCACGATGTGGAAAACACTTCAGCCAGGAAACCGATGTCCTTGCCGCAGGCGATCGGGTCCTTGATGCCGATGGCACGGGACAAGGGTAGCCAGAATACCGAAAAGCCGTAGGCCATGCCGATGCAAAGATGGATCGCCAATGCGGCGGGCGGTACCAGCCAGCGGTTGAAACCCGGGCCGGCGATCGTGTGTTCTTTTTCCAGAAAGTCAAACAGGGCCATGCGTCATCTCCTTGTGGGTACCGCTACGGATTCGATCGATCCGTTCACATCATTATTGAATTGACCGCGTTATCCCGACTAACCTTTTATCCAGGTTTGCCGGCATTGCGCACAAACTTGCCACCTAGAAAGTATCACTTGCGCCAGTGATTATCAATAATTTTCACGTGCCATAGGGTAAATGCATTGTAGAAATGAAGCGTGAAAAGCTTGATCCAGGCCATCCAATTATTTTCATGTTTGCGATGCAAGATGGCGTAGCTGAGGATGGATTCCCGTTTTCCCGTTCAGGCTCGCGTGTCGGTCGCCGTGATCGGCCGACCGTAAACGAAGAAACGGGCCGTTGGCCCGCTTTCGCTGTTTGGGTACTGGGCGCCGATTTCGGCTCGAGTTATTTTACTGCCGCGTTTTTCCGCCTCAGGATTTCCGTGCGCATGTCATTGAACTGGTCGCGGGTCTCACTCTCGATGAGCGCGGGACCAATACCGGGAGGTACCCAGACGTTGGAAATCGACTCGCTGTGGAAGGTGATTTTCGTGCTCAGACCAGCGGCGGCCAAGCGCGTGGTGCCATCGACTTTTTTCAGATTGCCGCTGATGACATGAGAAATGATCTCGGAATACGGATTGAGCTGGACATCGCGCACGACGTCGAAAGTTAGCGAGATCGGTCCGTGCGAGACGCCGCCTTTTTGCGCAACCCTGAGCTGGGTGGGTGATTTCGACAGGATCTTGCTCGATTTAAGGTTGTGCAGGAAGTCCGGCATATGGTCATAGTCGACCAGCACATCCCAGGCTTCCTTCGTGGTGGCCTCGACCGTAAAACTGACGTCAATCACGACCATGTCCGCAACCTTTTTGGCGCTGACTTCGATATCCTTTCCCGCTTCGGACGATTGCGCGTGCACCGGCGCCACCAGCGCAGATGTCAAGGAAAGGGCCGTCAGCAGACGGGTGAGTTGAATCAGCATGCTTGAGTTCCTGCAGATGGATCGGATGACAGCAAGGCGCCGGTCGTCACGGCGGTCGAGGAGGGAATAAAATCAGCAATTGCCTTTTTTTGCCTGGCCGGGCGGGCAGAAATTACTATCCCCCTTGTGACCGTTGCCATGGTGGTGCCCCTCGTCGTCTCCCTCGTCACGATCGCGACGGTCATGCTTGTCGCGGCCTTTGCGGCGGTGTTCTGGCTCCCAGTAACCTGCGCGGTAGCGGTTACCCGCTTCCCAGTGGTCGGCCACCCAGCGGTAGCCGGGGCGTTGCGCGATTTGATGGCCCCGCACCCATTGGTAGTCCCGGCCTTGCCAGGCCCAGTAGCCAGGCGCCCATGCATAGCCGGACCGCAGCGTTGGTACGACCTCGTACTGCGGTTGCGGCGGCGCGATGTTGATATTCACGCTGACCTGGGCATGAGCCGGCAGCAATCCGCCGCAGATCGACAGGACGGCGGCAGCAAGTGCCGTGCGAATGATGCAATTGTTCGATTTCATGCGGTACCTCATGGTTTTTGTTCTCGCTGGTCATCCCGAGCCTCGGGGTAGTACTAGCCATTTGCGCGGTCGCAAGTGACGCCACACATTGTTCCTGCAACACTAAAGTTGCTATTAATCATTGTCCAGTGGTGTCGCAACGCCGTCGGTTCGCTATCGCGCTTAAGTTCCCGAAGAGCCCCCGGCAGCGCAACAAGTTCGGTCAGTGGCGATAGCCGCTTCGACCGTTGTGGTCGCCATCAGGGTCCCAGTTATCCTGCCGACGGCCGTCGTTGTCGCCATGCCCCTGGTATCGGTCGTTGCCGCCTCCACCATAAGCGACAGGCCGTGGCGAATAATCATGCTGCTCGCGATATCCACGCGATCCGGACTGGAAGCTCCCCGTGGTAAATACTGCGACCGATAACCATTTCTTGTGCGACATGATGCACTCCTTGCCACCGTAATCAGGGTCCGATATGGCCAAGGAAGTACAGCGGTAACCGGAATATAGCGGTCTATCGCCGATCGGTAATCGAGAGAATCAGTCTTTTACAACCGTGAAGAAATGTAAGGGCTGCATCGCACGCCGCCAAGATTCCTGGCGTCAAAGCTTCCGCCGGCAAAACCCGTCCGTAAACAGAAAAACCCGTCAGTGAGATGATCACTGACGGGTTTTATAACTGGTCGGAGTACAAGGATTCGAACCTTGGACCCCCTGGTCCCAAACCAGGTGCGCTACCGGGCTGCGCTACACTCCGAAGAACCGAATGATAGCGCAATCAGCCGCGCCGGTCAATCCGCAACTTGGTGGAAAACGGATAATTAACGCGTCGTCACGAAATGACGGTGACGGCGATGCGACGCGCCATCGTTTCCGCCACCTCGGCGGACTTGGCTTCGACCATCACCCGGATCAGCGGCTCGGTGCCGGAGGCGCGAATCAGGACGCGGCCGGTATCACCCAATGCGGCTTCGACCGCTTTTTTTTCCGCGACCATCAGGTGATTCTTGGTCCAGTCGAAACCCGCATGCACCTGCACGTTGATCAAGGTCTGCGGATAGAGCACCAACTCTTCCGTGCTCTGCACCAGCGTCCGTCCACTGCGCTTGAGCGCCGACAGCACCTGGAGCGCGGAAATGATGCCGTCGCCGGTCGTGTGCTTATCGAGGAACAGCAGGTGGCCGGAGCCTTCGCCACCGACATGCCAGCCTTTTTCCTGCAGCACTTCCAGCACGTACCGATCGCCGACATTGGCGCGTGCAAAGCCGATCCCCATCCGTTTGAACTCGACTTCCAGCGCCATGTTGGTCATCAGGGTGCCGACCGCGCCATCGATACCGCCCGAGGCCAGTCGATCCTTCACCATCACGTAGAGCAGTTCGTCGCCGTTGTAGATGCGCCCGGTGGCGTCGACCATCAGCAACCGGTCGGCATCGCCATCGAGCGCGATGCCGAGGTCAGCACGATGCGTGCTCACCGCTTCGGCCAAGGCAGCCGGTGCGGTTGCGCCGAAGCCGGCATTGATGTTGAGGCCGTTCGGCTGGATGCCGATCGAAATGACTTCCGCCCCCAGCTCATGGAAGACGTCAGGCGCGACGTGGTAGGCCGCGCCATGCGCGCAATCGAGCACGATGCGCATGCCGCGCAGGTCCAGTTCATTGGGAAACGTGCTCTTGCAGAATTCAATGTAGCGGCCGCGTGCATCGTCGAGGCGCCGCGCCTTGCCTAGTTTTTCAGAGGATACGCATTCGATCGGCGCGTCGAGTGCCGCCTCGATTGCCGATTCCACGTGGTCCGGCAGCTTGTTGCCGAGACCGGAAAAGAACTTGATGCCGTTGTCCTGATACAGGTTGTGCGAAGCCGAGATCACGACCCCGGCGGACAGCCGCAGCGCGCGGGTCAGGTAGGCCACGGCGGGCGTGGGCAGTGGGCCTGCCAGCATGACATCGACGCCCGCCGCCGCAAACCCGGCTTCCAGCGCCGCCTCCAGCATGTAGCCCGAGATCCGGGTGTCCTTGCCGATCAAGACGGTCGGCTTGCTGCTGGCCGACTCGGCCTTCGCCAGCACCTTGCCGGCGGCATAGCCGAGCCGCATGACAAACTCCGGTGTAATCGGCATGACACCTACCCTGCCCCGAATTCCGTCCGTACCAAAATATTTTCGCGACATCTGTTTCCCCGAGTTTGATGTTCTGGTTTGTTGTTCTGATTCAGTCTCTGCCATGCCCATCACAGCGCCACGGTTTCGCGCAAGGCATGCCATACCGTCAGCGCATCGATCGTCTCCGCCACATCGTGCACCCGCACCATGCGCGAGCCTCGCTCGACCGCGACCAGCGCCGCCGCAACGCTGCCGATCACTCGGCCACCGGCCGGGCGTCCGGTCAGGCTGCCGATCATCGATTTACGCGACATGCCGGCCAGAACCGGCAAGCCGGTACGTTCGCCGATGGCGCGGAGATTTTGCAACAGGGTGACATTGTGGACAAGCGTCTTGCCGAATCCAAAACCAGGGTCGACCCACAGCCGGTCGCGCTCGATCCCCTCCGCTGCCAGGGCCTCGGCTCGGCGCAAGAGAAATTCCACCACCTCGTCGAGGATGTCATCGTAGTGCGGCGAAAGCTGCATTGTCAGTGGATCGCTTTGCATGTGCATGATACAAAGGCCACAATCCGCGTCCTTGACCGCATCCAACGCGGTGGCTTCCTGAAATCCCTTGATATCGTTGATGAAATCGGCGCCGGCGGCAAGCGCTTCCCGCATGACCTGCGGTTTGTAGGTATCGATCGAGATCGGTTTGCCGCAATCGCGCAAGGCGTACAGCACCGGCATGATGCGGGCGAGTTCCTGCTCCAGCGAGACCGGCGGCGCACCCGGCCGGCTCGATTCGCCGCCGATGTCGATGATGTCGACACCGGCGCCCAGCATGGCATCAGCATGCGAGAGCGCACGATCGAGATGATCGAACTGCCCACCATCGGAAAAAGAATCCGGCGTGACATTCAGGATACCCATGACCAGCGGGCGACGGTTCGCGCCGATGTCGAGATCGAATCGGCCACATTTGAGAACTTGATTCATTGTTGACTCTGCGCACAATAAAAAAAGGCGAGGATTACTCCTCACCCTTGTTCAGCATCCTGAAACGAACCGGTTCAGGCAAATCAGGCCGGTGCAGTCGCGTTTGGCGTCACGCCGCCCGACGAACTGTCGGACGAAGCCCGCTTCGGCGGCACGCCAGCTTTCGGCAGGCGTGGTTCCCGACCTTCCATGATGTCGTTGATCTGGTCGGCGTCGATTGTCTCCCAGTCCAGCAGGGTCTGGGCCATCACCTCGACCTTGTCGCGGTTATCTTCCAACAGCTGGCGCGACAAAGCGTACTGGCCGTCCAGAATCCGGCGGATTTCCGTGTCGACCTTCTGCTGGGTCGCTTCCGAGACAGTCTTTGCCGACATCCGGCCGAAATACGCATCCTGCTCCGTATCTTCATAAACCATCGTGCCCAGACTCTCGGACATGCCGTAGCGGGTCACCATGGCGCGGGCCAGCTTTGTAGCGCGCTCAAAGTCGTTCGAGGCACCGGTCGACATCTGGTGCATGAAGATTTCTTCTGCAATCCGTCCGCCGAACAGGATGGCGATCTCTTCCAGCATCTTGTCCTTGTACATGTTGACGCGGTCATGCTCTGGCAGCTGCCAGGTCAGTCCCAGCGCAAAGCCGCGCGGCATGATGGTGACCTTGTGTACCGGATCGGCCTTCGGCAACAGCTTGGCGACGACGGCATGCCCCGATTCATGGAAGGCTGTGTTACGCCGCTCTTCCTCGCGCAGCACAGCCGACTTGCGTTCCGGGCCCATGACGATCTTGTCCTTCGCGTCCTCGAAATCCTGCATCTCGACCAAGCGCTTGCTGCGCCGTGCGGCAAACAATGCGGCTTCGTTGATCAGGTTGGCCAAGTCGGCGCCCGAAAAACCAGGTGTACCACGCGCCAGGATATCGGCCTTGACGTCCGGGGCGATCGGCACCTTGCGCATGTGGACGTACAGGATCTGTTCGCGGCCGCGGATGTCCGGCAACCCGACCATCACCTGACGGTCGAAACGACCTGGCCGCAAGAGTGCTTTGTCGAGCACGTCGGCGCGGTTGGTCGCGGCGATCACGATGACGCCAGAATTGGATTCGAAGCCATCCATTTCGACCAGCAACTGGTTCAACGTCTGTTCGCGCTCATCGTTGCCGCCACCCATGCCAGCGCCACGGTGACGCCCAACAGCATCGATCTCGTCGATGAAGATGATGCAGGGCGAATGCTTCTTGGCGTTTTCGAACATGTCGCGCACGCGCGATGCGCCGACGCCAACAAACATCTCGACGAAATCGGAGCCGGAGATGGTGAAGAACGGTACCTTGGCCTCGCCGGCGATGGCGCGCGCCAGCAGGGTCTTGCCGGTACCCGGCGGGCCGACCATCAGGACGCCGCGCGGGATGCGTCCGCCGAGCTTCTGGAACTTGGTGGGGTCGCGCAGGAACTCGACCACTTCCTGGACTTCTTCCTTCGCTTCATCGCAACCGGCCACGTCGGCAAACGTTACCGTGTTGCTGGCTTCATCGAGCATGCGGGCTTTGGAGCGGCCAAACGAAAATGCGCCACCCTTGCCGCCGCCCTGCATCTGGCGCATGAAAAATACCCAGACCCCGATCAGCAACAACATCGGGAACCAGGAAATGAAGACTTGCGACAGAAAGGATTGCTCTTCCGGTTGCTTGATGTCGAACTTGACGCCGTTGTTGACCAGGTCGCCAATTAGCCCTCGGTCCAGATACGTGATGGCGGTCTTGATCTTCTTGCCGTCCTGGGTCGTGGCGACGATGGTCCGATCTTCGATCGTTGCATCCTTGACATGCTTGGCCTTGACCTCGTCGAGGAAATCCGAATACGCGACAGCCTGCGCGCCAGAGGATGCTCCACGGCTATCAAATTGCTTGAAGACCGTAAAGAGCACCAATGCGATGACCACCCAGATGGCAGCCTTGGAAAACATATTGTTCACTAGAACTCCTTAAGCGCGGCTTCTACGCAAAACGCGCATTTCAATACGAGCAAGGTACGAGCAAGGTACGGGCAAAGTGCAGGAAAAGTAGGAGCGTCTGCGGGATCAGCGCCGAGACGTCTCCGCCAGATTCTACTCGGAATACGCACTGGTTGCTTGGGTGGATATCGGCACAAACCCATTGAAAATCAAGGTCATAAGTGCGATTAATGCGGATTTTTCAGGGTTTTCCCAAGTAAAAAGATTTCCGACGATTTGTCCCGGCTGGCTTTGGGCTTCCTGGACGAAACGATTTTAAACTCTTTCTTGAATTTTTCGACGATCTGGCTGTAACCCTGACCGTTGAAACATTTGACGAGCAATGCGCCCGAAGGTTTCATGTGCAGCTGGGCAAACTCGATTGCCAGATCGATGATGTGTTCCATCCGCGCCGCATCGGCCGTGGCGATTCCTGAAAGATTGGGCGCCATGTCGGACAGCACCAGGTCGACCTTACGGCCTTCCAGCATCGCTTCGAGCTGGCGCAGGACGCGCTGCTCGCGGAAATCGCCCTCGATGAACTGCACGTCGGCGATCGGCTCCATCGGCAGCATGTCGAGGCCGATGATCAGCCCGTCGATTCCCCCGCCAGCCTTTCCGGCAAGCTTGTTGCGTGCGTACTGTGACCAGCTGCCGGGCGTCGAACCAAGGTCGATGATGATCTGGCCGGGCCGGATCAACTTCTCGCTTTCATCGATTTCCTTGAGTTTGTAGGCTGCCCGCGCACGGTAGCCTTCCTTCTGCGCCAGCTTCACGTAGGGGTCGTTGATGTGGTCGTGGAGCCAGTTTTTGTTTAATTTGTTCTTTGCCATTCGCGTAGAATACCGTTTTAAAAGGATTTTTATGTTGAAACTAAGCCCCATCGAGCGCGCAGCATTGCGTGCCGATGCCCATCCACTGAATCCAGTCGTGATGATTGGCGAAGCCGGATTGACGCCAAGCGTCCTGAAGGAAATCGATGCCAGCCTGAATTCGCACGGTCTGATTAAAGTCCGCGTTTTCGGTGATGACCGCGAAGCGCGCATCGCGATCTACGAAACGGTCTGCGAACAATTGAAAGCCGCGCCGGTGCAACACATCGGCAAACTCCTGGTGTTCTATCGTCCCAAGGCAGAACCGGCCAAGGAACGTAGCGGAACCTCCGGCAAGGGCATGCGCGAAGTGACCATCGTCAAGCCCAGCCCGAGCGGCACCAAGCGCCCGACAGTCACCAAGGTCATGGTCAAGGGTAACGAGCGCGTCACCCAGGGCGGCAACATCAAGCGCGCCAAGCCGCGTCTGAGCAGCGTCAAGAAATCCCAGCTGGGCAAGTAATCGGGGACGGCTGCCGTGGCACGACGGTGCCGGCGCCCTTCTCGCCAACTCTTCGGCGCGTCTTAAACGCCCTGCCACCAAATCTTCAGCGCAGCTTTAAAATCAACACCACGCCAAGCAGACTCTGCAGCAGAAAAATGCCACTGGCTGCGCCATGCAAGGCACCAAACTGCGTTCGTGCCTCCGCGCTCATGCCGCCTGCCGCCGCCGATGCTTCGCGGATCGATGCCATGAATGGTTGCAGGCCGAAGTAACCGATCAACGTGCACGCCAGCATTCCCAGCACCAATTTCAACAGGGTCAACCGGTTACCGGACGCCTGCGGCTCCGCACGCCATAGCATCGCGAGCAACAGCACCGCGCACACCACCGAGACCCAAGCCTCGATGCGGAACAGACTGCCGGCAATGGTACCTGCCAGCGCGCGGTCAGCCAGGGTCGCGAACAGGGTCGGCGCCACCAGGTAGCCGATGCTCCACAGGCTGCCTACCCAGAAGGTCGCGATCAGCAATCTCGCGCGCTGCTGCAGCATGAATTAAATGTACCGTACTTCAAGCACTTCGTATTCATGCAGCCCGGCCGGCGCTTCCACCGCCACGACGTCACCGGCATATTTCCCGATCAGTGCGCGGGCGATCGGCGAGGTAATCGATACCTTGCGCTCCTTGAGATCGGCTTCATCGACGCCGACGATCTGGTACGTCACACGGTCACCCGACTCCAGGTCTTCCAGGTCGACAGTCGAGGCGAACACGATGCGCCCCTCGGCGTCGAGTGTGGTCGGATCGATGACCTGGGCGGCGCCCAGCTTGCCCTCGAGGTCGGCGATGCGCCCCTCGATGAAACTCTGGCGCTCCTTGGCGGCATCGTAATCGGCATTTTCGGACAGGTCGCCATGGGCGCGCGCTTCGGCGATCGCGCTGATGACGGAGGGGCGCTCCTTGGTCTTGAGGCGAATTAATTCGTCCTTCAACAACTGGGCGCCATGTTTGGTCAGTGGAACAGAACTCATGATTTTTTCGACGGTTTTTTCGTTGAGTGAAAAGTAAAAACCACAGAGGCCGCAGCGACGATTCCGAAAACGGATGTTCGATGCGACCCCTGTGGTGCCAAACCAGCCGCTGCGACGCTGTTGCAACTGCGGCGGCCGGTCCGACTGGACGATTAGATCAGTGTAAGGTCTTATGCAGGCCTTGTAAATCGTAGACGTGCAATGTATCCAGATGCGCCATGCCTTCGACGGCTGCTTCGGCGCCGGCGATCGTGGTGTAGGTCGTTACGCGGGCCGCCAGCGCCGACGTACGGATCGCTCGCGAATCGACGATGGCGCTGCGTTTTTCCTCGACCGTGTTGATCACCAGCGCGATTTCCTGATTCTTGATCATGTCGACCACGTGTGGCCGCCCCTCGGCCACCTTGTTCACGGTGGTGACAGCGATGCCTGCAGCGCTGATCGCCGCCGCCGTCCCCTTGGTTGCCACGACCGAAAAACCAATCTCGACCAGGTCACGCGCGACCTGCACCGCACGCGGCTTGTCGCTGCCCTTGACGCTAAGGAAAACCTTGCCGGAGCGCGGCAGCTTGACGCCTGCGCCGAGTTGCGACTTGACGAAGGCTTCGCCGAAGGTCTTGCCGACGCCCATGACCTCCCCTGTCGATTTCATTTCCGGTCCGAGGATGGTATCGACGCCCGGAAATTTCACAAACGGGAAAACGGCTTCCTTGACGCTGAAATAACCTGGCACGACTTCCTTGACGATGCCCTGACTCTCGAGCGATTGGCCGACCATGCAGCGGGCTGCGATCTTGGCCAGTTGCAGTCCGGTCGCCTTGGAGACGAACGGCACGGTGCGCGACGCGCGAGGATTGACTTCCAGTACGAACACCACATCCTGCAACGCGCCGTCGACCTCGCGCTGCTGGATGGCGAACTGCACGTTCATCAGGCCGATCACGTTGAGGCCCTTGGCCATCAGCGCGGTCTGGCGCTTGATTTCCTCGATCGTGGCCGCCGACAGCGAATACGGTGGCAGCGAGCAAGCCGAGTCGCCAGAGTGCACGCCAGCCTGTTCGATGTGTTCCATGACGCCACCGATGAAGGTATTGGTGCCATCGGAGATGCAATCGACGTCGACCTCGATTGCATCGTTCAGGAAGCGATCCAGCAGCACCGGCGAATCATGCGAGACCTTGACCGCTTCGCGCATGTAGCGCTCCAGGTCGCGTTGCTCGTGGACGATTTCCATGGCGCGGCCACCCAGCACGTAGGAAGGACGGACCACCAGCGGATAACCGATTTCCTGTGCCAGCAGCAAGGCGTCAGCCTCCGTACGGGCGGTGCGGTTCGGCGGCTGGCGCAACTTCAGCTCATGCAGTAGCTTCTGGAAGCGCTCGCGATCTTCGGCGGCATCGATCATGTCCGGCGAGGTGCCGATGATCGGCACGCCGTTGGCTTCGAGGTCGAGCGCCAGTTTTAGGGGAGTCTGACCGCCGTACTGCACGATCACGCCGAACGGTTTTTCCTTGTCGACGATTTCCAGCACGTCTTCCAGTGTCAGCGGTTCGAAGTAGAGACGGTCCGAAGTGTCGTAATCGGTGGAAACGGTCTCCGGATTACAGTTGACCATGATGGTTTCATAGCCGTCCTCGCGCATGGCGAGTGCGGCATGTACGCAGCAATAATCGAACTCGATGCCCTGCCCGATGCGGTTCGGCCCACCGCCCAGCACCATGATCTTCTTGCGGTCTGTCGGCTGCGATTCGCACTCGTCCTCATAGGTCGAATACATGTACGCGGTGTTGGTGGCGAATTCGCCGGCGCAAGTATCGACCCGCTTGTAGACCGGGCGCAGGTTCATGGCGTGACGTTTTTCGCGCACGGCACGGTCGGTGGTGTGCATCAGCTTGGCCAGACGACGGTCAGCGAAGCCTTTCTGTTTCAGGCGGCGCAAGGTCGGGCGATCGAGCGCCTCGAGTTGTTGCGTCTCCAGCCATAATTCGATATCGACGATTTCCTTGATCTGCGCCAGGAACCACGGGTCGATGTGCGTCAGCTGATGCACTTCTTCCAGCGTGAAGCCATGGGCGAATGCGTCGCCGACGTACCAGATGCGGTCCGGGCCTGGCTCGCCTAGTTCTTCCTCAATGGTTTCGCGATCCTTGGTCTTTTCGTTCAGGCCGTCGACACCGACTTCCAGGCCGCGTAGCGCTTTCTGGAACGATTCCTGGAAGGTGCGGCCAATCGCCATGACTTCACCGACCGATTTCATTTGCGTGGTCAGGTGACTGTCGGCAGTCGGAAATTTTTCGAATGCAAAGCGCGGAATTTTGGTAACGACATAATCGATCGACGGCTCGAACGAAGCCGGCGTCGCGCCACCGGTAATTTCGTTGCGCAATTCGTCGAGGGTGAAACCGACCGCCAGTTTTGCCGCGATCTTGGCGATCGGGAAGCCCGTCGCTTTCGATGCCAGTGCGGATGAGCGCGAGACGCGCGGATTCATTTCAATCACGATCATGCGGCCGTCGGCCGGATTGATCGAGAACTGGACATTCGAGCCGCCCGTGTCGACACCGATCTCCCGCAGCACCGCCAGCGAGGCGTTGCGCATGATCTGATATTCCTTGTCGGTCAGGGTCTGCGCCGGCGCGACCGTGATCGAATCACCAGTGTGCACGCCCATCGGATCGAGGTTTTCGATCGAGCAGACGATGATGCAGTTGTCGGCCTTGTCGCGCACGACTTCCATCTCGTACTCTTTCCAGCCGAGCAGCGATTCTTCGATCAACAGCTCGGTGGTAGGCGAT
>JACMRD010000199.1 GCA_014376645.1 Herminiimonas sp. | reverse complement strand
GACCCGCGCCTGAACGCGCCGCGCAAGATCACGCCGGCGGGCAGCAGCCATGTCGCCGTCGATGGCAACGGCAACGGTGGCTACGGCGGGATGCCAGAAACGGGCATCACCGGCATCACCGACGGCGCCGCCGAGCGCGCCATGGAAAACGGTTCGCGGCGCGAGCAGAGCCGCATCAACAGCGCCCTCACTTTCGATAGTTTCGTAACCGGCAAGGCCAACCAACTGGCACGCGCGGCCGCCATACAGGTCGCCAACAATCCCGGCAGTTCCTACAACCCGCTGTTCCTGTACGGCGGCGTCGGACTGGGCAAGACCCATCTGATCCATGCCATCGGCAACCAGGTCCAGGAAGACAACCCGAACGTCCGCATCCGCTACATCCACGCCGAACAATATGTTCGCGACGTAGTGACTGCTTACCAGCGCAAGGGTTTTGACGATTTCAAGCGTTATTACCATTCGCTCGACCTGCTGCTGATCGATGACATCCAGTTCTTCTCTGGCAAGAGCCGGACGCAGGAAGAATTCTTCTATGCATTCGAGGCATTGATCGCCGCCAAGAAGCAGATCATCATCACCAGCGACACCTATCCCAAGGAAATCAGCGGCATGGATGACCGCCTGATCTCTCGTTTCGACTCCGGCCTGACGGTCGCCGTTGAACCGCCGGAGCTGGAAATGCGGGTCGCGATCCTGTTGAAGAAAGCCCTGACCGAAGGCGTGGTGCTGTCCGACGACGTTGCTTTTTTCGTCGCCAAGCACCTGCGCTCGAACGTGCGCGAGCTCGAAGGCGCGCTGCGCAAGACGCTGGCGTACTCGCGTTTTCATGGCAAGGAAATCACGATCGACCTGGTCAAGGAAGCCTTGAAGGATCTGCTGTCGGTCCAGAATCGCCAGATCTCGGTCGAGAACATCCAGAAGACGGTAGCGGATTTTTTCAACATCAAGGTCGCCGACATGTATTCGAAGAAGCGGCCCGCCAACATCGCCCGGCCACGGCAGATCGCGATGTACCTGGCCAAGGAACTGACGCAGAAGAGCCTGCCGGAAATCGGCGAACTGTTCGGCGGGCGGGACCACACGACGGTGCTGCATGCGGTGCGCAAGATCACGGCGGACCGCAGCAAGAGCCCGGAATGTAACCACGAGCTGCACGTGCTGGAGCAGACCCTGAAAGGCTGATGCCGCAGTGCGGTCTGCGCTGCCTCATCGCCTGTGGATAACTTATTTGGATTGGTAGCCCCGAATTTACCGAATTCATGATCGCAATCTCTTTTCTGTCAAAATGTGGGATGGGCGACACGCAGTCCTCTTTCTCTCCTCACTCATAAGGGAATTTTATGCAATTGGTCAAAACCTCCCGCGATGCCCTTCTCCGGCCACTGCAAATCGTGAGTGGTATTGTCGAGCGTCGGCACACGTTGCCGATTCTGGCCAATATCCTCATACGCAAGGATGGCGAGCGGGTGTCATTTCTTTCCACCGATATCGAAGTGCAGATCACCACGCACGCACAGGTCGGTAGCGGCGGTGAGGTCGCCGCCACCACGGTCGCCGCGCGCAAGCTGCTCGACATCCTGCGCGCCCTACCCGATTCGGGCGATGTGTCCCTGACCTTGGCCAACAAGCGCATGACAATTCAGTGCGGCAAGTCGCGCTTCGCCCTGCAAACGCTGGCCGCCGAAGAGTTCCCGACGGTGGCCCAGGCCGAGCATTACAACGCCAAGGTCACGTTGCCACAGAAGACCCTGAAGCATCTTTTCAACATGGTCCACTTCTCGATGGCCCAGCAGGACATCCGTTATTACCTCAACGGCCTGCTGCTGGTCGTCGACGGCAAGAACGTGATTGCGGTCGCAACAGACGGTCACCGTCTGGCGTTCTGCCAGGTCGCAACAGAGCAGGAATTCCCGCGCCAGGAAGTCATCATTCCGCGCAAGACCATCCTCGAGCTGCAGCGCCTGCTCGATGAGAACGACGAGCCGGTCTCCATCGAGATCGCCAACAACCAAGTCAAGCTCACATTCGGCGACATCGAGCTGATGTCGAAACTGGTCGAAGGCAAGTTCCCCGATTACACCCGGGTCGTACCGAAGGGTTACAAGAACAACTTCACGATCGGTCGCGATGCATTGCTGCGGTCCCTGCAACGCGCGGCCATCATGACGTCGGACAAATTCAAAGGCGTGCGCTGCATCGTCACGCCCGGCAGCATGAAGATCAGTTCCACCAACGCCGACCAGGAAGAAGCGGTCGAAGAAATTGAAATCGACTACGGCGGCGATAGCGTCGACATCGGTTTCAACGTCACGTACCTGCTCGATGTTCTCAACAACCTGAAGTGCGACAGCATCAACATCGCACTGGGCGACGCCAATTCGTCGGCCCTGATCACGGTGCCTGACAACACCGACTTCAAGTATGTCGTCATGCCAATGCGGATCTGATCGGCCCGCCGCGTTGCCCGAAAACGGACCAGTCGAACGTGGTCCTGATTCGGGCAGCGTTCAAGAGCCGGCCCCGCCGACAGGCCGGGCCAGTCCTTCCGCCTCGATTCGTTAGCGAGTGATCGCCAGCAGTCAGCATCAGCCATTGAATTTAGAGAAAGCAGTCCATGTCAGCAATTCCAGTCGATCCCATCCTCACCCCGCAACCGAACCAGTACGGCGCCTCATCGATTCAGATTCTCGAAGGTCTCGAAGCGGTCCGCAAGCGCCCGGGAATGTACATCGGTGACACTTCGGACGGCACCGGACTGCATCACCTTGTGTTCGAAGTGCTCGACAATTCGATCGATGAATCGCTGGCTGGGCATTGCACCGAAATCCACGTCACGATCCATTCCGACAATTCGATCTCGGTCACCGACAACGGCCGCGGCATCCCGACCGGCATCAAGTGGGACGACAAGCACGACCCGAAACGCAGCGCCGCCGAAATTGTCATGACCGAACTGCACGCCGGCGGCAAGTTCGACCAGAACTCCTACAAAGTCTCCGGCGGCCTGCACGGCGTGGGTGTCTCCTGCGTCAACGGCCTGTCGAAGCTGCTCAAGCTCGTCATCCGGCGTGACGGCAAGGCGTACGCCATGGAATTCGTGCGCGGCATTCCGCAGGACCGCATCATCGAGACCATCGACGGTATGGTCGTCTCGCCGATCAGGGTCACCGGCGACACCGACAAGCGCGGCACCGAAGTCCACTTCTGGGCCGACGAAGAAATTTTCACGCACATCGAGTTCCACTACGAGATCCTGGCCAAGCGGATTCGGGAGCTCTCCTTCCTGAACAATGGCGTGCGCATCAAGCTCTCCGACCAGCGTAGCGGCAAGGAAGAAGTCTTTGCCTTCGAAGGGGGCACCCGCGGCTTCGTGGAATACATCAACAAGGCCAAGAATGTCTTGCACCCGACGATCTTCCAGGCCACCGGCGAGCGCATGTCGGACCAGGGCACCAACATCTCGGTCGACGTTTCGATGCAATGGAACGACGCCTACAACGAGCAGGTACTGTGCTTCACCAATAACATTCCGCAGCGCGACGGCGGCACCCACCTGACCGGTCTGCGCGCAGCGATGACCCGAGTCATCAACAAGTACATCGAAGAACACGACTTCGCCAAGAAGGCCAAGGTCGAGGTCGCCGGCGACGACATGCGCGAAGGCCTGACCTGCGTGCTGTCGGTCAAGGTCCCGGAGCCGAAGTTCAGCTCGCAGACAAAAGACAAGCTGGTGTCTTCCGAAGTGCGCGGCCCGGTCGAAGAGATCGTCGCCAAGACCCTCTCCGACTTTCTGCAGGAACGCCCGAACGACGCCAAGATCATCTGCGGCAAGATCGTCGAAGCCGCCCGTGCCCGCGAAGCCGCCCGCAAGGCGCGCGAACTCACCCGCCGCAAGGGCGTCATGGACGGCCTGGGCCTGTCGGCCAAACTCGCCGATTGCCAGGAAAAGGATCCGGCGCTCTGCGAGCTGTACATCGTCGAGGGTGACTCTGCCGGCGGCTCCGCCAAGCAAGGCCGCGATCGCAAGTTCCAGGCGATCCTGCCGTTGCGCGGCAAGGTCCTGAACGTCGAGAAAGCCCGTTTCGAGAAGATGCTCTCGAGCGAGCAGATCACCACATTGATCGCCACGTTGGGAACGTCCATCGGCGCCGACGAATTCAACATCGACAAGCTGCGCTACCACCGCACCATCATCATGACCGACGCCGACGTCGACGGCGCCCACATCCGCACGCTGCTGCTGACACTGCTGTATCGCCAGATGCCGCTCCTGGTCGAGCGCGGCCACGTCTACATCGCGCAGCCGCCGCTCTACAAGGTCAAGCACGGCCGTGACGAGCGCTACCTGAAGGACGACGTCGAAGAAGCCAGCTACATGATGCAGATCGCGCTGAACGACGCCGCGCTGGTCCCGCAAGAGAACGCCGACCCGATCTCCGGTGAAGCCCTGGCCGAACTGGTCCGCCAGTACAACACCGCCAACGCCATCATCATGCGACTCGCCCGCGCGGTCGACAACGCCGCGCTCTCCGCCATCATGACTGGCGTCACACTCGACCTGACCACCATGGAAGCCGCCGAAGCCTCAGCCAAGGCCATGATGGCCACCATCGACGACCCGGCCGTGCAAGTGGTCGTGAAGTCGGACGAATTGTCTGACAAGCACATGCTGCGCATCCAGCGCCTGTACCACGGCAACATGAAGATCAGCGTCATTGATGCTGACTTCGTGAGTGGCCCGGATTACCAGGTGCTGGCCAATGCAGCGGCCACCTTCAAGGGCCTGCTCGGACCGGGCGCGCTGGTGCGACGCGGCACGGGGGAGAAGGTCAAGGAAACCGGGATCGGTGACTTCCATCAGGCGATGGCCTGGCTGCGGGATGAGGCCGAGCGTGGTGTGTCGAAGCAGCGGTACAAGGGGCTGGGCGAGATGAATCCCTCGCAGCTTTGGGAGACGACGATGGATCCTACCGTACGCCGCTTGTTGAAAGTGCAGATTGAGGATGCGATTGCTGCGGATCAGATTTTTGCTACGTTGATGGGGGATGACGTGGAGCCACGGAGGGCGTTTATTGAGTTGAATGCGCTGCAGGCGGGCAATATTGACGTTTGATCCATTGTCCGGCAGTGATCACTTCGTGCGATCAAATGATATTGAAGACGGCCTTTCTCCAAGGCCGTTTTTTTTGAGTCGGAAAAACCAGATGCCAATTACCGGTACCAGGTCCGCCGTTGGCGCTGTTGAATTTGATTCCGAACGCAAAGGTCCTTGTATTCTGAAGGGCCGGTAAACCTGTGGCGCAGTACCATGCCGTCTCCCCTTCGAGTACCACTGAATCAGTGCAAAAATGCTAATGGGAGCCAAGCTTTCATCGCACTCCATTTCGGTCCTGCGGATAACTTTGAAGCTTTCGAGAAACAACGCCAAGCAACGTGAGATTGCTTCCTACCGGCTTTCCCCGTCGAGGAATACCGTGAGAAAACAAGCGAGCACCGTTTTCAACTGGAAGTTACTTTTAAGCTATTCTGGCTCGCAACACGTTGAGCCAATTGAGAAAGTGATCATCGCTTGAGCAAACTCTGTCCGTTCTGCACTTTATCTCCCGAACGAATCCTCGATACCAATGCCACCGGCGTTGTAATTGCCGATGGATTTCCAATATCACT
>JACMRD010000198.1 GCA_014376645.1 Herminiimonas sp. | reverse complement strand
TTTCGCAACACCAATCCGGGATCCGCGTCGGGTCCTTTTTGTGCGGAAAAATGGATTGCACCGCAGCCGCAGCCGGGCGACCTGATCCTGTTTCCCAGCTACCTGTTGCATGAAGTGCCGGTCAATCAAGGCGCGCAACGGGTCACGCTGGCATTCAATGCCGTTCCGCACCGTCTGGATGCGTGGGGCTATACCGTCTCTTTTCAACCCTAAAAACCTGGGAGCTGCACCTGATGGCATCGACATTCCCTGGCCGCTTTATGGGCCTGCTGCGCGCGGTGGCGCTCGCAATTCTGATCATGCCGGGCGCGGCGGGGGCGCACGAGTATTACGCCGACGGCTTCATGATCATCCACCCTTGGGCGGCGCCGACTCCCCCGGGCGCAGTCGACGTACCGGTGTATTTTCACCTGGCAGAGATTACCAAGGGCGATCGACTGATTCGGGGATTCTCGCCGCTTGCAGATCGCGTCGAATTCCGGGCTGATGACAATCCGGATCGGCCGGCGCTTATGGAGATTGCCTTCGGCCCTGGCGACAGCGGCGACTTCGGTGTCGGCAAGCCCCATGTGATGTTGCGAGGCCTGAAAAAACCGTTTGAAGAAGGCCGGAGCTACATGTTGATGCTGGAGTTTGAAAAGGCCGGACAGATCGTGACGGTCGTGTCCGTCGGTGCGGATTAGGCATCAAGGCGCATCAGCCATCCGGAGATGCCTGATGCGCCAGGTCCGGTTCGGCGTCTAGATTGGCGACGTATCGTCGACGAATTCCAACGCCGAAGGTTGACGATCAATTCAGCAGGTCCTTGTTCAGGACTTCGCGCTGTCGCAGTCGCCGCAGCATGTCCGGCAGCTTGCCGGCCACGCCGCCGCCGCGGCAAAAATAGTCCCCGGCCAGTGCAGCCTGCTGCCGGTTCATGGCATTGTTGATGATCGGGTCCCACTGATCGCGGCGCGCACACGACCAGGTTCCGTCGGCTTGACCGAGCGCGTAGATCTTGTGTTCGTTTGCGGCACAGCGAATGCCCTGGTAGCTTACGTTCCTGGCGCCGGAGGTGCTGATTGCAACCAGCGTGAAACGGATCACGCCGTCGCTGCCGACATCGAGTGACTTTGCATCGACGGCGAACTTTTGGGTCGCTACATTGCTCACGTCGAAGGGCAGAAGGTTTGCCGGCTGGGGCGGCGCCGGCAACTGCACGGCGATTTCACTCCACGATTTGCTCTCATCGTTGAACAGTTCGTCGAGCCGGTCTTTCTCGGACGCCGCAGTGGCTGTTCCGGTGAGGATCGCGGCGATCGCCAGCATGCTGGCAGTCGTGGCGATGGCGCGTTTGCCGTAATGGCGGGCATGCGTCAACGCAGACACCTGGCATTCCAATGCGATCTCGTTTGCGTCACCTGCGGCTGAAGCCATGTCAAACCCTTGTCATTCGACCAAGCCGTCGGGGCCGGTGGTCTTGTCGATCGTGTTGTCGGAAATCGGGCCATCCTCGACCCCGTTGCCAGTTGTCGGCAAGTTGTCGGCGCCATGCGAGTCGTGCGTCTGCCGAAGTTGCCGGGCGATATTCCGCGGGGCGCCACCGGCGATGACAGGACGTGTCAGGAAGCGTGACAGCTCCTGCAATGCGCGCAGGTAGACGTCCCGCTTGAATTCGATGACCACATCCAGCGGCACCCAGTAATCGTGCCAGCGCCACGCATCGAATTCCGGGTGTTCGGTCAGGCGCAGATTGACGTCACAATCGCGACCGACCATGCGGAGCAGGAACCAGATCTGCTTCTGACCCCGGTAGTGGCCGCGAATCTCGCGTTTGATGAAACGATCGGGCACTTCATAGCGCAGCCAGTCGCGGGTGCGACCGATGACCTTGACGTGCTCGGAACGCAGTCCGACCTCTTCCTCGAGCTCGCGATACATCGCCTGCTCAGGCGTCTCGCCGAATTTGATTCCACCTTGTGGAAACTGCCACGAATGCTCGCGCACCCGTTTTCCCCACCATACTTCATTCTGCGTATTGAGCAGAATGATGCCGACGTTCGGGCGAAAGCCTTCACGGTCAAGCATGTTTTACCCCAAAACTTTCTGCGGCTAATGCATCCGACAGCCTAGCGCTCCACAACAAGCGTCAACGCCAAGCGGGGCGGGAATCGTTGATGCGTGCAGTAATGAGCGAACCAAATGTGCAATGAGGGGATGCATCGGCCAGCTAATCCTTTAAAATTGAATTGATTATAACTCTGTCTTTTTAAAAAGAAGCTTACGCATGCGCGCCTCACGTTTTTTTATTGCAACCCTCAAGGAAGCCCCTTCGGACGCCGAAATCGTCAGCCATAAACTGATGATGCGCGCGGGGATGATCAAGCGTCTCGGCTCGGGGATCTACACTTACATGCCGATGGGTTTGCGCGTCATCCGCAAGGTCGAGGCGATCGTGCGCGCGGAGATGAACCGCGCCGGCGCGATCGAACTCCTGATGCCGGTCGTGCAGCCGGCCGAGTTCTGGCAGGAGACCGGCCGCTGGCAGAAGTACGGCGCCGAGCTGATGCGGGTGAAGGATCGCCACGGACGCGACTTCATCATCCAGCCGACCTCCGAGGAAGTCGTCACCGACATCGCCCGCACGGAGCTGCGGTCATACCGCCAACTGCCGGTCAATTTCTATCACATCCAGACCAAGTTCCGGGATGAGCGCCGGCCGCGTTTCGGCTTGATGCGCGGGCGCGAATTCACGATGAAGGATGCGTACTCGTTCGACCGCGACGTCGCCGGCCTGAAGCAGTCCTATCAGATCATGTATGACGCCTATGTCCGCATCTTCGACCGCTTCGGTCTGCAGTTCCGCCCAGTGGCCGCTGACAACGGCGCCATCGGCGGCTCCGGGTCGCACGAGTTCCACGTCATCGCCGATACCGGCGAGGACGCCATCGTCTACTGTCCGGATTCGGACTACGCCGCCAATATGGAAGCAGCCGAAGCGCTGGCGCCGGCCACGACTGCACCTGCCGCCACTCAGGCACTGACGAAGACGGCGACACCCGGCAAGTCGACCTGCGCCGACGTGGCGGCACTGCTTGCCCTGCCGCTGACGCAGACCGTGAAGTCGCTGGTGCTGACGGTCGAGCCGGAAGAGGCCAAGGACGGCAAGTCGGCTGTCGCAGCGGAAAAATCGGTCTGGCTGCTGCTGCTGCGCGGCGACCACGATCTCAACGAAGTCAAGGCGGCCAAGGTGCCGGGCCTGGCCAATTACCGGTTCTCGACCGAAGCCGAGATCCTCGAGCACTTCGGTACCAAACCCGGGTATCTCGGCCCGATCGGTCTGCTCAAGCCCGTCAACATCGTCATCGATCGCAGCGTGGCCGCCATGAGCGACTTCGTCTGCGGCGCCAACGACGCCGACTTCCACTACACCGGCGTGAACTGGGGGCGCGATCTGCCGCTGCCAACGGTGTTCGACCTGCGCAATGTGGTGGCGGGTGACCCTTCGCCGGACGGCAAGGGTGTTCTTGCAATCCAGCGCGGCATCGAAGTCGGCCACGTCTTCCAGCTCGGCACGCGCTATTCGGAAGACATGAAAGCGACTTTTCTGGACGAGAACGGCAAGCCGCAATTGCTGCAGATGGGCTGCTACGGCATCGGTGTCACGCGGATTC
>JACMRD010000197.1 GCA_014376645.1 Herminiimonas sp. | reverse complement strand
TGAGCAGCAGCATCGTGGTCAATTCAACGGATGAAACCGGGCGCTTGCTTCAGGCGTTGAAAGACATGAATGCCAACCTGCAGAAGATCGTCGCCGAGGTCCGCAGCGGTACCGATACGATCGCCACGGCTTCGAGCGAGATCGCGTCAGGTAACCTCGACCTGTCCTCGCGCACCGAACAGCAGGCCAGCTCGCTCGAAGAGACCGCGTCCTCGATGGAGGAACTGACCTCGACCGTCAAGCAGAACGCCGACAATGCACGCCAGGCCAACGGCCTGGCCATGACGGCTTCAGAGGTCGCCAGGAAGGGTGGTTCAGTCGTAGCCGAGGTGGTCCAGACGATGGGCTCGATCAATGCATCGTCACGCAAGATCATCGACATCATCGCCGTCATCGACGGCATCGCATTCCAGACCAACATTCTGGCGCTGAACGCTGCGGTGGAAGCTGCCAGGGCCGGCGAGCAAGGGCGCGGTTTTGCAGTGGTGGCATCCGAAGTGCGCAATCTGGCGCAGCGCTCGGCGGCAGCAGCCAAGGAAATCAAATCCCTGATCGGGGACTCGGTGGAAAAAGTCGAAATCGGCACCAAGCTGGTTGACCAGGCCGGCGCCACCATGGGCGAGATCGTCGACAGCGTCAGGCGGGTCACTGACATCATGGGTGAAATCACCGCGGCCAGCCAGGAGCAGACCGCTGGCATCGAGCAAATTAACCAGGCCATCACGGAGATGGACAACGTCACGCAGCAGAACGCCGCGCTGGTCGAAGAGGCTGCTGCTGCTGCCGAGTCACTCCAGGACCAAGCCGCCAATCTGTCGCAAGTGGTCAGCGTCTTCAAGCTCGATCACAACAGCCACATCGTCAAGCTCGCGGCGCCGGTCACGCCCCGCGCCACTGAGAAAGCGGCACTCACGCAGCGCATTGCGCACCCGGCGCCACGCACCGCCGCCGCCCGCATGCCAGCGGTACCGCGCCGCCAGGCGCCATCCAAAGCAGCGCCATCCGGCGCAGCCCAAGGCCAGGGCGGTGACTGGGAAGAGTTCTAAAAATCGGCGTCAGGCGGCAAACAGGTTCCAGGATGGCGAGCGGTCCGGCGCAGACGGGAATACCTGATTCAGACGGCGATCGTCCAGTCCCAGATGACGTTCGGCGACCTGCGTCAGCACCGAACGAAAATCCGTCGTCACCGGCAGATCACGCCCCTCATTGAGCTGACCGGCCGACAGTCCCTGCCAGTCGCCGTAGACCTTGCCGCCGGCGACACCGCCGCCCATGATCCACATGACATTGCCGTGCCCGTGATCGGTGCCGCCATTGCCGTTCTCGCGCGCGGTCCGGCCGAATTCCGACATCACGACGATCGTCGTATCGCTGAGCATCGGACCGAGTCGCCGCGCCAGTGTCGCCAAGCCGTGGCCGAGCGGCTTCAAGCGGTTGGCGAGCTGGCCGGTGCCGCCGCCCTGGCTGGCATGGGTATCCCATCCACCGAGTGCGAAGAAAGCAAACTGAATGTTCGGGTCGTTGCGCATGAGCGTGGCCAGCCGCGCAGCATCGTCCGGAAAACCGTTCGGCAGCGGCGCACCGCCGTCGGCCATCTGCATCTCGTTTTGCATCGATGCACCCATGACTTCCTTGTGCGCGTCGCGGCCGTCCTGGTAGGCGCGTGCGAAGCGCGGGTCGGCTTGGTACATCTGATCGAAGGCATTGCCGATCGCCGGCCGGTCGAGCAGGTTCGCCTTGGTGCCGGAGGCGCCGGCTGCCAGATTGGTGCTGGCGGCGCGACCGATCAGGATGCGCGGCATGACCGGGCCGATGCTGATGGCGCGGGTCGGCGACTGCTGGCCGGGCAAGACGCCGACCAACCGGTTCAGCCATCCGTCCTGGGTCGACTTGCGGCCCGGCGTGCCGGACTCCAGATAATCCTGTGCATCGAAATGGGAGCGGGTCGGATCGGGTGAGCCGCAGGCATGGACAAACGCCAGTTTCTTCTCTGCCCAGAGCGGCTGCAGATCCGCCAGTGCCGGATGCAGTCCGAAATAGCCATCCAGGGCGAGTGCGCCGTTGTCGGTTCCCGGCATGCCCAGGCCGATGGTTGGACGCAGCCGCAGATAGTCGCTGTCGCCGACCGGCGCGACAACGTTCATGCCGTCGATCGCACCACGCAGCATCACGACCACGAGCTTGTGGCGGTTGCCGGCATGATCGGGCGCGGTGGCCGCCCAGGCGGTTCGGCTCAAGGGAATCACCAGCCCGCTGGCGAGGGTCATCGATCTGAGGAAGTCTCTGCGTTGCATCGTGTCTCCAATGACGGTTCAGTGCTGCATGAAATCAGGGCTACCCAGCAGCATCGCTGCACGCAATGCCTGCGGGTTGCGCGCCACGGTTTCGCCGGTGCGTGGCGAAATCGCCGGGCCCAGGGTCACCAGCAACTGCACGGCGTCGAGCGCCGGTGAATCCGGCATGCGCGCATTGCCGGACATGCCATCGGCCTGACGTTCCAGCTGACGCTTGCCCATGCCGTCACCATTTGGCGTCTCCGGAATCTGCGCCAGCGGCAGCTTGCCACCGGCAAGCGAGGCGGCAAAGCCGATGCGCCGGCTCAGCGCATCCGGATTGAGCCAGGCCGCCTGCGTGTTCTTGTAGCCGTCCGGTGTCTGGCAACCGTAGAGCGGCATGCCGAGCTGATTCAACGCGCCCAGCAGGGGCCGCACGTTTTTCACTGGAATGTCTGCTGCGCGCGCAGCGGAAATCACGAATCGATACGGCGTCTTGAACTTGCTGCCGACTGCTGCCGGCGCCATGAATTCCGGACTGAAGAAAAGGGTGCGCAGCACCGAGCGGATGTCGCCGCGCGTGACGAGGTAGCGCTGCGCCATCCGCTCGACAAGGGCCGGCGGCGGATTATCCTGTACGAAGTACTGGGCCAACAGATAGCTCAGGTGGCGGGCCGTGGCCGGATGCTGGGCCAGGACGTCGAGCGCGAATTCGCCTTCGCTCTGGCCCTGGCTGCCGACATGGTATCCAAGCCAGTCCTTGTCGCCGCCGTCATGGCGCGCGCCATCGAAGCGAAAGGTCTGTTCGTTCTTGACCAGCTGGCGCGGCTCGAAGGTCCAGCCGGTCAGCATGCGCGCCAGTTCGGTCACATCCCTTTGCGAATAGCCGCCATCGACGCCCAGCGTGTGCAGCTCCATCAGCTCGCGCGCATAATTTTCGTTCAGGCCGCTGGCCTTGGCCTTGGGCGCGGCGTTTTGCTGACTGCCGCCGCGCGGCTGGAAATCGGCTGAGGTGGAAAGATAATTATCAAGGTAATACAACATGGCAGGATGCTTTGCCGTCGCGCCGAGCAACTCCCGAAACGAGCCCAAGGCGTAGGGACGAATCCCATCGCGCTCGTAGGTAGCGACCAGCGCGCGGTCCAGACCCTTGCCGGAAAATACATTGAAGTGGTTGAACCAGAAATCGACCATCACTTCTTCCAGCTGGCGCGGACTGTCGATGGCGCGCACCAGCCGGGCCTGCGCGGTTTCATCGGCGATGCGCCCGATGGTGTCCCGGCGCTGCTGCTTGCGCTGCTCGTCGTCATCCTTGCCCTGCGCCCGCACCGCCAGGAATTC
>JACMRD010000196.1 GCA_014376645.1 Herminiimonas sp. | reverse complement strand
TGGAACGTGCGCATCGAAGCAGTACAGGCCCAGGGTCTGGCCGGCACCGCGCCGGCCGTGCTGGACCGCTGGTTCACGCGTGATTTCCGTCATGGTGCGCCGGCGCAGATGGCGCTGGTACGCGCCATGTTGCTGACCACGACCGACGCCGGCTACATCGCCAGTTGTGCCGCCGTGCGCGACATGGACCAGCGCGCGCAGATCGGCGCCATCGGCGCGCCGACCCTGGTCATCTCCGGACGCCAGGACATGGCGACGCCCCCGGCCGACGGCCACTTCCTGGCCGACCATATTGCCGGCGCCAGGTACGTCGAACTCAATGCCGCCCACCTGTCGAACTGGGAAACCGCGCAGGCCTTTACCACCCACGTCTGCGACTTCCTGCTGCGACCATCGAGCCATGCCGGGAGCGCGCTCCATGGATGACCGTGAGCGTCATGCTGCCGGCATGCAGGTGCGCCGCGCGGTCCTGGGCGATGCCCATGTCGATCGGGCGCAGGGCAATGTCAACCCGTTCAACGAAGAATTCCAGGATCTGATCACGCGCTACGCCTGGGGCGAAATCTGGACCCGTCCCGGCCTGCCACGCCACACCCGCAGCCTGATGACGCTGGTGATGCTGGTCGCGCTGAACCGCAACGACGAACTCAGGCTGCACCTGCGCGCTGCCGCCAACAACGGCGTGAGCCGTGATGAAATCAAGGAAGCCCTGCTGCAGGCCGCAATCTACTGCGGCGTGCCGGCGGCCAATGCAGCCTTCCATTCGGCGCAGGAAGTTTTCGCGCTGATGGACACGGAGGCGGCCGGCGCGCCGCCATGCTGATGCATTTTCTGGGAGTGCTGTTCGACGGCGTGGCATATGGCAGCCTGCTGTTCCTGATCAGCGTCGGGCTGTCGGTGACGATGGGGTTGATGAACTTCATCAACCTGGCGCATGGCGCTTTTGCGATGGTCGGTGGTTATGTCTGCGTATTGAGCATGACCCGGCTCGGCGTGCCGTTCCTGGCCGCGCTACCGCTATCCTTCGTCGTCAGCGCTGGCGCCGGACTGATCGCCGAGCGGCTGTTGTACCGCCGCCTGTACCGCGCCACGCACCTGGATCAGGTGCTGTTCTCGATCGGCCTGACCTTCATGGCGGTAGCCGCCACGACGTATTTTTTCGGACCGTCGCAGCAGCCGGTGCAGTTGCCGTCCTGGCTGCGCGGGCAAGTGTCGCTGGGTGGCTTCGAGGTCGGCACTTATCGGCTATTTCTAATTGGCGTGGTGGTGCTGATCACGGCCGCGCTCGGCTACCTGATCGAGCGCACCCGCTTCGGCGCGCAGATCCGCGCTGCGGTCGACAATCAATCGGCAGCAGCGGGCCTGGGTATCAATGTCAGCCGGGTGTTCAGCCTGACGTTCGCGCTGGGTTCCGGCCTGGCTGGGCTCGGTGGCGGGCTCGGTATCGATGTACTGGGCCTGGACCCGACCTTTCCGATCAAGTACATGGTGTACTTCCTGCTGGTGGTGGCCGTCGGCGGCGCTGGCACCATCAAGGGGCCGTTGCTGGCGGCGCTCCTGCTGGGCGTCTTCGACGTGGCGGGCAAATACTATCTGCCGGAAGTCGGCGCCTTCGTGATCTACGGGCTGATGGTGGTGTTGCTGATGCTGTTTCCGGCCGGTCTGATCGGGCGGCGAGCATGAAGCCGCACATGACGCCGCCCAGGAAGTCGCACCGACCGGCACACCTGCTGCCCAACGATCGCTGGCAGCGCGCCGAAATCGGTTTCTGGCTGCTGCTGCCGATGGTCTATTTCGTCTTTCCGAATTACCTGGTGCTGGCCAGCCAGATCATGATCACGGCATTGCTGGCGTTGTCGCTCGACCTGATCCTGGGTTACGCGGGGATCGTTTCGCTTGGTCATGCGGCGTTCTTTGGTCTTGGCGCTTACACCGCCGGGCTACTTGCCACGCATGGGTGGAGCGAACCGTTGACCGGCTTGCTGGCGGCAGCGGCGGTGGCGGCGCTGGCTGGTTTTCTGGTCAGTTTCCTGGTGGTGCGCGGGCAGGATCTGGCGCGGCTGATGGTCACGCTTGGCGTCGGCCTCATGCTGTTCGAAGCGGCCAACAAGGCGGCTTTCATCACGGGTGGCGTCGATGGCCTGTCCGGCATGGTGGCCGGCAAGCTGTTCGGTATCCTGGCCTTCGACCTCAATGGCAAAACGGCATTCTGGTACAGCCTGTGCGTGCTGTTCATCCTGTTCGTGCTGTTGCGACGCATCGTCAATTCTCCCTTCGGCCTGTCGCTGCTGGGCATTCGCGAAGGCGGGCGGCGCATGCCGGCCATCGGTGCCGACGTGCCGCGCCGGCTGACCGTGATCTTCACGCTGGCCGCTGCCGTGGCCGGTATCGCCGGCGCCTTGCTGGCGCAGACCACGCAGTTCGTCGGCATCGATTCGCTGGGTTTTCCACGCTCGGCGGAACTGCTGATCATGCTGGTGCTGGGTGGAACCGGCCGACTCTATGGCGCGCTGATCGGCGCTGCCGTATTCATGCTGGCGCAGGATTACATTGCCGGTCTCAATCCGGCGTACTGGCAGTTCTACATCGGCCTGCTGCTGGTGGTGATCGTGCTGTTCGCGCGCGGCGGCATTTTCGGCGGGATCGAGCGGATCGCCGCGCGTCTGTCGAAGCGCAGCGCCAGCGCGGCTGTCGCAGCTGCATCCGCCGGAGATGCGCGATGACCGGGCACGATGATTCGCCGGCGACCTTGCGCACTGACGGCCTGTCGCGCGCCTGGGGAGCGTTCAAGGCCAACAGCGATATTTCACTGAGTTTTGCGCCCGGCGCCCGCCATGCGCTGATCGGGCCCAACGGCGCTGGCAAGACGACCTTCATCAACCTGTTGACCGGCGGCCTGGCGCCGACTTCCGGCCAGGTGTTTTTCGGTGACGAAGACATCACACAACTGGCGCAGCACCAGCGCGTCAAGCGCGGCATCACCCGCACGTTCCAGATCAACACGCTGTTCCCCGGGTTGACGGTGCTGCAGTCGGTCCTGCTGGCAATCGGCGAGCGTCGTGACCTGCAATCGAACTGGTACCAGACAGTGGTACAGCGCACCGATGAAATCGAGGAAGCGATGGCGCTGCTGGCGCGCTTGAAGCTGGCGCCGGACGCGGACCGCATCACGCGCAATCTACCCTACGGCAAACAGCGCCTGGTGGAAATCGCGCTGGCGCTGGCGACCAGGCCACGTATCCTGCTGCTTGACGAGCCGGCTGCCGGCATTCCCTCGGCCGAGAGTATGGAACTGTTCGAAGTCATCGCCGAACTGCCGCGCGATGTGGCCATCGTCTTCATCGAGCATGACATGGGATTGGTATTCCGCTTCGCCGAACGCATCACGGTGCTGGTGGGCGGCAAGGTCCTGACCGAAGGCACGCCGGCGGAGATCGCCGCCGATCCGCGAGTCAAGGAAGTCTATCTTGGGGAATCGCACGGTGAGTGATCTGCTGACATTGGATCGGGTCAGTGCCGGCTACGGTGAAGCGATAGTGCTGGAGGATATTTCGTTCGCCCTGCGCGAAGGTGACAGCCTCGCTCTGCTTGGTCGCAACGGCGTCGGCAAGAGCACGTTGCTGGTAACGCTGATGGGACTTGCGCGGCAGCACGGCGGCACCATCGCCTGGCGTGGCGCCGACCTGGCGCGGGTACCGACCTACCGGCGCGCCCATGCCGGCCTGGGCTGGGTGCCGCAGGAACGCTGCATGTTTCCCTCCCTGACGGTGGAAGAGCATCTGACCGTGGTGGCGCGTCCGGGCCACTGGAACCTGCAACGCGTCTACGAGATTTTCCCGCGCTTGCACGAACGCCGGGCCAACTTCGGCAACCAGTTATCCGGTGGCGAGCAGCAGATGGTCGCCATCGCCCGCGCCCTGATGACGAACCCACAGCTGTTGTTGCTCGATGAGCCGATGGAGGGCTTGGCGCCGATCATCGTCCAGGAGTTGATGGGGGTGATCCGGCGTCTGGTCAGCGCTGATCGGATGGCGGTGATCGTGGTCGAGCAGCATGCCCGGCTGGCCCTGTCCGTGACCCGCCGTGCCATCGTGCTCGATCGTGGACAGATCGTGCACGACGCCGACAGTGCCAGCCTGCTGGCTGATCCAGCGACGCTGGAACGCCTGATCGCCGTGGCGTGAATCCGCGCCGGCGATCCTGTTTTTTGCCGGCACCGGCATCTCCCAGACCATCGGCATGATGGGGGTGGCGGTAACGCTCCTGCCGGTGGGGTTGCGGCTGGCCTGACCGGCGATATCACTCAATTCTGCACGAAAGCAATCAGGGTACCGGGGTCGGTCGTCGTGACGCCGTTCGTCGGTACACCGGTGGCGATGATCACGTAGCGCCCGTTGCTGCGGTACAGGTTGAAACGCGCGGTGGTGCCGTTGTTGACCGTATCACTGCTGAGGTTGACCAGAATCGATGGCGCGTTGGTGACCCGGGCCGGAACGCGATCGTACTGCGTCAGCGTCAGGTTGGACGACGCGTCGAACGCCAGGGTGGCACTCGGCGCGCCCTTGGCCTGGGTGCCGACATTGTCCTGGCCACAGTTTTCATAGCCGCTGAAGGTCAGTCCCTTGAGCAGGGCGACGTCAGTCAGCTTGACGGCCTGTGGATCGAAGAGGACATAGCGGCTGCGGATCTTGTCGGCGCCCTTGTTATTGCCGCATAGCGTGAAGGTGTTCTGTGTCGGCACGCTTGAGCACAAGGTCAGGCCGTTGGTATTGATGCTGCAGTTGCCCGCCGTCAGAGTCGTCCCCGCATAATCCTGACCCTCCAGGCTGAGCGTGTTACCGGTTAATGTGGCACTGCCGACGTTTGCGGGATTGCCGATCCGGTAGAAGGCGAATTTCTGCAACGGTGCCAGTGTGCCGCCAGCGGACGGGCTCACCGGGACCGTGGCGACCGGTTTCGTGGGGGCTGCGGGAGCCGGAGCAGTGGCAGGCGCTGGAGCGGCACTGACCGGTGCGGTCGAGGCTGGCGCCGTGGTCTCCGCTGTTGTTCCCTCGAGCGCGGCTGGAAGGTCGGTGGCGGCGCTGGCAGCAGTGCCGGTATTGGCGGCGACGGTAGCGACCGGACTCTTTCCGCTGCCGCCACAGGCTGCCAGTAACACGACAGATGTGGAAACGGCGGCGAGCAAGCGTCGCCGTACGATGGTCACGGAGTTCGATTGGTTCATTGATTCGCCCTTGCTGGTTAGATTGAATGGACATGCAGGAATGCGTCGTCCTGAGAAGCGAATCCGCTACAGCGAATTCGCGCGGTGACGGCGATGAAGATCGCTGACGTCGATGCGATTCGCATTCAATTTAAACAATTTTGGATGGCACGGATTTAAGGACGGTCAAGTCAACAAGGTTATCGGTGTGCGCCGACATCAAGCCGTAAAAAGAAAAAAATCCCCGCCGGCATGACGCGGGCGGGGATGGTGCAGCGGTGGGCGAACCGGGCTGTTACTACTTGCCGGTGTCTTTCATTTCCTTGTACTGATCGAACTCGACGTTATAGAGTTCGCCGCCGATCTTCTCGACCCGGCGCACGTACACGGTCTGGACCACGTCGCGGGTTTGTGCATCGATCGTGATCGGACCGCGCGGACTGTTGATCTTCATGCCGCGCAGGATCGCCATGGCACGGTCGCCATCCATTTTGCCGTTGAGCTTGCGCACCACTTCATAGATCGCCGACATGCCATCGTAGCCGGCAACAGCCATGAAGTTCGGCCGGCCGGCACCGGGGTTGGCGGCGGCGAACTGCTTGAGGAACGTCTGGTTTTCCGCCGACTTGTGCGCGGCCGAATAATGGAAGGTCGTGATCACGCCGAGCGTGGCGTCGCCCATCACCGGCAACACATGATCGTCGGTCAGGTCGCCGGTGGCAATGACCTTGATGCCGGCCTCGGCCAGACCGCGCTCGCGATAACCCTTCATGAACGCCACGCCCTGCTCACCGGCGGGCACGAAAATGAAGACTGCTTCCGGTTTTGCATCCTTGATGCGCTGGATGAACGGCGCGAATTCCGGGTTACGCAGCGGCACCCGGATCGATTCGAGGATCTGGCCGCCACCACCGATGAAATTGGTCTTGAACGCGGTCTCGGCATCGATGCCCGGTCCGTAATCGGCAACCAAAGTGACCACTTTGCGGAGTCCGTTCTTGACCGCCCAGGAAGCCATCGGTCCTGAAACCTGCGGCAAGGTCATCGAGACGCGGGCGATATAGTTCGACTTGGTGGTGATGATCGACGTCGCTGCATTCATGATGATCATCGGCGTCTTCGATTGCTCGGCCACCGGCGCGACGGCCAGGGCTTCCGGCGTCAGCCCGAAGCCGGCCAGGAAATCGACATGGTCGCGCGTGACGAGTTCCTGCGCCAGACGCTTGGCGACCTCCGGTGCGGGACCGGTGGTGTCCTTGACGATGATCTCGATGCGCTTGCCGCCGACCTTGTTGCCGTGCTGCAGAACATAGGCCTTGATGCCGCCTTCGATCATCTTGCCGTAATCGGCGAACGGTCCTGAAAATGCCGCCACCACGCCGACCTTGATGGTGTCCTCGGCCGCCGCCGTGCCGCTGAGGAAGGTGGCGCCGGCCAGCAGCAGGGCGCCGGTTGTCTTCTTGAATGTCATGTCTCTCTCCATGGATGAACGAGCTGCCGGTCGCTTTGCCGGCGTTGTCTGGCGCTGCCAGATCGTGCTTTTTGTTGGTGTCGCTGGTTTCACTGGAGTCGCCGGTCACGCCGGCGATTTCCCGAAAAGCATACTATCGCAAGACGCGTTCGATAGGCAACCTGCTGTGCAGTCACCGCACTTAGGCGAATGGCATGGTTTCAGGTGACGACTGAACGATGATCATCCCCGGTCGTCGCCACATCGTGCAGGCCGTTATCCAGGATGTCGCGCAGTACCGCGACCGCGTCCCAGGCATCGACAAAACGTGTGTACAACGGCGTGAAGCCGAAGCGCATGATGGCCGGCTCACGGTAGTCGCCGATCACGCCGCGCGCGATCAGCGCCCGCATCACGGCCAGCCCCTGCGGATGCGCGATGCTGACGTGGCTGCCGCGTTCGGCCGGCTGGCGTGGCGTCACCAGCGTCAGCGGGTGGTCGGCGCAGCGGGTATCGACCAGTTCGATGAACAGATTCGTGAGACCCAGGGATTTGCGCCGGATCGATGCCATGTCGGTGTCGGCAAAGACATCGAGTCCGCATTCGATCAGCGCCAGCGACACCACCGGTTGGGTGCCGCACAGGGCGCGACGGATGCCGGCGTCGGCATCGAAGGACGGCGCCATGGCGAATGGCGCGGCGTGCGCCCACCAGCCTGACAGCGGTTGCGTGAAATGCGCCTGATGGCGGCGCGGCACCCACACGAAAGCGGGTGCACCGGGCCCGCCGTTGAGGTACTTGTACGTGCAGCCCACCGCAAAATCGGCGTTGGCCGCGCCGAGATCGACCTCGACCGCGCCAGCCGAGTGCGCCAGATCCCAGATCATCATCGCGCCCTGCGCCTGGGCGTGACGGGTGAGCGCCTGCAGGTCATGCAGATGGCCGGTGCGGTAATTGACATGCGTGAGCATGACCACTGCGGTCTCGTCGTCGATGGCGGCATGCAGCTCGGCTGGAGAATCGACGAGCCGCATCCGGTATCCACGGTCGAGCCAGGCCGTCAGTCCTTCGGCAATATAGAGGTCCGAGGGAAAATTGCCGCGCTCGGTCACGATGACGCGGCGGCCGGTCGGCGCCTGTAGTTGCAACGCCGCCGCCAGCACCTTGAACAGGTTGATCGAGGTCGAGTCAGTGACGGCTACTTCGCCTTCGGCCGCGCCGATCAAGGGTGCCAGCAGATTGCCGAGCCGCAGTGGCATCTCGAACCAGCCAGCGTGATTCCAGCTGCGAATCAGATCGATTCCCCATTCCTGCCCGATGACCTGTCGAGCACGCTCCAGGGCTGCCTTTGGCCGCGCTCCGAGCGAGTTGCCGTCGAGGTAGATCACATCGTCCGGCAAGATGAAGCGCTCGCGCAACGGCGCCAGTGGGTCGGCGCGATCGAGCGCGAGGCAATCGGCACGGGTGATCATGCTGCGTCTCCCGTCGCGCCGGCAAGCGATTCGGGCAGGGCGCGCAGGATCGCGCGCACCGGACTGGCGTCCATTCCGGCCAGTTTCAGCGGCAGGGCAATCAATTCGTAGTCGCCGGGGGCGACATGGTCGAGCACGATCCCTTCGAGGATCGCCATCCCGTGGGCCTGCACCGCATGGTGCGCCGCCATCGTCTTCGAGTCCTGCGGGTCCAGCGACGGGGTATCGATACCGATCAGTCGTACCCCGTGCTGCGCCAGCAGGCCGATGGTTGCCACGTCGACGCTGGCAAACGCCGGGTCCCAGGTGTCGGCCGGTGCGCGACGGTAGGTGCGCAGCAGCACCCGTGGTGGCAAGCGCTGCAGGAACGGCGCGACATCGACCGGCCGCACCGGGTTGACGCCGATGCAGTCAATTACCCGGCACCGGCCCAGGTACGCGTCGAGTGGCACGGCGTCGATCGCAGCGCCGGCCGGATCGTAATGGGAGGGCGCATCGCAATGGGCGCCGGCATGGGTCGATAAGGCGATGCGGCTGACGCGCACCGGACAATCTGCATCGATCACCCAGGTGGTCTCGGCGGCGAAACGGGTGTCGCCCGGCCAGACCGGCAGGGCAGGCGACAGGGTCGGCGTGATATCCCACAGACGGGCAGTTGAAGACGGAGTTGGACGCATGACGGCTGGCCGGTAAAGGAACAAGCCTGCATTCTATTTCAGGAAAGAAAATCTCGGGTGTGGCTGCCCGCGCCCAGTCAATCGCGCAGCACTACGCGATCGGGGCGCCGGTATTTTTGCAGGTAGTCCAGCACGTTCTGATCGAAGCCGGGCGTCCAGTGATGCCAGCCGCCGGTGCTGTGCGCCAGTCGGCTCAGCTTGCGTGATCGGATGTTGACGGCCCGCCTTGCCGGACCGTGCGGTCCGTAAGCGGCCAGCTCGGTGGCGCTGTCGGCACCGCTGTCGAAGAAGAGCCAGTCATGAACCAGCTTGGATTTAAGTCGTTCGAGCTCGTGGACCATGCCCTCCGGCACCGGACAGCGCATCGGGTTGCTGGCCGGCGGATGCTCGCGCACCCAGTCGCCATAGGCATCGTTGGCGCAGCTGCGGTACAGCACGGCGGGCCGGTGGGCGTAGAAATCCTCGAGCATGAAAAAGGCGGCGTAGAACTGGTGGTGCGTCGCTTCGAGAAACCAGCCGTACACATCACTTTCGGATTCGAGATGCAGCAGGGCTGAGGTGACGCCAGCGGCACCACCGGTCGCCGCGATGTAGATCTTCGGTTGCATCATCTTGCACCTCCAGACTTTGCCTTGATGCAAGGCCGGCTCGCAGAACCGCCCGCTTGCGGCACGCACGTGCCGCAAGCCGTCTGTTGCTTAGGAAAAAGACGGGCATCTACAGGGTAGACAAGTTGCAGTGCTGCTAGTTCTTCTAGGGTGGGCCGGCCAGGTTTCACATCTGCTTGAACAGGTGGACGAAACTGCGACTCACCTCGAGCTTGTCCGGTTGACCCTTGATCAGCACCAAGTGCCGGCCGCGCAGGTCGCGCGCAACGCCTTCGATGGCGTGCACGTTGACCAGTGTCGAGCGGTGGATCTGCCAGAACAGTGTCGGATCGAGTTCTTCTGCAAGGTCGCGCACTGGCTTGCGGATCAGGGCTTCAACGCGGCTGGTCTGCACCCGGGTGTACTTCTCGTCCGACTGGAAGAACAGGACATCCTGCACGGCGATCAGGCGCAGCTCCTGGCCGATCGATGCCTGAATCCATTGCAGATAGGTCGGCTTGGGTGCGATGCGCGCGGCCAGTTGCGAGAGCATGCTGCTCATGTCGGTAGGTGGCGCGCTCAAGCGGGCCTTCAGGCGCTCTACCGTGATTTTCAAGCGCTCCGGCTCGGCCGGCTTGAGGACATAGTCGACCGCTCCCTGTTCGAAGGCTTCGACTGCGTGCTGGTCGTAAGCAGTGATGAAGACCACGTGCGTCTTGCCGATGATTTCACGCGCGGCCTCGAGACCCGTCTTGCCCGGCATGCGGATATCGAGAAAGGTGAAATCAGGCTGATGTTGCTCGACCAGCGCGATGGCTTCCGTGCCATTCCGGGCCTCCGCCAGAATCTCCAGCTCGGGCCAGACCTGTTCCAGACGCAGGCGCAGCTGGTCGCGCATCAATCGTTCGTCGTCGGCGATTATGGCGCTGGGCATGCGGACTCCTGTTTATTTTGTTTGCGATGAAACAAGTTGGTAGGGTACTTCAATCGCCGCGCTGACTCCCGACGGCTGGCATGGCGTGATCTCGAGATGCGCCGCCGGACCGTACAATAGTTTCAACCGGTCACGAATGCTCTGCAGGCCAAGCCCGGTACCGTCGCTGGCAACCACGCCGAATCCCATGCCATCGTCGGCGACCGTGACGCGCAGCCGGTTGTCGACCACTTCCGCAATCACGCGCAGGGTACCGCCTTCAGCCTTGGGTTCGATGCCGTGCTTGATCGCGTTTTCCACCAGCGACTGCAGCATCATCGGAGGGAAGACCGCGCTGCGCAATCCATCGGGAATCTGGAAATCGATGGTGAGGCGTTCTTCCATCCGCATCTTCAGCAGATCGAGGTAAGCGCGGACCATGCCGGCTTCGCGGCCCAGGGTGGTCGAGGCAGATGCATCGCGGATCTGCGGCAAGACGGCGCGCAGGTACTGGATGAGCCGGCGCTGCATGGCGGACGCACGGGGCGGATCGGTTTCGATCAGATATTCCACCGATGCCAGTGTGTTGAAAAGGAAGTGGGGTTCGACCTGAGCCTGCATCACTTGCATTTTTGCTTCGGCAACCTGGCGATGCAATGTTTCGCGCTCGACTGCGGCATTGGCGGCTTCAGCCTGCGCCTCGGCGCGCTTTTTGCCGCCCATTAAGGCCTTGGTGCCGAACAGACCGACGATCAGCAGCAGCACGAAATTCATGAACCATTCGGAGGATTTTTTCTGCGCAACCGAGACCTTCTGCTGGGCAGCCTCGTCGACGGCATCATCGATCGCAGCGCTGACTTCCTGGCTAATTTCAGGCGGCAGGCTGATGTGCAGTTCGGACGAGGATACCTTCGGCGTCGACGGCGGCGCGGGCACTGCTGGGGGTACAGGTAGAACCGGAACGGCGGCAGCGCCTGGCGCGGCAAGAATCGCTGGCGCGTCCTCAGTGGGCGCTGGTGCCAAGGCACTCGTCTTGTCAGGCGCAGGTAAAGCGGCTCGAGCCGTGTTCTTGGTGATGTGCAGGCCATTGCTGTCGATCCGGATGATCGTGCCGTCATCCGTCGTCATGGAGTGGACCCGATCGGTCTGCACGAGCTTGCTGTGGATTCCGTTGGTGATGGTGTGTGCGCCGGTTCGGTTCTTCTTGGTGACCGTCACCCCACTATCGGACTTGGAACTGAACAGCGTATCTTGCACGATGCCGCCGGCAATCACGAGCAGCAGGGCAAACAGCAGAAACTTCCACCACGATAGCTGCGTCACCCATGTCGCGGTCGTGTCAAAGGCCCTGCGCGTGAACGCCAATGCGGTAGCGGTGGTTTCCTGTGTGGCGCGAACATATTTTGGGTTCATGGAGTTTTTTTCTGTTTAAGTAACACGACTGTTGTGCCGCCCGAAGTCGCGTGTTCAGGGCGCGGCAAGTCTAACGCATTGCTTTTATTCAAGACAAGGTTCAGAGCATGCGGCCAAGCGATGCGACCGTGTGGATGCGATGACCGATCACGACCAGGTGCGGCACGGCCGGATCGATCTCTTCATTTGCCATCTGCTTTTTTTCTGCCTTGCTCATCCGCTTGGCGGTGATCGTGATGCTCGGGATGCTATGGTCGATCACGGCATCAGCCTGCTGTCCTGCGGCGATGTCGCGCTGCGCGGGCTGCGTCGACCACAAGGCAGCGGTCAACAGCCCAGCGGTGAGGGCGAGCAGAGCGACGACTTGACTGGTGCTGACTGGGAGGCTGGTTTTCATGATGTTTCCTTTCAGTGGAGGACCTGAATGGCCCGGGAATGCTTGCACTGTAGGCAATGCGGTCTTGCGCTGCCACGGGATTGCGACAGGCTGCAGAAATGGGGGGTTGAACGTAAGAAACCTCGATGCAGGTGGTGTGTGCGTGAGCGACGCAACATGCGTCAAAGGTCGTTCAAGCCGGGATCCCCGCACCGGAATCGCTTGAGACGGCTCAATATCAATTGGGTGACACCTGCAAAACTATCTATTGCAGGCGACCCGATGAACCGCGCTCCGAACGGACAGCTGTCGCCAGACCCAGCCATTCCAGACCCATTTCTAATAATGCGGGCAATGCCAATGCCGATCGCACGGAAACAGGCAGTTCTGCCTGGCCCGAGGCGGTGTCTCTGAGCTCTGCCTATCGATACCCAATGGAGGATTTCAATGTCCGATCTGTTCACCCCACTATCCGATCTGCTTCAAACTCACCTAGAAACATCACGTCGTGTTGCCGACACCATGTTTGCGGGTACTGGAAAAATCGACCACACCGTACTCGAAGTGAGCCATCACGCGCTCGATGAACACTTTCGCTACGCCCAGGCAATCGGCAACAGCCGCGATCCGCAGATGCTGTCGAATCTGCACACCAAGTATTGGGCCGCCAAGCCGGGCGAGTTCCAGATGTTCCAGAAAAAAATGGTGCAGATCGTGACCGAGTTACAGAATGACCTGGGTCGGGTCGGGCAATCGTACCTTGAGCAAATCAGCCTCAGGGCCATGCGCGGCACGCCGGCGGGAACGAGTGCCGCAAGTGATCCCATGTCTGCTGCACCGATGAATCCGTTTTCCAGCGCTGTGTCTGTATGGCAAAACACGATGCGTGGGATGTCCACCGTGGCGGATCAAACCATTTCAGCGGCGCGTGAAGGCGTGTCGCGTACCAAGGCGGCGACCAATGCCATGATGGATTCGATGGCCGAGGCTGCGCCCGTGACGGAGAGGCGAATCTCGACGGAAGAGGTCGTCGATGTGGCGGCGAGCAATGAGCAGCCCGATGTTGCGTCACATGCACCGGGCCGGTATCCGGAGGGCAGCGATAGCCAGCCAGAATCCAGGAGTGCAGGGCAATCACGACGGAAGTAAGCAGCGGTATTCAGGTCGCCCGTCCCGCGCCACTTTGTCGTGGCCGGGATCATGGCTGCCAGACACGCTACGATAAGGTCGATGCCGTGCGACCGCGCGTACCGTGACAGCAGGCGTTAAGCCAGCAAAGTGCAGGATGAAAACTGACTGAAGCGTTTGTCGACCACCATGAACGGGACTTCGGCATCCGACCCACTCTCTACCTGAGGCCGAGCTTGCGGTACATGGCGATTGCGGCCCCATTGGTT
>JACMRD010000195.1 GCA_014376645.1 Herminiimonas sp. | reverse complement strand
GATGGTCGCGCCTTTGAAAGCGTTGCCACCGAGCTGTACAGCATGACGAAAGGCGAGGGCGACGACTGGGCCCAGGCCGCCGGCATGGGCATCGTGCTCGATCCGGATAATCCGCTCTACGCCAGCGGCAAGGCGACGGCTGCCGCGACTGCGGGCGCCGCGGCCTTGACGGCATCGACCTTGCCCCTCGAGGAGAATTCCGACCTCGATGCATTTTTGGAAGAGGCCAGCTCGACTCAGGTTTTCCCGCAAAGCGGGCTCATGCACGTTGCAGAGACACCATCGGACGCACCGTCACCCCTGCTCATTGCCGACGAACTGCGCCTGCCTGACGACCCGCCGCCGGCCCCTTCCAATGCAATCGACGACAACGCGCTTGATTTCGATCTCGACGGCTTGAGTTTCGATGCGATGCCGATTGCCCCGGAAGCCGATATCGCCGGGCGTCGGGAGCCGTTGCTGCCGGCCGTACACGCCGAGCCGGCGCTCGACGACGCGCCGTTGTCAGCCCTGGATTTCGATTTCCTGCAAAATGCACAGGCCGAGCATGCCGTGGTCGCGCCACCGGAAGCGCCGGTTGCGGAACCCGTTGCCATTGGAGAATTCCATCTGGCCTCGCATGAGCAGGCGTTGCAAGCCCTGCACGCCGACGACCTGTCCAGCGAACTGCCATCTTTGTCGCCATTGCCGACGCCTGCTGCGCGGCCGGACCCGCTTGAGTTTGATCTGTCGGGCATCACGCTCGACTTGCCGAGCTCATCCGAGCCTCCTGCACCGCTGGCGCTCGATACGACGCCGGCCAGTCCGGCGGCCAGCAGCACGGCCAGCGACGACTTCGCCGAGCTCGATCTGGACACCGGTATGATTCCGGATGACGGCGCCAGCAGCGGCAGTATCAGTAATATCGCCGAGATGGCCACCAAGCTCGATCTGGCAGTCGCATATCAGGAAATCGGCGACAAGGACGGCGCGCGCGAACTCCTCGAGGAAGTCGTCAAGGCGGGCACTGTCGAGCAATCGGAGAAAGCCCGTTCGATCCTGGCCCGCCTGGGCTGACGCAAGGCTGCGTGCAGGCAGCCTCAAGCGCCAGGCCCCTGAGGCCGGGCGGTAAAAGAAGGTATCATCCACGGGTGCGGCGCAGAGTCGGCACCCGTTTTTTTTGTTGCCTGGCCCATCTCCAAGAGGATCTGTTTTTGAAAGCCGTACAATGAAGCGCGTGGTCCTTTGCCTGCAATACGACGGCACACCCTGGCAGGGATGGCAGACACAGGTCAGCGGCCGGACCGTGCAGGACCGACTGGAACTGGCATTGCAGAAGTTCACCCTGACCGACGTGCAGACGCACTGCGCCGGTCGCACCGATGCCGGCGTTCATGCCCTGGCACAGGTAGTCCATTTCGATACCGCGATCGAACGCGAAGCCTCTTCCTGGGTGCGCGGCCTGAATGCCTTTCTGCCGCCGTCGATTGCGGTGCGCTGGGCCACCGAGGTGACGGCGCAGTCGCCGGACGGATTTCATGCACGCTTCAGCGCGCACGCCCGCACCTATCACTACGCTCTCTACAACCATCCGGTGCGCGCGCCGCTCATGGTCGGCAAGTGCGGCTGGGCGTTTCGCCGGCTCGATGCCGACGCCATGCAGCGCGCTGCTGAACTGCTGCTCGGCACGCACGATTTTTCAGCCTTCCGGGCAGTCGATTGCCAGGCCAAGTCGCCGGTCAAGACCATTCACCGGATCGACCTGGCGCGGCGCGGCGACATGATCGTCTTTACCCTTCATGCGAACGCTTTTCTGCATCACATGGTGCGCAACATCGTCGGCTCGCTGGTGTACGTCGGTTACGGAAAATATCCGCCGGAATGGGTCGCCGAACTGCTGCACGCGGGTGACCGCAGCCGGGCGGCGCCGACCTTCATGGCCGATGGGCTGTACCTCGCGAAAATCGATTACGATCCGCAATGGCAGCTTCCGGTCGAGGCTGGCTCCGGTTTTCCCTGGCTCTGACAGCGATTCACGCCACCCGAACTCATCTCCCGTCATCTCACGAACTCATCCCACTCCATGCGCCGAACCCGAATCAAGATCTGTGGCCTGACCCGGCCCGAGGACGTCGCCGCCGCCGTTGCGGCCGGTGCCGACGCACTCGGCTTCGTGTTCTATGAAAAAAGTCCGCGCTACATCACGCCGCAGGCCGCGGCCGCGCTGATGGCCGCGATGCCACCCTTCGTGTCGACGGTCGGCCTGTTCGTCAATGCCAGTGCTGAGGCGGTCGCGGCGGCGGTCGCCATCGCGCCGGTGTCGCTGCTGCAGTTCCATGGCGACGAAACGCCGGAGCAGTGCGCCGCTGCAGCCGCGTTGGCGAATCGGCCCTTCATGGTCGCGCTGCGTGTCCGCCCGACAATGGTTGCCGAGGATTTGATAAAATACGAATTGCGCTGTCGCGCTGCCGGTCCCTTGTTTGCCGGATTATTGTTGGATGCCTTCGTCGATGGCTATGGCGGGGGTGGAAAGGTGTTCGATTGGTCAGTCATTCCAGAAGAGCTCGCGCCTCGGGTCGTTTTAAGTGGTGGCTTGCACGTACAAAACGCGACTGACGCTGTGCTGCGCGTGCGTCCGCATGCCGTCGATGTCAGCAGTGGCGTCGAAAGCACCCAAGACAACGCACTCCACCCCGGCATCAAGGACGCCAGCCGCATCGCCGCCTTCGTCGCGGCAGTAAGCTTGGCCGATCGAATCAATTAACCAATCCGGAACTCCTGACATGAACCAGTCCATTGCCAATGCACCGATGACCGCCGCGCCCGTCGACAGCGACGTCGCGCCGTATGCCTTTCCCGACGCCCGTGGCCATTTCGGCCGCTACGGCGGCAGTTTCGTCTCCGAGACGCTGATTCACGCGCTGTCGGAGCTGAAAGAGGTGTACGCCCACTACATCAAGGACCCTGAATTCATCCGTGAATTCAATTACGAACTCAAGCATTTCGTCGGCCGGCCGAGCCCGATCTATCACGCCAAGCGCTGGTCTGAAAAAATGGGTGGCGCGCAGATCTACTACAAGCGCGAGGACCTGAACCACACCGGCGCCCACAAGATCAACAATGTGATCGGCCAGGCCCTGCTGGCACGGCGCATGGGTAAGCCGCGCGTCATCGCCGAGACCGGCGCCGGCCAGCATGGCGTGGCCACGGCCACCATCTGCGCCCGCTTCGGCCTCGAATGCGTGGTCTACATGGGCAGCGAAGACATCAAGCGCCAGGCGCAGAACGTCTATCGCATGAAACTGCTGGGCGCAACAGTGGTGCCAGTCGAATCCGGCTCGAAGACGCTCAAGGATGCCTTGAACGAGGCCATGCGCGACTGGGTCACGAATGTCGAGAACACCTTCTACATCATCGGCACCGTCGCCGGTCCGCATCCGTATCCGATGATGGTGCGTGATTTCCAGTCGGTGATCGGCGAGGAGTGCAAGGTGCAGATGCCGGAGATGACCGGGCGCCAGCCCGACGTGGTGGTCGCCTGTGTCGGTGGCGGCTCGAATGCCATGGGCATCTTCTATCCCTACATCGATTTTCCGCAGGTACAACTGGTGGGTGTCGAGGCGGGCGGCGAAGGCATCGCCAGTGGCAAGCATTCGGCGTCGCTGACGGCCGGTTCCCCCGGTGTCCTGCACGGCAACCGCACCTATCTGCTACAGGACGATAACGGCCAGATCATCGAAACCCATTCGGTCTCGGCCGGCCTCGACTATCCCGGTGTCGGGCCTGAACATGCATGGTTGAAGGACCTCGGCCGCGCGCAGTATGTGACGATCGACGACGACGAAGCGCTGCAGGCGTTCCACGATTGCTGCCTGATCGAAGGCATCATCCCTGCACTCGAATCGGCTCATGCACTGGCCTATGCCGCCAAGCTGGCAGCGACCTTGCCGACCGATCGCATCATCCTGGTCAACCTGTCCGGGCGCGGTGACAAGGACATGCATACCGTGGCTGAACGCATGGGCATGAATTTCTATTGCCGCGAATCGTGCAAGGTCGGCGCCGAGCAGGTGATCACGCTGCACAAGTGACGAGACAGCGTCGTCGGCTCAACCGGCGACGCCTTCTGTCCTGCACGAGCAGATCGCATCATCGCATCGACTGCCGTGCCGTTTTCTTCACCCCATCAAAACAGATCGACCTCCATGTCCAGAATCCAGGCTACATTCGTGGCACTCGCCGCGCAGAAAAAAAAGGGATTGATCCCGTTCATCACCGCAGGCGATCCGTCGCCTGATCTGACCGTCCCACTGATGCATGCACTGGTGGCCGGCGGCGCCGACATCCTGGAGCTGGGCGTGCCGTTTTCCGACCCGATGGCTGAGGGGCCGGTGATCCAGCGTGCCTGTGAGCGGGCGCTGAAATTCAACGTCGGCCTGCACGACGTGCTGGGCTATGTGCGAACCTTCCGCCAGACCAATGCCACCACGCCGGTGGTCCTGATGGGCTACGCCAATCCGATCGAACGGATGGGGCAGGATGCCTTCATCGCCGCGGCTCTCGAGGCCGGTGTTGATGGCACGATCGTGGTCGACTATCCGCCGGAAGAGTGCGAAGAATTCGGCGTCGCCATGCAGGCCGCCGGCCTTGATCCGATCTTCCTGCTGGCACCGACCTCGACTGAGGAACGCATCATGCAGGTCGCGAAGGTCGGCAGCGGTTTCAGTTATTACGTCTCGCTCAAAGGCGTCACTGGCGCGGCCAACATCGACATCGATGAAGTCTCGCAACGCATCGCCGCCATCCGCCAGCACATCACGCTGCCGATCGGCGTCGGCTTCGGCATCCGCGACGCCGCCACCGCCCGTGCCATCGGCAGCGTCGCCGATGCGGTCGTGATCGGCAGCCGCATCATCCAGGAACTGGAAAACACGCCACCCGAGCACGCTTGCGCTGCGGTGCAGACCTTCATTGCCGGGATTCGCCGCGCGCTGGACGAGTGACGAGCAGATTTTTCGCCTGTCGGAAATTTCACAGTCAAAACGTTGACCGGGCTGCCCTGACGGTACAATGGCGGACGCCCGACAATTGAAGAGGTCACCGTGAGTTGGCTGGAAAAATTACTACCTCCCAGGATCAAGCGTTCCGATCCTGCATTACGCAAATCCGTTCCTGAAGGTCTGTGGGTCAAGTGCCCTTCCTGCGAAGCGGTCCTGTACCGCACCGATCTCGAATCGAATATCCACGTCTGCCCGAAGTGTGACCATCACCTGCGCATCCGTGCACGGGGACGGCTCGACGCCTTGCTCGACCCCGAAGGACGCTACGACATCGGCCAGGAAACCCTGCCGGTCGACACGCTGAAATTCAAGGACAGCAAGAAGTATCCGGATCGCCTCAAGGCAGCCATGGAAGCGACCGGTGAAACCGATGCCCTGATCGTCATGGGTGGTGCCATCATGTCGCTGCCGGTGGTGGTGGCCTGTTTCGAATTCGAATTCATGGGCGGCTCCATGGGCTCGGTGGTGGGGGAGCGCTTCGTGCGCGGCGCCCGGACCGCGATCGAGCAAAAGGTGCCGTTCATCTGCATCACCGCTACCGGTGGCGCACGGATGCAGGAAGGCTTGCTGTCGCTGATGCAGATGGCAAAGACCACCGCCATGCTGACCAAGCTGTCGGAAAAGCGCCTGCCGTTCATCTCCGTGCTGACCGATCCTACCATGGGTGGCGTCTCGGCCTCGTTCGCCTTCATGGGCGACGTCGTGATTGCGGAGCCGAAGGCCCTGATCGGGTTTGCCGGTCCGCGCGTGATTGAAAACACGGTCCGCGAGAAATTGCCGGAAGGCTTCCAGCGTGCCGAATTCCTGGTCACTAAGGGTGCGGTCGACATGATCGTCGATCGCCGCAAGATGCGTGAGGAAATCGCCCGCTTGCTGGCGTTGCTGCAGAATCAGGCGGCCGATATTCTGGCCTGATCTTCAAGCCTCACGAAGCCCGGAGCGTGCCGCGCTGCCGGGCTTTTTTTCTGCCCCGTCTGGCACGGGGCTCCAGTTGACGATGCGGTAATGATTCCTTTTAATTCTGCCAGCCGTCCCCATCTGTTCGACTCGCACCGATTGACAAACCTGGACCGATGATGGCGCCAAACCCGATTTCCGCTTCTGTTTCCGCCACCGCCACCGCGACCGCGACCGGCACGCCTGCCACGCTCGACGCCTGGCTTTCAGTACTCGAGACACGCCATACCAAGACCATCGACATGGGCCTGGAGCGGGTCGCAGCGGTCAAGCGGCGCCTGAACATCCAGTTTGATTGCCCGGTGGTGATGGTGGCCGGCACCAACGGCAAAGGATCGACCTGCGCCATGCTGGAATCGATCCTGCTGCAGGCCGGCTACCGGGTCGGCCTCTACATCAAGCCGCATTTCCTGAAATTCAACGAGCGTGCCCGCATCGGCGGGCAATCGGCTTCCGACGCCGCGCTCATTGCCAGCTTCGATGCGGTGGAGGCGGCCCGCGACGGCATCTCGCTCAGTTATTTTGAATTCACCACGCTGGCCATCATGCACTTGCTGCAACAGGCTGGGCTGGACGTGGTGATCCTGGAAGTCGGCCTTGGCGGCCGTCTCGATGCGGTCAACGTCATCGACGCCGATGTGGCGATCGTGACCAGCATCGATATCGATCATGTCGAATACCTGGGCGATACACGGGAAAAAATCGGTTTCGAAAAAGCCGGGATCTTCCGCGCGGGCCGCACCGCCATCTGCAGCGATCCGATGCCGCCGGCCTCCCTGGTCGAACATGCTGCCGCCATCGGTGCCGATCTCTGGTTGCTGGGGCGCGATTTCAATTATGCCGGCGACAAGCAGCAGTGGAATTTCGGTGGCCGCGCCCAGCGCCGCAATGCGCTGGGCTACCCGAGCCTGCGCGGCGCCAACCAGTTGCTCAATGCCTCGGCGGTGCTGGCCGCACTCGAAGCACTGCGCATGCGCTTGCCGGTCGGAGCGCAGGAAGTGCGCAGCGGCCTGGTGATGGTCGATCTGCCGGGCCGCTTCCAGGTCTTGCCGGGGCGGCCGACCGTGATCCTGGATGTTGCCCACAACCCGCATGCGGCCGCGACCCTGGCGCAGAATTTTGACAACATGGGCTTTCATCCCTACACCTACGCGGTGTTCGGATCGATGCTCGACAAGGACATCGACGGCGTGATCGCCCAGATGAAGGGGCGCATCGATCACTGGTGCGTGACCGGTCTGCCGCTGGCGCGGGCCGCCACCGCGCTGCAGTTGCAGGAAAAGCTGCTGGCTGCGGGGATCGTGCCTTCGTCTGAACCAGATGCCGATTGCACTATCCAATGCTTCGATTCACCTGAAAAAGCTTTCGCGAACGCAATGGGGCGGGCAGGGGAGAATGATAGAATTGCGGTATTCGGATCCTTCCTCACCGTTGCCGGCGTCATGGCTGCCCGCAGTGCCGGATTGCACAACGAATCATCCTGACCAACCAGTGATCCAGCGCATGAGCTTGTTCTCGTCATTTCGTAAAAACAAGCAAGAATCCCCTGCTGAAGACAGCGCATATTTATCGCGGGCCGAGTCCGACTTGGCATCGCCGCGTTCGCGCAAGCGCAAGTCTGCCGGACGCGTCGGCGGCGAGGACGATGACCGGTCGCCGGTTGACCCGGTATTGCCGGAAAAGAAACGAGCACGCCGACGCCTGGTCGGGGCCGTGGCCCTGGTCCTGGCGGTCGTGATTGGCCTGCCGATGGTTCTCGACTCCGAGCCGAAGCCGCTGTCGGATGACTTGACAATCGAAATCCCGTCCAAGGACAAACCGGCCGCACCGGCACGCAGCGCACCGACTCCCGAGATGCCGCCAAAATCCGGTGCATTGCAGCCTGCAACCCGCGTTGCCGCCGCCGCGGCCCTCGACCAGAAGGAAGAACTGGTGGAAATGCCTGCCGTACCGAAGTCTGTCGCGCCGGCTGTTGCCCCGGCTGCGCCGACCAAGAACCCAGAGCCCGCGCCTCCGAGAGCCTCGGTGAAACCGAAAGCTGATGCTAAAGCTGATGCTAAAGCTGAACCGACAGTGGTCGTGCCGACCGAGAAAGCCGGTGACGGCGGCCGCGCCAAGTCGATCCTCGAAGCCGGCAACGAACCAAAGGCAAGCACATACGCCGTGCAGGTCGCGGCGCTGGCATCGACTGAGAAAGTCAATGAATTGCGCGGCAAGCTCAAAAGCGCCGGTATCGCGTCCTACACCCAGAAAATCACCACCGACAACGGAGAGCGCATCCGCATTCGCATCGGTCCGCTGAACAGCCGCGAAGAGGCCGACAAGGTGCGCGCCAAGCTGATTGCGCTTGGCCTGAACGGTACGTTGGTGCCGTCGGCCCTGTGAATCGCCTGCGGACGCCGGCTTGACGGTTTTCGATTATCTGGTGCTGTTGGTGCTGGTGTGCTCGGTGGTCATCAGCACCTTGCGCGGGCTGGTGAAGGAAATCCTGTCGTTGCTTGGTTGGGTGGTGGCGTTCTGGGTGGCCAATGCGTATTGTGACCCGCTGGCGGTATTGTTGCCGGACGTAGTGCCGGGCAAATCGGGCCGTCTGATCGTTGCGTTCCTGGCCTTGTTTCTCGGCGTGAAATTGTTGATGCTGTTGTTGATGATGGCGGTCGACGCGCTCGTCAAGGCTAGCGGGTTGACGGTGGTGGATCGCGGCCTTGGCGGTTTGTTCGGTCTGGCGCGTGGGCTATTGCTGGTGTTAGCCGCAGTGCTGGTGTGTGGTACGACGGCGATACCGCGCCAGCCGTTCTGGAAGGATGCGGTCTTCAGTGCCCTGGCCGAAACGGCGGCCCGCACGGCATTGCCATATTTGCCAGGGGATCTGGCACGGCACATTACGTTTTGATCGGTTTTGATCGGTTTGAAAGAGCGTGTCCCGCTGCCACCGTGCGGTTGGGGCGCGTCGCCTGGATCGTTGTCTGGTCCTGCAGTGTTGAATTGTCTTAGTTGAGGAGTCCACCATGTGTGGCATAGTCGGCGTTGTTTCCCATAATCCCGTCAACCAGTTGATCTACGATGCGCTGCTGCTGTTGCAGCATCGTGGACAGGATGCTGCCGGTATTGCAACCAATCACGGCAATGCGTTCTGCATGCACAAGGCCAATGGCCTGGTGCGCGACGTGTTCCGCACGCGCAACATGCGTTCCTTGCTGGGCAACGCCGGAATCGGCCAGGCCCGCTACCCGACCGCCGGCACCTCCAGCGCGGAAGAGGCGCAGCCGTTCTATGTCAACGCACCGTTCGGGCTGGTGCTGGCGCATAACGGCAACCTGACCAATTGCGATCAGCTCAAGATCGAGATGTTCAAGAACGATCGGCGCCATCTCAATACCGACTCGGACTCCGAAGTCCTGCTCAACGTCCTGGCGCACGAAATCCAGGAAGCCACCAGCGGTTTCTCGCTTGATCCGTCGGCGTTGTTCAAGGCGGTGTCGGTGCTGCACAAGCGGGTGCGTGGCTCCTATGCCGCTGTCACGCAGATTGCAGGCTATGGCTTGCTGGCGTTTCGCGATCCGTTCGGTATCCGTCCTTTGTGCATCGGCTTCAATGAGACCGAAAAGGGCCCGGAATATGTCGTGGCCAGCGAATCGGTGGCGCTCGAAGGTCTGGGCTTCCGTTTCCTGCGCGACGTCATCCCTGGCGAAGCGATCTTCATCGACATGGACGGCAAGCTCTACAACCAGCAGTGCGCGGACAATCCGAGCCTGAACCCTTGCGCCTTCGAATACGTCTACCTGGCGCGTCCTGACTCGGTCATCGACGGCGCCTC
>JACMRD010000005.1 GCA_014376645.1 Herminiimonas sp. | reverse complement strand
GGCGTTCTCGGCGATCGTTTCAATGATGGTGCGCATGTCGCGGATGTGCACACCCTCGATCAGCAGGTTCTGCAGGATCTTCTGCAAGGTCGAGAGTGAGATCATTTTCGGGATCAAGTCTTCGACCAGCTTCGGTGATTCCTTGACCAGGTGATCGAGCAGCTGTTGCAGTTCCTGCCGGCCCAGCAGTTCGGCGGCGTGGCTGGTGATCAGGTGGTTCAGGTGCGTCGCCACGACCGTGCCGGCATCGACCACGGTATAACCCATGGCCTGCGCCTGCTCGCGCAGCGACGCATCGATCCAGGTCGCCGGCAGGCCGAACGCCGGATCGGTCGTCACGGGGCCCGGCAGCGGGCCGCTGACCATGCCCGGATTGATGGCCAGGAACTGGCCTGTCATCGATTCGCCGCTACCGACTTCGACGCCCTTCAGGGTGATCCGGTAGCCGGTCGGCTTCAGTTCGAGGTTGTCGCGGATGTGCACCGGCGGCGAGAGGAATCCGACTTCCTGGGCAAACTTCTTGCGGATGCCCTTGATCCGGCGCAGCAGCTCACCGCCCTGCCCCTTGTCGACCAGCGGGATCAAGCGGTAGCCGACTTCGAGGCCGAGAGTATCGACCGGCATGATGTCCTGCAAGGTGGCTTCTTCCATTTCGGCGGCCGGTGCGACCGGTGCGGCTTCGGCATCGGCCGCCGGTGCCAGCGCCAGCCTGGCGCGCTTGGTGATCGTGTAGGCGGTACCGGCCATGATGCCGGCCAACAAAAGGAACGCCATGTGCGGCATCCCCGGAATCAGTCCCATGCCGCCGATGATGGCGGCCGTAATGTAGAGCACCTGCGGCTTGGCGAAAAGCTGACCGATCAGTTGGCCACCGATGTCCTGGTCGCTCGCCACGCGGGAGACCACCACACCGGCGGCGGTGGAGATGATCAGCGACGGGATCTGTGCCACCAGGCCGTCGCCGATGGCCAGCAGGGTGTAGTTCTTGAGGGCGGCGCCGAAGTCCATGTCATGCTGGATCATGCCGACCATCAGGCCGCCGATGATATTGATGACGGTGACGATGATGCCGGCCACGGCATCGCCGCGCACGTATTTGCTGGCGCCGTCCATGGCGCCGTAGAACTCGGCTTCCTGGGCGACTTCGGTACGGCGGCGGCGCGCCTCGGCTTCGACGATCAGGCCGGCGTTGAGGTCGGCATCGATGGCCATCTGCTTGCCGGGCATCGCGTCGAGGGCAAACCGGGCGCCGACTTCAGCGATCCGGCCAGCACCTTTGGTGACGACGGTAAAGTTGATGATGGTGAGGATGACGAACACCACGATACCGACCGTGTAATTGCCGCCGATCAGAAAGTGGCCGAACGCTTCGATCACCTTGCCGGCCGCATCCGGGCCGGTGTGGCCCTCGGTCAGCACCACCCGGGTCGAGGCGACGTTGAGCGACAGGCGCAGCATGGTCGATACCAGCAGCACGGTCGGAAATGCCATGAAGTCGAGCGGCTTGATGGTGTAGAGGCTGGTCAGCAGCACGATCACCGACAGCGCGATGTTGAAGCTGAAGAAGATGTCCAGTACGAAGGCCGGCAGCGGCAGCACCATCATCGACAGCATCATGATGATGATGATCGGCGCAGCAAAGGCCCGGGAATTGATGCCCGACATCCACAGAGGCAGTTTCAGAGAATTCATGGCGTCGGCCCGAGGTTGGTTTGTTTATTGAGCGCAGCCGGGTTGAGCGGATCCATTTGCGGCGGCACGTCGAGCACCTCCGGCAGCACTGGCTGGTGGCCGCCGTTCTTGTTGAACGAGCGCAGCTGGAACACGTAGGCCAGCACTTCGGCCACGGCGGTGTAGAGTGCTTCCGGAATCTCGTCGCCGAGTTCGGCATGCTGATACAGGGCGCGCGCCAGCGGCGGTGCTTCGAGTGTCGGAATATTGTGTTCGCCGGCGATTTCTCGAATCCGCGCGGCGACCGCATCGGCGCCCTTGGCCACCACCCGTGGGGCACCCATCTTGCCATCGGCGTAGCGCAGCGCGATTGCATAGTGGGTCGGGTTGGTGACGACCACGTCGGCGGTCGGGATTTCGCTCATCATGCGGCGCTTGGCCATCTCGCGCTGCTGCTGGCGGATCTTGGCCTTGATCTCGGGATTACCGTCGGACTCCTTGGCTTCCTGGCGCAGGTCCTGGCGCGTCATCTTGAGCTTGTCGGCGTAGTGCCAGAGCTGATACGGCACGTCGATGGCGGCAATCAGGATCAGCCCGCCGACGATGGCGATAAAGGTCGTCAGCATCAGATGGCCGAGGTGGGCGACGCCACTGCCAAGCGGCTCCATGCCCAGGCCGATCACGGCATCGAACTGCCTGGAAATAACCATGTAGCTGACTGTACCGACCACCAGCGCCTTGCCGATCGCCTTGCCGAGTTCGACCAGCGAATTCTTGGAAATCAGGTTGGTGACGCCGGAGAGCGGATTCAGGCGGCCGAAATTCGGCGTCAGCGCCTTGCCGGAAAAAAGCCAGCCGCCGATCAGCAGCGGCGAAGCAGCGGCCACCAGCATGAGGATGCCGGCCAGCGGCGCGAAGGCCAGGAACAGCTGACCCAGCGTGCCGGCGATACGTGCCGACAGTAATTCGAAATCATAGGCCTGGGCCCGCTCCAGCGTCAGACCGGTCACCAGGATGTGATTGAGGGCGCGCACCATCGTGTCACCGGTCATCCACAATCCACCACCGGCGGCCATCAACAACGTGCAGGTTGCCAGCTCACGCGAACGCGGGACGTCGCCGTCTTCCCGGGCCTGCTCCAGCTTGCGCTGTGAGGCCGGTTCCGTCTTTTCGAGATCGCTTCCTTCGGCCATGGCCGACTCCTGGGAGGAGGTCCGAACGCATCGACACGACGCCTTGGCGGACTCTCAGGAACGATTATCGATGCGACACCACGAGTGGCATCGCTGGAACAGGCGGGGAAAGAGGTGCTTGATCAGGATTGCACGGTTGCGCTGCAAAAATAAAGCCGGGATTCTGCAGGCAGGGGGAACGATTGCCCAGCCAGCCGCGAGCGCGGCCGGCAGCGGATGGTCGCAAGCTCAGAGCGCGAGGTTCTGGGCCCAGACCAGCGCGGCGCTGTGAGCTTCATTGACCTTGTCGGGACTGATGAAAAGCGACTCGGCCAGTTCCGCAATCGGTCCGTTGTCGAATTCGCCAGATTCAGCCAGTTTCAGAAAGGGGCCATACATCCCTTCCCGGTTCAGCAGCGCCTGGGTCACCGGCTCGGAGAGCTGGATATTGTCGAGTACTTCTTCCATCGGAACCCCCAGCAAACGGTCCAGCAACGAGAACATGCCGGCCACGAACAGGTTCTCCGCTTCGTTCTTTGGCAGGAAATTCTTGCCGAGCAGTTCAGCGAAACGCGCCCGCACAATTGCCGTCTGCATCAGGATCGCAGACTGACCACCGGCGGTGGCCGTGGCCAGCAGGACCGACAGCCAGCGGTACAACGGCGAGTAGCCCAGCATCGCGACCGCATGGCGCAGCGACTGGATCTCGGTGCCGAGGCCGAAGCCGGCAGAATTGATATAACGCAGCAGCTTGTAGGAGAGCGCGGCATCGCGTTTGAGCACGTCCTCGAGCTGGCGCACATCGGCATTCTTGCGCACCATGTCCATGAGCTGGAGGATCATCGCCTGGGCTGGATTGAGGCCCTTTGCGGGGCCGACGCTGCTGGGGCGTGGCGTCAGATAGAGATTGCCGACGAAGGCATCGAGTCCGAGCGAAGCGCAGGAATCGAATTCCTGCCAGGTGCTGATCTGGCGCGCGATCATGCGCACCGAAGAATTCTTCAGGGCACCATAAATCTTGGCCTGGGTCGGGAAGTCGGTGGTCGCGAACTGAATCTCGATATGCGTCACCAGCGGCAGCAGGGTCTTGTCCTGGGCGATGGCGTTGGCCTCGCACAGCGCGATGCCGAAACCTTTGCCGCGCAGCGTCTTGACGGCGGCCAGCACCGCCGGATCGTCCAGCTCGGCCATTTTCATGCTGAGGACGATCTGCTTTGCCGGCAGGGCCAGAACTTCCTCGGAGAGCAGGAGGCTGGCCTCCGCTTTCAGGAAGACCTTGTTGGCGCCGAGCAGCCAGCCGTGTTCTTCGTCCTGCATCTGGTCGGCCACAAAACTGGCCAGGGCGCGGAAATCGTCCGCGGGCGTGACGATCTCGCGATCGGACTCCGGATGCTGGACGCTCAGTTCATAACCGATGATCTGTTGCTTCGGATCGAGCAGTGGTTCACGGACAAGGAAATTCAAGTCATACATGAGTAACTACTCCGCATGGTGGAAGAAGGAACAATCCTGCCGCGCCGAGAGCCGGCACAGGCGGCGTCGATCAGGCGCCGGCGCTGGCCAGTTTTTCGAAGATCTTGCCAAGTTTCTCGTCGAGCGTGGCTGCCGTGAATGGTTTGACAACATACCCGTTGGCACCGGCTTGGGCGGCGGCGATGATGTTTTCCTTTTTCGCTTCAGCCGTGACCATCAGTACGGGCAGTTTCGCCAGGTTGGCATCGGCGCGGATATTCTGCAGCATGGTCAGACCATCCATGACCGGCATGTTCCAGTCGGAGATGACGAAATCGAATTTTTCCGCGCGCAGCTTTGCCAGCGCCATCGAGCCGTCTTCGGCCTCGTCGACATTCGAGTAGCCTAGTTCCTTGAGCAGATTGCGCACGATGCGGCGCATGGTCGAAAAATCGTCGACGATGAGAAACTTAGTATTCGGACCAGCCATGAGGGCTCCATGAATTCTTGACGATGTGATCAGGTTCGGCGACGCGGCACTGCACAGGCGTCAACTTGCTTTGTAACACCATATTATGCACCGACGCGGCGAAGCACTTGCACCGAATCTTGCCGCACACGGAAAAATGTTTTGTCCGTTGTCCAATATGCGACAGCGGCGGTTCAAACTCGCAACGAACGGCCTCCATGCGTTGCCAGGTAGCCGAGCACCATGCCCGGCAACGCATGGAGCGCACCCACTTCGTCAGCCGCACCGATGGCGATCGCTTCGCGCGGCATGCCGAAGACGACGCAACTGGCTTCATCCTGAGCGAAGGTGTGGGCGCCAGCGTTTTTCATCGCCAGCATGCCGACGGCGCCATCCTTGCCCATGCCGGTCAGGATCACGCCCACCGCATTCTTGCCGGCGGCGGCGGCGGCCGAATGGAACAGCACATCGACTGACGGCCGATGCCGGTTGACCGCCGGTCCGGTATCGATCTGAGTAACGTAATTGGCGCCGCTGCGCACCAGTTGCAGATGCGAATGGCCAGGCGCGATATAGGCATGGCCGGGCAGGATTCGCTCGCCGCCTTCTGACTCGATCACCGAAATCTTGCACAGGCTGTCGAGCCGCTTGGCGAACGAGCGGGTAAAACCCTCCGGCATGTGCTGCGTGATCAGGATGCCGGGACAGTCCGACGGCATCTGCATCAGAAAATCCTTGATCGCCTCGGTGCCACCCGTGGAGGCGCCGATCATGATCAGTTTTTCGCTGCTGGTGAGCGGGTTGCGTAGTGGCGGCAGCGGGCCGGCGACGCCGGATCTGGCATCGCCCGCGGCGACGATCTGGCGCGGCTTGATGCGCGCTTTGGCGGCGGCGCGAATTTTGTCTGCGATCATTTCGGTGTAGTCGAGCATGCCGCTCTCGATCGAGATCTTCGGCTTGGTGACAAAATCGACCGCGCCCAGTTCCAGCGCCCGCAACGTGATTTCAGAACCCCGCTCGGTCAGCGACGACACCATCAAGACCGGCATCGGTCGCAGCCGCATCAGCTTTTCCAGGAAATCCAGACCATCCATGCGCGGCATCTCGACATCCAGGGTAAGCACATCCGGATTGGTCTGCTTGATCAGATCGCGCGCCACGATCGGATCTGGCGCCATACCGACGACTTCCATGTCAGGCTGACTGCTGATGATTTCCTTCATGACGCTGCGAATGAGCGCCGAATCGTCGACGATAAGAACCTTGATTTTCATGCCCGGACTTCCCTAATCGAATTGAAGTGCACGGCCGGATCAGAACAGATCGACCGACCCGGTGACCGGTCCGGTCTGCAGGCGGCTGGCATAATCCTGCTCGCGGTTGACCAGCGTGTTGTTGTTGAGCTGCTTGAGCTTCTTGACCAGTACCTTGCCCGTGCGCGGGAAAAAATACACCTTGCGCGGATGGATGTCGTTCAAGTCCTCGGCCACGATGCGGATCTGCTCGGTGCGCAGGTAATTGCGTACGAACTGCGCATTACGCTCGCCCACATTGATGGCCACGAATCCGCGCAGGACGTTTCCCCCGCCAAACACCTTGGCTTCGAGGTTGTCGCGCCTGGCGCCGGCCTTGAGCAATTCGTTGATCAGGACTTCCATTGCATAAGTACCGTAGCGCATCGAGGCCGACACCGGACTGTCGCTGTCCCCTCCGCTGTCCGGCAACATGAAGTGATTCATGCCACCGATTCCCGTGACCCGGTCGCGCAGGCAGGCCGACACACAGGAGCCGAGAACGGTCACGATCATCATGTCCTTGGCGGTAAAATAGTATTCGCCCGGAAGGATCTTGGCCGCATCGCGGTCGAAGGTCCGGTCGTAATACACATTGGTGGCCAACTGCTCTTGGGAGGGTGCGCTCATCTACCGTTTCTCTGCAATGCCTCTGTGATTTTTCTGCACTGTCGCAGTGGTTTTTCTTCCATGTTCCTGCTGTATTAAAACGCCCTTGGGCCGCACCTCAGTCGTCACGAGGCAGCGCTCTCCTGCTTCCGCCCCGATCGAGCTCGTAGACGGTTTTACCGCGCAGTTTGAATGCGTCCGACACGTACAGAAAATTTTCGGAGTGTCCTGCAAAGAGCAGTCCGTCCGGCTTCATCAGCGGTGCGAAACGCGCGAGAATTTTACCCTGAGTCGGCTTGTCGAAATAGATCATGACATTGCGGCAGAAGATCACGTCGAACGGTCCCTTGACCGGCCAGCTGTCGCCCAGCAGATTCAATTGCTTGAACGTGATCAGCTGGCGCAGTTCGGGCCGGACGCGCACCAGGCCCTCCTGCGCGCCCCGCCCCTTCAGGAAAAATTTCCGCGCGCGCTCCGGCGCCAGCTTGTCGAGTCGGTCCATGCCGTAGACGCCGTCGGCGCCGGTGGCCAGCACGTTGGTATCGATATCGGTGGCCACGATGCGCACCGGCGGCGTCAAGGTATTGAAGGCCTCGCAGACCGCCATGGCGATCGAATACGGCTCCTCGCCGGTGGAGGCGGCGGAGCACCAGATCTCCATCGGCTCCTTCATTTTCCGGGCATGCTCGGCCAGGATCGGAAAGTGGTGGGCCTCCCGGAAGAACGACGTCAGGTTGGTGGTCAGCGCATTGGTAAAGGCCTCCCACTCCTGGGCATCGCGGCCACTTTCCAGATCATCGAGGTAGTCGGTAAAGGATGTCATGCCGATGGCGCGCAGGCGCCGCGCCAGGCGGCTGTAGACCATTTCCTGCTTGCTCTCGGCCAGTGCGATCCCGGCTTTCTTGTGAATCAGCGCGCGTACGCGTTCGAAGTCGCGCGCACTGAAGTCGAATTCCTTGACCGTTTCCAATCGGGTTGACTGGACTGGTTTCATGATTGCCCTACCGAGCGATACCCGACCCGGAATCCGCCCCAGTGTCGTCCATTGACATAAATCGGCACCGACAGGTCGTGCATGACCTCTCCCGTATCGCGCTTGTAGGTCTGCAGCAGAAAGGCATCGGTATGCGATCCGCAGCGTGAGCCGGTGCGGTCGCTGAAAATCCGCTTCGTGCGATTGTTGGCCAGATCCTTCTCGTAGTCGCCGGTGAGCGCCTGCGAGAATTTCCGGTTATGGGTCGGAAAATATCCATTGTTGTCGACCGCGCCGGCATAAGCCAGGTGCGGCATGCTCGTCAGGATGGCTTCCTGAATATCCGGCAGGACACGGTCGGTGAAGGCGTCGAACTGCGACGTGTGCTTCTGCGGATTGGTATGGGCGATTGGCTGATAGCGACGATCGAACAGCGCTTCGGCGGCAATCTGACCCGCTGCAACAGCGTCGCCGAACAGCTTGCCGATTTCGACAGCCGCCTCTTGCGCCGCCATCCGGATCGCATCATGCGGCGAAGCGACACCGCTAACGACGGTGGCCGTGAAGAGCAACTCTGCCTGTTCCGACAACTCCATGGCAGACGCCACGGCGTGCGGCAACGCCTGCTCGGTGGCGAGCATGCCGTCGCGCACCCGCAGCATGGATTCCGACAGCTCGCGCGTGGTGGCGACGTTGCTGCGCGAGGCCGTTGCAATGGCCATAATTTCACCCTCAGAGGTGGTCGCGGACTGCTCTATCTTGGTCAGCACGGCATGGATCTGCCCGACATTGCGTGACGCTTCGTTGACCGTGGCCGTCATCGCATCCATCCCCTTGGCGGCCGACTCCGCCTTGTCGTTCATGGCACGCACCATGCCGCCGATTTCATCGGTGGCTTCACGGGTGCGCTGGGCGAGCTGGCGGACTTCGTTGGCGACCACGGCAAAGCCGCGTCCGTATTCACCTGCACGGGCCGCTTCGATCGCTGCATTGAGCGCCAGCAGATTAGTGCGGGCGGCGATTTCGTTAATGGTTTCGGTGATGCCGTGGATTTCCCGCGACTTGACCTTGAGTTCAACCATCATGCCGGAGGCCAGTTCGGCTTCCTTGCTGGCCCGGTTGATGCGGGTCAGGCCGCGCTCGACCTCGGCCCTGCCAGAAACACTGACATTGCGCACATCGGCTGCGACCTTGGCTGCCTGCTCCACATTGCCGGCAATCTGCTGCATCGCGTCGGCGTTCTGCTCGGTCTGCCTCAGGATGTCATCAGTACTGGCGACATCCTGCTCCACTTTCTTCTTGACGGAATCGATGAAGAAAGCGGTTTCGGCGGCACCGATCATCATGCGGTCGATTTTGCCGCCGACGGCCGATGCAAATTCCTGCTGACCGGAACGGCGAGCCTGCCCGGCCAGGTGCGCAGTCGCTGCCGCGCACAACCCGACCAGGACCGCACCGACCAAGGGGAAGGCTTGCGTCAGCCCGATCGCGCGAGCCACCAGATGCACCACCGCGCTGACGGCGCCGATCATCAGGAACACCACTGTTAGTCGGATCCATTTAGCTTGCATCACACGTCCCTTTCCGGCATTGCCCGCATCAGGCGGCAATCGCTTCGATCAAACCCATTTCAGCGCTCGACATCAGTCGGTCGATATCGATCAGAATCAGCATGCGCTCGTCGACCGTGCCCAGGCCGATCAGGTAATCGGTGTTGAAGGCGCTTCCCATGTCCGGCGCCGGCTTGATGTCGGCCGCAGCCAGGGTCATGACGTCGGAGACGCTGTCGACCACCATGCCCATGATGCGGCCGCCAATATTGAGAATGATGACGACCGTGAACTGGTCGTAGGTCGGCTCGCCCAGCTGGAACTTGATGCGCATGTCGACGATCGGCACGATGATGCCGCGCAGGTTGACGACACCCTTGACGAAGTCCGGCGCATTGGCGATCCGCGTGACCTGTTCGTAGCCGCGGATCTCCTGCACTTTCAGGATATCGATACCGTATTCTTCACGCCCGAGCGTAAAGGCCAGGAATTCATTACCGGCAATTTCCTGGACGGTCTTGGTCATGGCGGCGGAGGTGGAAGTGGATGAGCTGGAATTGAGCATGGCGGTTCCTTGGTTGTTCAATTGTTGAATGCTTCCTGACCGATTGCCTGCTGGCTGGAACGCAGTAGTGCCGAGACGTCGATGATCAACGACACGCCACCATCGCCCAGGATGGTGGCGCCGGAAATGCCGGCGACTTTCCGATAATTCGATTCAAGATTCTTGACCACGACCTGCTGCTGGCCCACCAGTTCGTCGACGAATAGAGCGGCGCGCCGGCCTTCGGACTCCAGGATTACCAGGATGCCCTGCGCAGGATCAAGATAGCGCGGGGTGATGCCGAACATCTGGTAGAGGGGAACCAGCGGCAGGTACTCGCCGCGCACCTTGATGACCTGGCCCTGGCCGCTGATGCCCTTGACGTCGACTGCCGCCGGTTGTAACGACTCGACCACGTAGCCCAGCGGGAGGATGTAGATTTCATCGCCGACCCGGACCGACATGCCATCGAGGATCGCCAGGGTGAGCGGCAAGGAAATCGAGATCGTGGTGCCGAAGCCGCGCGCCGAGCGGATATCGACGCTGCCGCCCAAGGCGGTGATGTTGCGCTTGACGACATCCATGCCGACCCCCCGGCCCGAGAGTTCGGTGACTTCTTCCGCAGTCGAAAATCCCGGCGCGAAAATCAATTGCCAGACTTCCGGATCGAGCATGGTCTCGCTAACGGCCAGACCCTGTTCCCGGGCTTTCGCCAGGATGCGTTCGCGGCTCAACCCGGCACCGTCGTCGGTAACTTCGATGACCACATTGCCACCCTGGTGGCCGGCCGACAGCGACAGCCGACCGGTCTCGCCCTTGCCAGCGGCGACGCGCTGGGTCGGCACTTCGATGCCATGGTCGATGCTGTTGCGCACCAGATGCGTGAGCGGATCG
>JACMRD010000194.1 GCA_014376645.1 Herminiimonas sp. | reverse complement strand
GCTGTAATTTCAGGGGCGCCACGCGTCGTCATGCAATGCGAACCGGATCAACAATCCGGCCCGCTTGCTGGAAACCACATCCTGTCCGTTCGCGTTGAAAAGAACGACTGATCGTCAATTCGCTGCGCTACGGAATGACGGCGGTAGCGGAAATCGTGGTGCGGGAGCGACGATTGATCGATCTGGCGCTCGACCCGTTCCGGCAGATCGGCGGCTGACTGCCGTACTTAACCGACGACGACTTCGCTGATCTGCATGACCGGTTGCAGGTCGGTGTAGTTCGGAATGTCGCCCAGGATTTCCTTGGCATGTGGACCGAACCCGGCCTGGAATGCTTCGACCGATTCGGAGAAGATATGGCACATGCCGATGTAGGTCGCCGGGGTGCCGGGGGCGCCGCCCGCAAGACCCTTGTCGACGGTGTAGAACTTGCAGTGATCGCCCATGCGGGCCTTCACCAGCGGCATGTGGTTGTCGCGGTAGTACTCGTGGTTGAAGCGGGCGCCGGGGGTGTTGGGATACATTACGCTGACTTTGATCATGGGTGGTCTCCGGTTTTATCGTGGTGGGCTACGGAATTGCCGAGACAAGTGTACGACAAACAGTCGTGTCTGCCAGGGCGATGCGTTGCCATGCTGTCATCCGATTCAATAGCAAGATCATGTATTTGTTGTGAGCGGTTGTCACCGCCATGCCGCAGCAGCGTGCCGCGGGCGATCCGGTCTGTCGTGCAGCGCGGCCGGCGGCGTTGAAGAACGCCGCGCTGGAACTGGCTCAGCGCCGTCATTGCACCGGCCTGACGGTACCGCAATCGGCTTCCAGCCAGCGACCGCTGATGTCGGCGCGCTCGTTGACCGGGGTGCCCTGCACGTTGCCGTTGAAGGCGGTCTGGCCGCTGAAATTCTCCGGATTGCTGAATGTACCCTGGGCCGTGCCGTTGCCCTTGACGCGCGCACTGCTGCAGGCGAATTCCACCCGGTACTGATTACCGTCGCGCGTCGCATTGCTGGTGCTGCAACCGGCCTGATGCTGATACAGGATCGGCAGTGCCTGGCGCTCCGCCATCGCCGGGCTGATGCAGGCGCGCGAGATCGCCGCGCCGTTCTGGATCTGCGGCATGTCGATGCCATGCTGGCGCGCCATGTTCATCAAACTCTGCATCGTATCCTGCGGAATTGCCGGGATCAGCCGCAGGAGGTCGGATGTGGTCCTGACTTCCCACAGTCCGGGTCGCACGGCGGTGGCAGCGCTGGCGTGGGCAGAAACAAGCAAGGTAACGGTCACGACTAGTGGAGCAAGAACGGTGCGCATGGATCCTCCTTCGAACGATGCAGGGTATCCCAATTCCTTGACGCATATTGCAGAGCCGGTGAGGCGAGCGACACCCTATGTGAGGTGGCGCACTGTGCTGACAGCCTGTCGGGCGCATCGTGACGGTACCGGACCAATCCGGAAAAAGGAAACCGCCATGATCAAGGACACCAGCACACCGCCGTCCAAGCCGGTATCGCCAGCACCAGCCCCGGCACATCCGTACCCAGCGGAAGATGCGAAAAATGAAGCGCGCAAGGCCGAACAGAACGAAGTCGCCGGCCGGCACAAGAACGATGGGCAGAAAGATCACAAGGGCGCGCGCTAAACCGCCAGCCTGTCGATTATTAAAGGAATGAATCTTGAAGATACTGATGGTACTGACCTCGCACGATCAACTTGGCGACACTGGCAAGAAAACCGGTTTCTGGCTCGAAGAATTCGCCGCACCGTATTACGTCTTTCTCGATGCCGGCGCCAGCGTGACCGTTGCTTCACCGAAGGGCGGCCAGCCACCGCTCGACCCGAAGAGTGATGAAGCCAATGCGCAGACGCCGTCGACAGAACGTTTCAAGGAAGATGCTTCCGCCCAGGCAGTGCTGGCTTCGACCGTCAAGCTCGGCGCAGTCAAGGCGGCCGATTTCGACGCGGTGTTCTACCCCGGTGGCCACGGCCCTCTGTGGGATCTGGCCGAGGATGCAAATTCGATCGCCTTGATCGAGGCTATGATTGCCGCCGGCAAGCCGGTGGCCGCAGTGTGTCACGCACCAGGCGTGCTGCGCCACGTTAAAGCGCAGGATGGCAGCCCGCTGGTCAAGGGCAAGAAGGTCACCGGCTTCACCAATACCGAAGAAGAAGGCGTCGGCCTGACCAAGGTCGTGCCGTTCCTGGTGGAAGACATGCTCAAGGAAAACGGCGGCATCTATTCGAAGGGCGCGGACTGGCAGTCCTACGTATTGACCGATGGCTTGCTCATCACCGGACAGAACCCGGCCTCGTCGGAAGCCGGTGCCAAGGCATTGCTGCAAAAGCTGGGCTAAAACTAATTGCCCTTCTGGTCGCTCGACTTGAAGCGGTTGACCGCGTCTCCGCGCAGCGCCAGATGCTTGGTCTTGCGGCCGGTGACGCGCTTGCGCCACATCTCGAAGCTCGAGCGTTTCATGTGCTTGCGCATGAGGCGAATGACTTCAGACTCATTGATGCCGAACTGGATCTCGATCGCATCGAAGGCGGTGCGATCTTCCCACGCCATCTGGATGACGCGGTCGATCTGTTCGGCCGACAGGTTGGGGACGCTTGCAACCATGGCGCTTCAGTATGCTGCCACGCCGCCGTCCGATCGCGGATCGGAAGCACCTTCGAGCGTGCCGTCGGGATGGCGGACCAGCGCGCCCGCGTGCCCCATGGTTTCATCGTAGGGCAGCAGCACGTCGACCTCGTGGCCGCGCCGCACCAGTTCGTCGATCACTTCTTGCGGAAAGCGCGACTCCACCTTCAATGAATCCGAACTCTGGCCCCAGGTTCGGCCCAGCAGCCAGCGCGGGGCCGAGACCGCCGTCTGCAGCGGCTGGCCGAACACGACGTGGCGCGTGAAAACTGCTGCCTGCGTTTGCGGCTGGCCATCGCCGCCCATCGTGCCGTAGACCATGGTGCGGCCATCGGCCAAGCGGGCTGCCGCCGGATTCAAGGTGTGGAACGGTTTCTTGCCGGGTTTCAGGGCCAGCAGTTTGGTCCGGTCCAGGCTGAACGAGGCGCCGCGATTCTGCACGTTGATGCCGGTCGTGGGCAACACCACGCCGCTGCCGAACTCGTGATAGATGCTTTGAATGAAAGACACGGCCATGCCGTCCTGGTCGATCACGCCCATCCAGATCGTGTCGCCCGGACCGCGTCCTGCACCCCACGGCGCCGCCTTGTCGAGGGTGATGCCGGCAGCCAGCACATCGAGCTTGTCGGCATCGAGCAGCGACTGTGGTTCGACTGTCATGTAAGCTGGATCGGTGATGTATTGGTCGCGCATCTTGAACGCCTGCTTGGTCGCTTCGACCACCAGGTGGACATGGTCGGCGCTGTCGGCTTCGACCTGGTCCAGACCGGCGCGATCGAGGAGACCCAGGATCGTCAGCGAAACCGCACCCTGGGTCGGCGGCGTCATGTTGTAGAGGTCGCCGGCCGAATGCGACAGGTGCAGCGGCACCTGGCGCTGCGCCCGATAGTTCGTGAGGTCATCGGCTGCCACCAGTGAACCCACCTGCGCCAGATCGGCCGCGATCTCCTTCGACAATGGGCCGCGATAATAACTGTCGAGCCCGTCGCGCGCCAGCATGCCGAGCGTGCGGGCAATCTTCGGCTGATGAAAGCGCTGACCGGCCTGCGGCAGTTTGCCGTCGATCAAAAAGGTATCGACAAAACCGGGATGCGCCTCCAGTTCGGCCAGCTTGGCACGGGTGGCGTTCTCCTGGCTGACGGTCACTGCCACGCCATCGGTGGCATACGCGATGGCGTCAGCCAGCAAGCGCGCCAGCGGTAGCTTCTTGTGGGTCTGCGGCGCCAGTTCGGCAGCGATCTCCAGCGCCAGGTTCCAGCCGCCGACGGTGCCCGACACCGTGTTGGCCGCCAGCGGACCACGGATGGGAATGGCCTGCAGGCCGCGCGCGTGATAGGCCTCGATGCTGGCGGCTCCCGCGGCCGGCCCGCAGGCGTCGATCGCAATCGGCGCGCCGGTCGGCGGCACGATTACCCAGAAAGAATCGCCACCGATACCGTTCATGTGAGGGTAGACCACGGCGATTGTGGCGGCGGCGGCAACCATCGCCTCGATAGCGTTGCCGCCTTCACGCATGACGGCCAGGGCCGACTGGGCTGCGAGATGGTGCGGGGCGACCGCGATGGCGCGCGTGGCGCGGGCAGTATTGAGCATGATGGTCCTGGTTCTGAAAATTGTGTGTGATTATCGCATCAAGCCGCGACTGCCAGCGGTACCACGGGATGCCAGCAGGCCAGGCGCTCACTGCCGAGGCTAACCACGGGCGGGCGTTCGCTGCGGCACTGGTCGCTGGCGTTCGGGCAGCGCGGCGCAAAACTGCAACCCGGCGGCAGGGATGCCAGGTTCGGCGGTGCGCCGGGGATCGCCGACAGCGCGTGGCCGCGATCGCTGCCATCGACGGTGGACGCCAGCAAGCCATCGGTGTAGGGATGGCGCGGTTGCCGGACGATGCCGGCGACACTGTTTTCTTCGACGATCCGACCGGCGTACATAACGGCGATGCGGTCGGCGATTTCGACCGCGGCGCCGATATCGTGGGTCACGAAGATCACCGCCATCCCGGTTTCCTTCTGCAGTTCGCGCAACAGCAGGAGTATCTGGATTTGCACCGTGGCGTCGAGCGCCGTGGTCGGTTCATCGGCCAGCAGCAGCTTCGGCTTGCATGCCAGCGCCAAGGCGATCATGGCGCGCTGGCGCATGCCGCCAGAGAGTTCGTGCGGATAGGCGTCGTAGCGGCGCCGCGCCTGCGGGATCTGTACCCGTTCCAGCATCTGCAAGGCGCGGGCGCGGGCGGCGCCGTGGTCGATCGCTTCATGTGCGCGGATCACTTCGGTGATCTGCTGGCCGATGGTATAGACCGGATCGAAAGCCAGGCCCGGCTCCTGGAACACCATCGAGGCGATGCCGCCCCGGTAGGATTCGAGTGCACGTCCCTTCAGAGCCAGCACGTCCTGACCGGCAACCTCGATCTTGCCGCCGATGCGGGTGGTGCGCTCCGGATGCAGGCGCAAAAGGGTACGCAGGGTCACGCTCTTGCCTGAGCCGGATTCGCCGAGCAGGCCCAGCACTTCGCCCGGTTGCAAGGTAAAGCTGACCTGGCTCAGGGCGCTGGCCTTGCGGTTGCCGGTGAACTCCACGGTCAGGTCCTCGACCCTGACCAGTGGCGCCGTGGCGCCTGGTGTCTGCTCGTTCATCATGCGGCGGCTTCTTGCGTCATTGTCTGTTTCATTTCCTGACCCGCTTCAGTATGGCCCGATTGCGGATCGTTCATGTGGCACGCCACGAAATGGGGACTCAGTCCGGCGACCGGCGCCAGCGTCGACCGGGCGGGTATCAAGGCCGGAATCATCGAGGCACATACCGCCTGCGCATGCGGGCAGCGGTCGCGAAAGCGGCAACCGCTCGGCGGATTGATCGGGTTCGGCGGGTCGCCCGAGAGTGGCGACTTCTGGGTGCGATTGGCCGGGTCCATCGATGGTACCGCCGACAGCAGCGCGCGGGTATAGGGATGGGCGGCCGCGCCATAGATCCGCTCGACCGGTCCCATCTCCACCACCTGACCCAGGTACATCACCATCACGTCGTCGCTGATGTAATGCACCACGTGCAGGTCGTGCGAGATGAACAGATACGTCAGCTGGCGCTCGGCCTTCAGTTCCTGCAGCAGGTTCAAGACCTGCGCCTGCACTGACTTGTCGAGCGCGGCCACGGCTTCATCCAGGATCACCAGCCGCGGATCGAAGGCCAGGGCGCGCGCGATGTTGACGCGCTGGCGCTGGCCACCCGAGAGCTCATGCGGATAGCGCGAAGAAAACTGCGACGGCTCCAGCCCGACCCGGGCCAGCAATGCCCGCGCACGCTCGGTGGCCTCGGCGACCTTCATGCCGTGCGCCTGCGGACCGTAGGCGATCGTCTCGCAGATCGTCAGTCGCGGATTGAGCGAGGCAAACGAATCCTGGAACACCATCTGCAGGTTGCTGCGGAATTCCTTCAGTGCCAGGCCACCGAATTCGGCCACGCCTTCACCGTCAAAAATCATGCTGCCGCTGTCGGGTTCCATCAAGCGTGCGATCAAGCGTGCGGTGGTCGACTTGCCGCAACCGGATTCGCCAACGATGCCCAGGGTCTTGCCCTTGGCGACCGAGAAGCTGACGCCGTCGACGGCATGGACGAATTTTTTCTCGCCGGAGAACAGGCCACTGAGGAGACCGCTGCGTACGGGGAAATGTTTTTTCAGGTCCTTGACCACCAGCAGCGGTTGCGCCGGTCCGCCGCGGTCGGCGGCGGCGGTAATGTTGGTCGTGATGTTGTCGGTTGCGGTGTTCAACGTTTGATATCCATGGCCGAGCGCACGCCGTCGGCGAGCAGGTTGAAGGCGATCGAGGTAATGAAGATCATCGCGCCGGGCAGGGCGGCGATGAGCGGCTCGCGGAAGATCGCCGAACGCAGGGTATTCAACATCAGGCCCCATTCCGGTTCCGGCGGCTTGACGCCCAGACCCAGGAACGACAGCCCGGAGCCGAGGATCATCGACACCGACAGCAGGCCGGTCGCATACACGAACACCGGCCCGAGCACGTTGCCCAGCACATGGACGCGGATGATCGAGAAGGCGCTGGCGCCGCTCATGCGTGCCGCTTCGATGTAGTCGAGCTTGCGCACCTGGGTAGTGACGCTTTCGGCGACCCGTACCAACTGCGGCACGAACACGAGCGTGAGCGCGATCAGGCTGTTGCTCATGCCGGGTCCGAGGGCGCCGGCCACTGCAACGGCCAGCAGCACCGACGGAAACGCATAGAAAATATCCAGCAGGCGCATGATCACCATGTTGACGCGGCCGCCGACATAACCGGCCAAGAGACCGATCGAGGTGCCGATGCCGAACGCGGCCAGCACTGGAACGATGCCCATCAACAGCGACAGCCGGCCGCCGTACATCAGGCGGGTCAGCATGTCGCGTCCGAGTTCATCGGTGCCGAGCAGGTGACCGGGGCTGCCGATCGGCAGCAGCCGGCGCAGCATGCTGGCCTTGAAGGGATCGGCCGGCGCCAGCCAGGGTGCGAAGAGGGCGGCGCCGATGATCAGCGCCAGCACCAGCAGGCTGGCCATTGCCACCGGTTCATGGCGCAACTGGTGCAGCACTACCATCCAGTAGCTGCGGCTGGCGGGCAGGACGACGGTCTCGGCCGGAGGTGCAGCGGAAGCGGGTAAGGAAACTTCAGGCATGACGACAGACATGGGGTTCGACATGAGCTTCGGCATAAGGTTCGGCATAAGGTTCGGCATAAGGTTCGGCATGATTCAGGCCCGTCCCATGCGTGGATCGATCAGCGGTTGCAAGATGTCGACCAGCAGGTTGAGCGATACGAAAAACATGCACAGCACCAGGATCGTGCCTTGCAACAGAGGGATGTCGCGCTGGAAGATCGCGGTGTTGAGTAAAAAGCCGGTACCCGGCCAGGCGAAGACGGTCTCGACCAGGATCGAGCCACCCATCAGGTAGCCGATCTGCAGGCCGGCCACGGCCAGCACCGTTGGCGCTGTGTTCTTGGCGACGTGCCGGAAAATGGCCCGGTTCGACAATCCACGGGCGCGCAGGGCGATGACGAATTCCTGTTCCAGCATGTCGGCCACCAGTGCGCGGACGGTGCGGGTGATGATCCCCAGCGGAATGACGGACAGCGTCAGCGCCGGCAGCACCAGGTGGCGCAGATGCGCGATGTCGAAGGCCCACTCGGCCGAGCCGCCGGGACCGGCGCCCATGGCCGGAAACCAGGCCAGCTTGGTCGAGAAGATGATGGTGAGGACCAGCCCCAGCCAGTAATGCGGAATGCTGACGCCAACCACTGACAGGACGGTGGCGATGCGGTCGATGAGGCTGCCATGCCAGTAGCCGGCCAGCGCGCCCAGCACGCAGCCGGCGAGCACGCCTGCCAGACCGGCGACGCCGGCCAGCAGCAGCGTGTTGCCGACCGCGCTCATGACTTCGGTGGCGACTTCACGTCCGGAGGCGATCGACTTGCCGAGATCGCCCTGGGCCGCGCGCGCCAGCCATTTCAGATACTGGACCGGCAACGGCTGGTCCAGTCCATACGCCGCCTTGAGCGAGGCCACCACGTCGGCCGGCGCATCGGCCGGCGCGATCGCGTTGAGCGGATCGCCCGGCGCCAAATACACCAGCATGAACGACACGAGGGTCACGCCGAGCGCGATCGGGATCGCGTACAGCAAGCGCTTGAGAATATAAGAAAGCATCCGGAAACGGCCCTTACATCTTCAGTGTGGTCAGGTCCTGGAACCAGTGCTGTGCCTGCACGAAGCCCTTGACCTTCGGCGACAGGACGTGCGGATTGACGTCATGCACGACCCACAGCATCAGCGACTCGTCGACCATGGTCTGGTGGATGCCGGCCAGCAGCGCATCCTGCACTTTCGGATCGAAGCTGGTGCGGATCTTGTCCAGGCTGGCATCGATCTTCGGATTGTTGTAGCCACCCCAGTTGACGCCGTTCGGTGCGATGTAGCGGCTGTCGACGAAGCGCGTGATGCCATAGAACGGATCGGCGGTCACGTAGGCCAGGTTAATGCCGGAGATGCCCTTGCCGGCGTTCATGTCGGCCTTGGCGCCACTACGCCAGTGCAGGTACAGGTTCTCCAGTTCGACGACTTCGAATTCGAGCTGGATGCCGACTTCGGCCAGGCTCTGCTGGAGGTATTCGTTCATCGGCAGCGACAGCATCTGGCCCGTGCCGCCCTGAGCGATGATGATCTTCGCCTTCATTGGCTTGGCCTGGCTGTAGCCGGCCTGCGCCATCAGCGCCTTGGCAGCGGCGACGTCATATTTCAGTTTGAAGGTCGGCTTGCCGAACCAGGGGCTGGTGGCGTCGAGCTGTCCGATCGCCGGGGTGGCCAGGCCGTTCATGAGCTTGACCACGCCGTCGCGATCGATCGCCAGGTTGGCCGCCTTGCGCACCCGGATGTCGGCCCATGGCGAACCCGGCAGGGTGCTGAAGTGATACGGCCAGACATGCGGCGTGACGTTCTTCACGAGCTTGAAGCCCGCTCCGGTCAGTTGCGGCAGTACGTCCGGCGGTGGCGTCTCGATCAGGTCGACCTGGCCGTTCAACAGCGCGTTCGAGCGCGTCAGGGCATCGGGGATCGGGATCAGGATAATGCGGTCGGTCTTCGCCAGGCGGGTCTTGTCCCAGTAACCGGCATACTTGACCAGCTCGGCACGCTCGCGCGGCACCAGTTTTTCCAGCTTGAAGGGGCCGGTGCCGGACGGCGCCGAGGCAAACTTGTTCCAGTCCTTGCCGACTTTTTCGAACTGTGCCGGGCTGCTGATCAGGAACCATGGCAGCTGATACAGGAACAGCGCATCGACATCCTTGGTCGTGATCTCGACCGTGTAGTCGTCGACCTTGCGGTAGGAAGCGATCGATGGAATGCGCGGCTTGACCTGGGCCGCCTGCTTGGCGTCGAACTGCGGCGATTTGTCGTTCAAGACCTTGTCCAGGTTCCAGACCACGGCGTCCGCCTTGAACTCTGAACCGTCATGGAACATCGCGCCCTTGCGCAAGGTGAACAGCCATTTCTTGCTGTCCTTCGGATCGACTTTCCAGCTCGACGCCAGGCCCGGCATCAGCTTGCCCGGACGGTTGTCGACGTTGGCTTCCCATGCGACCAGCGGATCATAGATCGTGTGGCCCGTGAACTGGTAGGCGCCGGCGCCCTTGTCCGGCTGGCCGGTCGTCAGCGGGATGTCGGCCAGTGAAATGCCGTAGCGAGCGACCGTCTCGGCCAGTGCGCTGGATTGGAATGCGAGCGACAGCGCCAGTGCAGCAGGTGCGACCGTGAGCCAGCGTGGTAAGGAAAACGAGGTGCGAGGTGAGAGCATGGCGTGCATGGGAAAGCCTCCGGGGTGATTGATGAGTTTCTCTATTGCACGCAATGTGCCAGCCCGCACCGTCTCGAGGCACGATGTTCCAAGTCGTTGTTATATATGAAGAATTATTCTGCCGCTAACGAGCAGCACCTGACCACATCGACTAAAAACGCACCAATCCCGCGCCTGCAAGCGGGCAGCGCCGTCCAAACCGGGGCGGTGGCTCGGCGCATGTGGTGCAATCGGTGCGACTGGGTAGAGCAATCTCAACCGCTGCCACGACTATGTTGCCTGGCTCGCACGCAGATGTATGCCGGCGTACGCTTTCAGTGCAAACGTGTTTACAATCGACCCAACCCGGTAATTCTTTAAAGCAACAAAATTACAGACGATGGATGGCGGAGAAACCGGACTCGAGCGCCGCTTGCAGGTCAAACCTGATTGTGAACAATGAATAAAAAGTTGCTGGCATCGTGCGGTGCCATTCTGATCCTTGCCGGCTGTTCGAAGGATGAAACGACCGTTGTTGCGACTCCCGCACCCGTTGCACCGCCGGCAGCCATGGTGACGGTTTCGCCGGCACCTGCAGCGCCATCTGCGGCACCACCTGCGGCACCGGCAACGCCGGTCGTGGTCGCACCGGAAGACAAGCTCGAACCCGCCAGCATCGACAATGCCCGCCTGCCGGGTGGCGCGGTCCTGGCGACCGACACACCGCTTGCCAATCCCAAGAAATGAAACCGGATCGCGCCATGGTGCATACCTTGAACCGGGGACAGGGCCGCACTTCGCTTGCCACCGCTGGTGGTCTGATCTCTGGCCTGTTGCTGGTGCTGCTGCAGGGCTGCGCGGCGCCAGGTGCTCCAGTGGTCGAACCGGTGGTCGCGGCTTCCGCGCCGGCAAAACCCGCCGCCCGGCCGGGCAGTGTCGCCGCGGGTGCCGACAAACGCGACAGCATGACGCCCGAGTCCGCGGCCAGCCAGGTACAGCAGACACTGGCGGCCGGTATCGAGCTCTACAACAAGGGCGATTTCAACGGCGCCATCAAGCGTCTCGGCAACCCAGACGTCGCGGCCGCCGACAAGGCCACGCAAATCGCGGCACTGAAGTACTCCGCCTTCAGCTACTGCGTGACCAAGCGTCAGACGCTGTGCCGCCAGCAGTTCGTCAAGGCATTCAAGCTCGATCCCGGTTTCGAACTCGCGCCGGGAGAGAAGGGCCATCCGCTCTGGAGCGCCGCTTTCGAGCGTGCCAAAAGAGCCAGGTAGTTGAGCACTTCTGAAATGCACGAACCGGCAGGTGGCTGGAACAGGGGCGTCCATGCAATGGGCGCCTTTGTCATTCCTGCCTCAGTGCGCACCCATCGCATCAGCCGACGCAGCGCTCTTTCGCGGCTTGGTCATCCAGACCAGTCCGATCAGGCTGACGAACAGGATCGATGAAATCCAGAAGATGTCGGTGGCGCCCATCGTACTGGCCTGCACCGACAGTGCGCGCTCCAGCACCGCCAGCGCGCCGGGCTCGGTCAGCCCCTGCGATTGCAAGGCCTGTACTGCCTGACCGAAGGCAGGATTGTCCGGGCCCGAATGCTCGGCCAGTTGCGCATGATGCAGCGCGGTGCGGCTATCCCACATGGTCGAAGTGATCGAGGTGCCGATGCCGCCGAACATGATCCGCACGAAGTTCGACAGGCCGGCTGCTGCCGGTATCTTGTCCGGCGGCTGGCCCGACAGGATGATGGACGTCAGCGGAATGAAGAACATCGCCATCGCCGCACCCTGGATGATGGTCGGGATCATCAGCGTGCGCACATCGACGTCTGGCGTGAAATGGGAACGCATGTAAAACACCACCGCAAAGATTGCGAAGGCAGCCGTGGCCACCCAGCGCGCATCCACCTTTGGCAGGATCTTGCCGACGAACGGAGACATCAGGATCGCCAGAATGCCGACTGGCGCCATGACCTTGCCGGCCTCGGTCGCGGTGTAGCCGATCTGGGTCTGCAACCAGAGCGGCAGGATCACCAGCGAGCCGAAGAACAGCCCGTAGGCAACCGAGATGGCGATCACGCCGCCGCTGAAATTGCGTCCCTTGAACAGCGACAGGTCGACCACCGGATGTTCGTCGCCGAGCTCCCAGATGATGAAGTAGATGAAGCAGACCACCGCCACCGATGCCAGGATGATGATCTCGCCGGAATTGAACCAGTCGAGTTCCTTGCCCTTGTCGAGCATCAGCTGCAGGCTGCCGACCCACAGCACCAGCAGCGCCAGGCCGATCTTGTCGATCGGACGGATCAGGATGGCGGACTCCCGCTCGCGGTAGATCGACCAGGTGGCCCATGCCGCGAAGATGCCGATCGGAATATTGATGTAGAAAATCCACGGCCAGGAATAATTGTCCGAGATCCAGCCGCCCAAGAGCGGCCCCATGATCGGCGCCACCAGCGTGGTCATGCCCCAGAAAGCCAGCGCCATCCCGCTCTTGGCCGGCGGATAGCTCGACAGCAGCAAGGCCTGCGACAGCGGAATCATCGGCCCGGCCACCGCGCCCTGCAGGATGCGGGCAGCGATCAGCAGTTCGATGCTCGGCGCCATGCCGCACAGGAACGAGGCGATCACGAACAGCAGGATCGAGGTCACGAACAGGCGCACCTGGCCGAAGCGCATCGTCAGCCACCCGGTCAGCGGCACCGAGATCGCATTGGCCACCGCGAACGACGTGATGACCCACGTGCCCTGTTGCGGCGAGACGCCCATGTCGCCCGAGATCGCGGGAATCGAGACATTGGCGATCGAGGAATCGAGCACGTTCATGAACACCGCCAGCGACAGGGCGACGGTGCCGAGAACCAGCGGCGTGCCGGTCAGCGGCTGCAGGGCGGGGCGGGGCGGAGTTGCCGAAGTTGCCATGGAAGGTTGCTTCTTACTTGCCGCTGTTGTCGGCAACGACGCGGGCGATCAGGGCTGCGGCGTCGCGTCCGGCATTGTCGAACACGGCAGTCTGATAGGCCGCAGCGGTGCGGGCCGGCTGATTGGTCGTCAGCGAATTGCCGCCCGATTGGGCGATGTCGGCATTGACCTGCATCGATACGCCCAGGCGCAGCGGATGGACTTCCAGTTCCTTCGGATCGAGCGTGATCCGTACCGGTACCCGCTGCACGATCTTGATCCAGTTGCCGCTGGCATTCTGGCTCGGCAAGAGTGCGAAGGCCGACCCCGTACCGGCAGCCAGTCCGGCGACCGTGCCGTGGAAGATCACGTCCGAGCCGTATACGTCCGAGCGCAGCGTGACCGGCTGACCGATACGCATGCGCGAGATTTGCACTTCCTTGAAATTGGCATCGACCCACAGCGCGTTGAGCGGTACCACCGACAGCAGCGGCATGCCGGCCGCGACGCGCTGGCCGACCTGCACCGAGCGCTTGGCGACATAGCCCGTGATCGGCGCCGGCAACGTGGTACGCGCCAGCGCCAGGTAGGCGGTCTCGACCTGGCCGGCCGCGCGCAACACGTTCGGATGCCGCGCGACCGAAGTACGATCGGTCAGCACCTGGTTCGAGGCCAGCTGTTCGCGCGATGCCGTCAGTGCCGATGCCGCCGCTTGCAGCGCGGCGCGGGCATGGTCGAGATCTTCTTTTGACACGGCGCCGGTGCTGATGAGTTCCTGGCGCCGCGCCAGATCGGAGCGCGCGCGCTCGACGTCAGCGGCGCGGGTGGCGACCGTGGCCGCGAAGGTGCCGTTGTTGACGTACAGAGTGCGCACCTCGCGCACCGCTTGCGCCAGTTGCGCGGTCGCGTTGTCGAGCGCCACCTTGGCGTCCGATGGATCGAGCTGGATCAGCGGTTTGCCGGCCTGCACCAGCTCGGTATCGTCGGCATTGATCGCCACGACCGTGCCGCCGACCTGTGGGGTCACCTGGACGACGTTGCCAGCAACGTAAGCGTCGTCGGTGTTTTCATAATGGCGCAGGAAGACGAACCAGTAGATGCCGTAGCCGATCAGCAGCAGCGCCAGCACGAAGGTGACGATCAGCAGCAGGCGACGGCGCTTGCCGCTGGATTTTTTCGGTGGCAGGGCCACCGGCGCAGGGGCTGGCGCGGCGTTATCGGGAGTTGTTGCAGGGCTTGGGCTCATGGCGCGGACTTGGTCGGGGAAGAAGGGACGGCGGTGCTGGTGGTCACGGTCGTGGTGACCGTGGTGGTGGTTTTGCTGGCGCCGGCAGCGCCGATGTCGAGACGGTCATCGCGCGCATCGAAGCCGCCGCCGAGCGCCTTGATCAGTCCGACGCGGAGGTCGAGCCGACGCACCTGGGCATCGAGTTCGATGCGCTGTTGCGTCAGCAGGGCGCCTTCGCTGGCGAGCAGTTGCAATTGGTTGATGGTGCCGACCCGGCGCCGCTGCTGGGCCAGTACCAGCGCCTGGTGCGCGGCCTGGGTCGCCTGCTGCAGATTGTCGGCCTGGATCTCGGCTGCACGCAGCGATTGCACCTGGTCGGCGACATCGTGCAGCGCCTCGGTCAGACTCTGGTTGTACATGGCAACGGCGCCGTCGTAACCAGCCACCTGGGTGCTGAGCTGGGCTCGCAGGGCACCGCCCTCGAAGACCGGCAGGCGGATCGCCGGACCGATACCCACCACCCGGCTGCCGGTCCGAATCAGGTTGGACAGGCCGAGACTGGAAAAGCCAGCAAACGCCATCAGGTCGATGTTCGGATAGAACTGGCTGCGCGCATAGTCGATCTGACCTTGCGCCGCTTCGATCCGCCAGCGGGCCGCGACGATGTCAGGCCGGCGCCCGAGTAGCGTCAGCGGCAGGGCACTCGGCAGTAGGGTGGCAGCCGGCACCGGCAGAACCGGCCGGGCAATCGTCAGTCCGCGATCCGGACCACGGCCCAGCAGCGCAGCCAGCTGGTTGCGGGCCAGCCCGATCGACTCTTGCCATTGCGCTTGTTCGGCACGCAGGGCCGCTGCTTGTTGTTGCGAGAGCTGGTTATCGCTCTGGGTATCGAGTCCGGCCGCAAAACGCTGGCGCGTCAGGCGATCGAGTGCCTCGCGGGTCTGCAATTGTCTGGTGACCAGGTCGTACTGGTTGCTGTCGCGCCCGAGTTGCAGCCAGGACCGGGCCACGGCCGTGGTCAGCACCAGTCGGGCATTGTATTGCTCGGCCTGCGACAGCTTGCGTTGCGAGATCGAACTGCGCAGCGCTGCGCCATTCTTGCCCCAGAAATCGAAGTCATAGCGGAAGTTCAGCGCCAGCTGGCTGTCGGTGGCGTATTCGCCTGCCAGCGGCGGCGGGATGATCCCGTGTTCGGTGTAGCGCTGGCGGGTGGCGGAAAAATTCGCGCCCACCGTCGGCAGGCCGGCGGCATCGGTCGCCTGCGTGGCAGCCCGTGCCGCAGCCACGCGCGCGGCGGCAACCTGCAGTCCCGGGTTGCCGGCCAGGGCTTCGTCGACCAGCGCCTGCAGGGCGGCGCCACCGAACTGGTTCGCCCACTGCGCATCCGGCCAGCTGCCGCCTTGATCGGGAAGCGTCAGCGCAGTCTCGGCAGGCGCCGGTGTCTGCAGCGTCGCATGGGTGCCGATACCGGCAAAGCTTGCGCAACCGGCCAGCCCGAGACTCAGGCAGGCCAGGGTCAGGGTGCGCCGCGTCGGCATGAAAGAAAGGGCGTTCAAGGGATGGAAAAGCATGGATTTACATTCGTTGTTCAGGCAAGTATTCGATGATCGCCACGGCGATGCTTTCAGCGGTGATGTCGTCACGAACCCGGACCGTCGCACAGACCGCCGGTGTGTAACAGCTTTCGCAGCAGGGACTTGAGGAAGCCGATTTCTTCCGCACTGAAACCGGCAAAACGGGCATTGAGTACCGTGGTCATGATCGCCGGCAGCCGCGCGGCCAGAGCGGTGCCGGTCGCCGTCAGCCGCAACTGTACCTGGCGCCGGTCTTCCGGACGCGGAATCCGCTCGATCAGGCCATGCTTTTGCAGACGGTCGAGCATGCGGGTCATCGACGCCGCATCGGTGAAGGTTTCGCGCACCAGGTCGGCAGCGGTGGTGTACTTGCCACTGGCGAGCAGCAGCACGATGCCAGCCTGGGAGTGCGTCACGCCGGCGTCGTAGAGCGCAGCATCGAGTGCCTTGGCCAGCATCGCCCGCGAGCGGGCCAGCAGGTATCCGACGCTGTCGTCCATGCGGTAATTGTCGACCGAAAACAAAGGTTGGGTAGGCGTCATGAACGAAGTATTGTGAGGATAATTGTTTGCTTAGGCAAGAATATACTGGAGTTCGGGATTGTTTGCAGGGCGGCCAGCATCAGGCCAGGGCAGCGTGGGTGTGCGGCGGGGATGGGGCGGGGGGATTCGGGCGCGTGACGCCCGGGTGAGCCGGATCAGCGGTCGCGATCCGGCGAAGGCGGTGTCAGGCCGTCACGTTGACCGTGGTGCCGATGGTCTGGCCATTGGTATTGACGGTGGGTTTGGCGGCAGGTGCCTGCAGCGCGGGATTGTCTTTCTGTTCATCCGGCTGGGCACTGAGCAGGGATTGTTGGTTGGCCGCTTTCGCTTGGACGACGGCGACGGCCGCACTTGATTGTGCCTTGGATGCTGCGGCGCTGGCAGCGACGGGACTGATGGCCATAAATACCTTTCAAAAGCGTGACGGCGGCGATGGAGCCGGCGGGATGCCGAACACCTGTTCCTGTTGCGGATACTGCGAACACGTGGGGCGAACCCTGGCACTAACTGGTTATCGACGCCCTGGCCGCACTTCTGAAGCGCTGGCCCGAATAATTAGTGCGGCGTTGCGGTGCCTGGCAACGCGTCCGCACGCCAGCTGCCACCCAACGCCTTGACCAGCAGCACGCTGGCCGCCAGGCGCCGGTTCAGCACGTCCAGGGCCGCGCGCTCGTTGCTCAGGGCGGTCGCCTGCACCTGGATTACGTTCAGATAGGTGACGATGCCGGCCTTGTACTGGTTGGTCGTCAGTTCCACCGAGCGGCGTGCCAGTTGCACCGCCTGGTCCTGTATCGCCGCTTCCTGCTCCAGGATGCGCAGTGCCGCCAGGTTGTCTTCGACCTCCTGGAATCCGATCAGCACCGTCTGGCGGTAGGCCGCTACCGTGCCGTCATAGGCAGCACTGGCCTGCTCGATCTGGGAGCGCCGGGCGCCGCCGTCGAACAGCGTCGCCGCCAGTTGCGGTCCGAGCGACCAGAAACGGTTCGGCAATGTCAGCAGATTGGCAATCGTGCTGCTCTGTGCGCCGCCGCTGGCGCCCAATGTCAGGCGGGGGAAATACGCTGCCCTGGCCACGCCGATCTGGGCGTTGGCGGCTTCAACCCGCCGTTCCGCCGCCGCGACGTCCGGCCGGCGCTCCAGCAGGTCCGAGGGCAGGCCCACCGGAATGCGCGGCACCACGGCTGCCAGTTCAGCCCGGGCGATGGAGAAATCCGCCGGCGCCTTGCCGATCAAGAGAGCAATCGCATGTTCGAGCTGGGCGCGCTGCACGCCCAGCTCGAGTGCCTGGGCCCGGGTGGTGGTCAATTGGGTCTGGGCCAGAATCAGGTTGCTCTTGGCAACGATGCCGGCGTCATACTGATTCTGCGTCAGTTGCACCGACCGCTGATAGTCGAGCAGGGTGCGGTCCAGCAAACCTTGCTGGGTATCGAGGCTGCGCAGCCCGAAATAGCTCTGCGCCAGTTGGGCCTGCGCCGACAGCCTGGTCGCTTCGAGGTCGCCGGCGCTGGCCTGGGCGCTGGCGCGATCGGCCTCGAAGGTGCGCTGCACGCGGCCCCAGACATCGAGCTCCCAGCTCGCATCCAGCGTCAGCCGGTTGCTGTTGGTGGCGCCGCCCTGGTTGCCGCTGCCGCTACTGTTGCCGGCGATGCCGGACTTCGAGCGGGTCGATGACAGGTTGGCGCCGATGGTCGGATAGTAGCCGGCGCTGGCTGACTGGATCAGTGCGCGCGCCTGCCGGTAGCGCGCTTCGGCTTGCGCCAGGTTCTGGTTCGAGATGCTGACCTGGGCCACCAGCGAATCGAGCAGCGGATCGCCGTACGCCTGCCACCACGCGCTGCCGATCACCGCATCCTGCGGTTGCGCGCGCTTCCAGCCGTCGAGTTCCTTGAAAGCGGCCGGCGCCTCCACGGTGGGCCGCACGTAGTTCGGCCCGACGGCGCAGGCCGATAGCAACAGCGGCAGGGCCAGCATCAGCGGCAGGCGCGTAGTGTGCTTGATCGTGTGCTTGATCGTGTGTTTGAGTCGATGCTCCATGTTTTCTCCAGGTGCCGGCATGGCCTGTCGGCAGGTACATCGTCGTTCAATGATTGCAATGCGTCTGCGTTTGCATCTGCGTTTGCATCTGCTTTTGCATCGGGATCAGCCCGGGTTGCGCGCGACCTCCGCGCGGTCGGCCACGGCCAGGTCGCGCTCGCCGCGCACGCTCTTCCAGCGGCGCCGGCTCCAGGCAGCGAAGCGGTCCATGTAGAGGTACACCACCGGCGTGGTAAAGAGCGTGAGCAACTGGCTGACCGCCAGGCCGCCGACGATCGTGATGCCCAGCGGTTGCCGTAATTCGGAGCCGGTACCGGTGCCCAGCGCCAGCGGCAGCGCCCCCAGCAGCGCCGCCATGGTGGTCATCAGGATCGGCCGGAAGCGCAGCAGGCAGGCCTGCCGGATCGCCTCGTGCGGCGTCTTGCCTTCGTCACGCTGCGCCACCAGGGCGAAGTCGATCATCATGATCGCGTTCTTCTTCACGATGCCGATCAGCAGGATGATCCCGATGAAGGCCATGATGTTCAGGTCCATCTTGAACATCATCAGCGCCAGGATCGCGCCGACGCCGGCCGAGGGCAGGGTCGAGAGGATCGTGATCGGATGCACGTAACTTTCGTACAGCACGCCCAGGACGATGTAGATGGTCAGCAGCGAGGTCACGATCAGGAACGGCACCGTTGACAACGAATCCTGAAACACCTTGGCCGTGCCCTGGAAATTGCCGTGAATCGAGGCCGGCATGCCGGCCCGGGCGACAGCCGCGTCGATGGCGGCGGTGGCGTCGCTGAGGATGACGTTTTCGGCGAGGTTGAAGGAAATCGTCATCGCGGCGAACTGTCCCTGGTGATTCACCGACAGGGTGGTCATGGTCGGTTCATAGTGCGAGAAGGCCGACAGCGGCACCATCGCGCCGGCGGCGGTCTTGACGAAGATGGCGTCGAGGGTCTCGGGACGCTGCCAGTATTCGGGCGCCACTTCCATCACCACGTGATACTGGTTGCGCTGGGCGTAGATCACCGATGTCTGGCGCTGGCCGAAGGCGTCATACAGGGTCGCATCGATGAGTCGGGGCGTCACGCCCAGGCGTGATGCCGTAGCCCGGTCGATGGTCAACGTGATCTGCAAGCCCTTGTCCTGCTGGTTGGTGTTGACGTCGGTGAGTTGCTTGACGTCTTTCAGGGCGGTCAGGATACGCGGCGACCATGCCACCAGTTCTTCCAGGTTGTCGCCCTGCAGGGTGTACTGATATTGCGCGTTCGCCTGCCGCCCGCCGACCCGGATGTCCTGCGAGGCCTGCAAGAACAGCGTCGCGCCCGGCACCACCGCCAGCTTCGGTCGCAAACGGTTGATGACACCATCGGCACTGATCTTGCGCTCCTCCAGCGGCTTGAGCGCAATGAACATGTATCCGGTATTGCGCTGGCTGCCGCCGGTGAAGCCGGTCACGCTGGCCACCGCCGGGTCTTTCTGCACGATGTCGATGAAGGCTTGCAGCTTCGGCTTCATGGCTTGGAAAGAAGTCGCCTGGTCGGCCTGAATATTGCCCTGCAGCCGACCGGTATCCTGCTGCGGAAAAAAGCCTTTTGGTATCGCCGTGTACAAATACACATTCAATACCACCACGGCCAGCATCACGACCATCGTAACCGCCGTGTGCTTCAGGGCCCAGTCGAGACTGGCGGCATAGCGCTCATGGAGCCAGACGAAGCCGCGCTCGCTGGCCATGTAGAGACGGCCATGTTTTTTCGTTTCCGGCTTCAGCAGGCGGGCGCACATCATCGGCGTGGTCGTCAGCGATACCACCAGCGACACCATCACCGCTACTGACAGGGTGACGGCGAACTCGCGGAATAGCCGTCCCACGATCCCGCCCATGAGCAGCATCGGGATGAATACGGCGACCAGCGACACGCTCATCGACAGCACCGTGAAACCGACTTCCTTCGCACCCAGCAGCGTCGCCGCGAGCGGCTTCATGCCGGCTTCCATGTGGCGGGTGACGTTTTCCAGCACCACGATCGCATCGTCGACCACGAAGCCGGTTGCGATCGTCAGCGCCATTAACGAAAAATTGTCCAGGCTGTAGCCGCACAGGTACATGATGCCGAAGGTCCCCAGCAGCGACACCGGCACCGCCACGCTCGGAATCAGGCTGGCGCGCACGTTACGCAGGAACAGGAACACCACCAGGATCACCAGTCCGACCGAGATGGCCAGCGTGCGTTCGACATCGTGCAGCGAGGCGCGGATCGTCATGGTCTGGTCCAGCACCACGTCCATGTCGATCGCACTCGGAATCGATGCCTGCAGTTGCGGCATCATGGCGCGGATGCGATCGACGGTCTCGATGATGTTGGCGTTCGGCTGGCGGTTCAGGATCACCAGCACCGACGGCTTGCCGTTGGCCATGCCGGCATTGCGCAGGTCTTCCACCGAATCGACCACCTGGCCGACATCCGACAGCCGCACCGGTGCGCCATTGCGGTAAGAGACGATCAGACCGCGATACTGCGCCGCTTTCTGTGCCTGGTCGTCGGCATGGATCTGCCACTGGCGATCGCCCTGTTCCAGAAAACCCTTGGGCTTGTTGGCATTGGTGCCGTTGAGGGCAGTGCGCACGTCTTCCAGGCCGACACCGTACTTGAAGAGCGAATTCGGATTCAGTTCGACCCGCACCGCCGGCAGCGAACTGCCGCCGACGCTGACCTGGCCCACGCCTTCGACCTGCGACAGCTTCTGCTGGAGCACGGTCGATGCGGCGTCGTACATCTGGCCCTGGTCCATGGTCGGCGAGGTCAGCGCCAGGATCATGAT
>JACMRD010000028.1 GCA_014376645.1 Herminiimonas sp. | reverse complement strand
TCCTTAGCTTGCTATTTTTTCCGAATTCTGTCGGCGCCCCTTATTCACAAAAAACTGTCGTGAAAAATACCATTAGCTAGAAAAATCAGATTCATTTTTAACCTAAAAAATTATCACTAGCATTTAACATAACGCACACCGAAATTTCTGACGCATAATTTTTTTATGTAAAATAAATCAGCGAACTTCGCAAGGGCGACCGGGCCCACAAGAGCGTTGTGCATTTCTTGCGTGCGGCTGACCCGGATAGCCTCTACTTAGCCGTCCAGACACTCCGTGAGCTGCGCAGGGCTGTCGAATCCATTCGCCTGCGGAGGACCTCGACCAGGCTCGGTGTCTCGAACAATGGCTCGACCTGGTCACGCAATCCAATGGCGACCGGATTCTCGATTTTTACCATGAATGTGCACAGATGTGGGGGCATCTGATGGCCCAAAGCCCGCAACACCCCATCGACCGGCAGATTGCCGCGATTGCCTTGCTTTACGACTTTACGGTGGTAACCAGAAACACACCGGACTTCGACGGCACAGGTGTTCGCCTGTTGAATCCGTTCGTTGACCATTGATCGGTTGCGTGGCAAACCTCGGCCTTCAGGCCGGAGTCCTTGGCATAAACGGCGGGCGGTGGACTGCCGCGTTATCTTTTACCAGGCAAGCGGTTCACTGTTGCATGCTCATGCCCAGGTCCGCGCGGCGGCGGTTGTCGCACCGGCACAAAATACTCCAGCGCCTGAAGCAGCAGCACGATTCCCGGAAAGGCCATGTCCAGCCACAGCGTCGCCGACCAGCCATGTGTGGCAAACATCCACGCCCCCAGCGCCGAACCCAACGCACCGCCCACGAGAAACAGTGCAAAGAACACCGCATTCAGGCGGCTGCGGATCTCGGTGGGCAAGGCAAACAGCGTCCGCTTGCTTAGCACGATGTTGGCGGCCACTCCCATGTCGAGGATGATCGAAAAATTCGTCGGCATGAATTGTCCCCTATTGTGGAAATTTCGTTCTTCTGGGATATCCCGTGGTTGGCGGCGCAGACAAGCGTACCCATTGTTGCGGACCCGTGCAGGTGCGTCGCGCACCGTTTTTTACAGCACCCCGTACACCTGATTATCAGTTGATGAAGCGCCTACATGATCTCGAATGTACGATTGGAACTAGCAAGCTTCGCGCGATTTTTGCGCCGCCCCAGGCGCACCCCCGTCGTATCGGCGAGTGCCGTCGGCGCCAGTCAGCGGGTACTGCTCTTCCTGCTCCTTATCCTCGCATTTGATCTTGTGATCGCATTCCCGATTGAGACGGTCCTGGAAAAATGGTTCCAGCTGACGAGTGTGCTGAACATCGACTCTTTCCCGATCATCCTATGGGGACTGGTGGTGGCACCGATTCTTGAGGAACTGGTTTTCCGCGCCGGACTGCGCAACGCAAGGTATTGCCTCTTCGCCGGTCCACCATTGATGCTGATGTTCTGTCGCGCGGAGTGGCAAGTCCTGCTTGGATTAACAGCAGTCATCATCCTGATCGCAGCGGGTTCGGCCTGGTACGACGGGCAAAAAGACAAGCGCGGCCTGACGGGCTACCGCTTCGCTCGTGCCCGCCGATTCCTCGGCCTGTATCCCTGGATATTCTGGCTGTTCACGATCTCGTTCGCACTGGTACACGCATCGAATTTCGTCTCCAGCGACCGCATGGGACTGATTCCTTTTTTTGCAGTGAGCAGCCAGCTCGTGGCCGGCGTTGGGTTCGGCTATCTGCGCTTGCGCGATGGATTGAAGAGCGCCATCGCGCTCCATTTCGCCAATAACCTGGTCGCCCTCACGCTTTCCGTTTTGCTGGGCTGAGCCCACTTCCTGCCAACAGTCAGGGCCTTCGCGACGGCAGTTCCGCCTGCAGCTTCGCCAGTCGCGCGCGGATCCCGGCGCCAGCGCGGATCTGCGGATTGGAGTAACCGTCATCCTTGCCGGCTTCGATTTCCCGTACCCGGATGACTTCGCGGGAGGCGGCGAAGGCCTGCTCGAACGACAGCGTCTGGTTGCGCAACTGCTCGTCGTACATGGCGCGACCGAAGAAGGTCAGATCCGACTTGTTGCCGCATCCGTAGGAGGTATGCGTGGCGTCCGATGCCGTCATCACCAGCGTGTCGTCATTGGCCAGTGCGTCGATCCAGGCGCCGGCATAACAGGCCGAAATCGACAGCACCCGGTAGCGGATGCCCGCCGCGTCCAGCCACTGCTTGAGGAGGACCGGCGTGATCTGGTCGACGTCGAGCGGCCAGAAATCCGCCGACAGCGTGCCGTTGCGCGCGCCGTGCGATGTCACGTGCAGGAAGAGCATATCTTCGTCGCGGTTCATCAGGGCCGCCATGCGGTTGATCGCGCGCTCCAGGTTCCACGGCGTGGCCCAGGGGAACTGGCCGGCCGTGTCGCGATGGTTTACCAGTTGCATGACGCGCCCGCCGGCATCGAAGCGCTTGGTCAGCACTTCCGCCACCATCGCGCTTTCCTTGCGAAACACCGATTCTTCCGCATACGGTGCAAAGGTCAGCCCATACACATCGATCACTCCGGGACGCTGCGGCAAAATTGCGGCGAAGGTGGCGGCGGTCACGGCCTGCTGCATCTCGATGGTCTGCTGCGAGAGGTGCAGTTGCCGGTCATCTTGGGCGTCTGCCGGCCGATCGGGGTACCAGAATTGCTGCGCCGGCAAGGCGTAGGTCGCGCCCAGGCTACCCAGCACGATGGCGAGCACCGCCAGCAGGCGCCGTCCGACGGCCGACCGCTGGCGCAGCAACAGGACTGATTGCCCCGCAGTGGCCCAGAGCCCTGCCGCCGTCCAGCTGCCGGCAGCCAGCCACAGCATGGTCCTCGTCGGATTGTGCGCAGTGTTGCGCAGAACCAGCGTGATCACGCCGTACAAGACGCTCACCAGCACCGACTGCATCAGCATCAGTGTCAGCAAGTGCGCCGTGGTGTCACTGCGCGTTGGCTCCAGCGTCGCCTGCCGGTCGTGCTGTACCAGGTACGCTGCCCAGGCAAGTGCGACGATGCTGACCCAGCCACCAGCAACGGCCTTCCAGTAAAAGTGTGCCGGCCCGGCAATTCCAAGACGTTGCAGGCCAACGCCGCACAGCAGCAGCAACCCAACCAGCAACACCTGCATGACCGGACTGGCCGTCACGCGCTCCCAGCGGGGCGCGCGCCATGCCAGCGTGCGGGCACCTTCGCGGACCAACATCGCCAGTAGTGCCAGCGCGTCGGGACGCTGCACGGCAGGCGCAGTGGCCGGACCCGAACGCGGTGGCTGCAACAGCAAGGGTACCGCCGGCATTGCAGGCGAAGGCGAAGGCGAAGGCGACAGAAGGCGCGGATGTTGATCGTCTGGGGGTGTCATGGCGAGCGTCGGGATAGGGGTGGGAGATCGAATGACCGATATTCCAGCATACTGCCATCGCCCTTGCCTCCGACAGAAAAAAAAAGCTTCGCACGCAAATTTGATGCGCGTCCCGAGGTCCCGGGTGCGCTCGGCCCGGCCCCGGCGCGAACCGGCCGGACCTGTTAGCCTTGTGCTATGTTCTTAACAACAACGAGGATGGTCCCATGCAGTATCGACGTCTTGGCCGTAGCGGCCTGCAGGTCAGCGAACTCTCGCTCGGATCGTGGGTGACGTATCACAATCAGGTCGACACCGGCGCCGCACGCGAGATGCTTGCCGCCGCCATGGGTGCTGGCGTCAATTTTTTCGACAATGCCGAGGTCTACGCTGGCGGGAAAAGTGAAGTCGTCATGGGCGAAGCCTTCAAGGCCTTGAAATGGCCGCGCCTGAACTACATCGTCTCGACCAAGTTCTACTGGGGACTTGACCGCGAGGGACAGTCGACCAATCGCAAGGACACCCTCAACCGCAAGTATCTGACCCAGGCCATCGACGGCTCGCTGCAGCGCATGGGTCTGGACTTCATCGACCTGGTCTACTGCCACCGGCCAGACCCGCACACGCCCATCGAGGAAACCGTCTGGGCCATGAGCGACATGATCACCCGCGGCAAGGCGCTGTACTGGGGCACCAGCGAATGGTCGGCCGCCGATATCCGCGCGGCCTGGGACATCGCCGATCGCAATCGCCTGCACAAACCGGTCATGGAGCAGCCGGAATACAACCTGTTCCACCGCACCCGGGTCGAGAAGGAATATGCCCGTCTGTACGAGGACCTCGGCCTCGGCCTGACCACCTGGAGCCCGTTGGCCAGTGGCCTCTTGACCGGCAAATACCGCAACGGCGTGCCGACCGGCAGCCGCGGCACCCTGGAAAACATGGGCTTCCTGGTCGAGGGCCTGACCGACGCCGGCAAGAACACCGCCGTCGGCAAGCTGGAATCGATCGCCGCCGAACTCGATTGCAGCGTGAGCCAGCTTGCCATCGCCTGGGTGGCGCGCAATCCACATGTCAGCACGGTCATCACCGGCGCTTCGAAAATGGCGCAATTGCACGAGAACCTGGGCGCGGCCGACGTGATACCAAAGCTCACGCCCGAAGTCATGGCCCGCATCGATGCGATCAGCACGCCGCTGGCAGACTGAATCTGACTCAGCCCGGCTTACGCCGTCAGTCCGGGACGCGAGCCACCTGGGGTGCTGGATGAGTGGCCAGAGTGCGGTTGCCGTGGTGCTCAATGTGCGCTCGCAAAATATATCTGTACGGGAATATTTTTGAGCATCTATGATATCGTTGCCATACCAGTTACACGGTAAAGCGCCATTCATCCATCGATTTCAGGACACCCAACATGAACAAACGTCAAGCATTGATCGCCACCGCCCTCGCCACTGTTTGCGCCGCCAGCGGTCCGCTTGCCTTGGCCGACGGTGGCAAGGAAAAGTGTTATGGCATCGCCAAAGCAGGCCAGAATGACTGCGCCGATGCCGGTGGCGCTCATTCGTGCGCCGGCCAGGCCAAGGTTGACAAAGGCGCGTCCGAGTGGAAGTACGTAGCGAAGGGGACGTGCGTAGATAAAGAAAAAGGCAGCCTAACCCCTCCCAAATCCAAATGACCCCTCCCAAATCCAAACAGTAGACGAGCGGAGGGCGCTGGCGATGTTGAGCCGGCCCGGCGCGCAATCCAACGCCAGCCTCGGTGCTGGAGTTGGACTGCGCGCGTCGCACTATCGGCAATTTCTCATGGAGCGGCCGGCGACGGGCTGGCTCGAAGTACACACGGAAAATTTCCTTGACCGGGCTGGCTGGGACTGGCACGTGTTGCAACAGCTGCGGCGTGACTATCCCGTCAGCTTGCATGGCGTCGGCCTCGGCTTGGGGTCTGTGCAGGGCTTCTCGACCGACCACCTGGCGCGCGTACGTGCGCTGGTCGAGCGCGTCGAGCCGGTGCTGGTATCCGAACATCTGTGCTGGAGCGCTGTGGCCGACCGCCAGCTCAACGACTTGCTGCCGCTAACACTCAATCGCGCCGCCCTCGATCTGCTGTGTGCCCGGGTGACGCACGTGCAGGACACGCTGGACCGGCAACTATTGATTGAAAACGTCTCCAGCTACGTGCGCTTTTATGCCGACGCGATGAGCGAGACAGCATTCATGGCCGCGCTGGCGCGTCGCACTGGCTGCGCACTGCTGCTCGACCTCAACAACCTGTACGTGAATCAGATTAACCACGGTGAGGACGCGCTGGCCGCGATCGCCACGCTGGCGCCGGGTACTGTCGGCGAGATTCACCTCGCCGGTCACCTCGTCACGCCCGATTTGCTGATCGACCATCATGGCGACACCGTGGCAGCGCCCGTGTGGGCCTTGTACGAGGCCGCGCTGACACGCTTCGGTCCGGTGCCCACCCTGATCGAATGGGATACAGACATTCCGGCACTGGCAGTCTTGCTGGGTGAGGCCGCCAAGGCCGCGCAGATCGCCGCGCGCTGTGCCAGCGTGACGGCGGCGCTACCTGCCCGGGTCCGCGCCATCGGGTCTGCCGCGCCGCTAGTCGCAGCATCACCCGCCGTGTCGCCGCGCGCAGCCGCAGCTGGCCTTGCGATTGGTGCCGGCCAGATCGTTTCAAAGACTGCGCGTGTTTCAGAGGCCGCCAGTCACGGCGGCATCAGCGCAGTTGACCTTCCCGATGGCAGTGATCGTGGCGTCGGCAAGGCTATTCAGCGTGCAGACGGCGTCGATCACGCCGTCGTGAGCGCGGCGCTGTCAGGCGAGCAGCAACTGTTTGCGGACGCACTCTACGGCCGCGCCGCCGACCCGGTGCATCTCTTTAAGGGTGACCGTGCAGCACACCGATTCAGCTTTTACCGAGGCAACCTGACGGCCACCTGGAACAATATATTGGCGACAACCTACCCGGTAGTACGGGAACTGGTTGGCGATGAATTTTTCAGCGCGCTCGCACGCGCCTACGGCATGGCCGAGCCTTCCGGCGACCCTGACCTGAATCGCTACGGCGCCAGCTTCGCCACCTTCCTGGCCGGCTTTCCCCATGTGGCAGAGCTGCCTTATCTGGCCGACATGGCACGCCTCGAATGGGCGCTGCACCGCGTGCACTATGGTGCCGACGCAATCGGGATCGATGCCGCCGCGCTGGCTGTGCTGGCGCCCGAAAACCTCGATGCTACCAGGGCGCAGCTGCACCCGGCCTGCAGCGCATTTGCTTCGCCCTGGTCGGTGGTGGCGCTCTGGCAGGCCCACCAGGACGGCGGCCCGTCGTTTCCTGCCCGCCTTGACCTACCATCCTACGCGCTGCTGGCACGACCAGACTGGCAGGCGCTGGTCGTGCCGGTGAAGGCAGGCGCCTGCGCTGCGCTCGCTGCGCTGGCCGCGGGCGCCACCGTTGGCGCCGCGCTCGACGCCGCCTTCGACGCCGAGGACGAGCTTGACGTCGCCGCCGTGTTCAGCCAGTGGATCGCACTGGCGCTGGTGGCCGGATTCGTCGCCGTCACGCCGCCTGGACATGGGCCGCCGTGCTGATCTTGCCCATGTCCTGGGCGTCTGACCGTACCATGTGACACAACGCCCCCTGATGTTGGCGTAGTGAAAACTTTCTTATCCATGGCAACTCGGGAATATAAAAATGTAAGGGCAGCGATGGCATCTTTACACTTTTCTTCGATTCTGAGCTACGTCAAACAATACCGAGCGCAAAGTCCATCACGCGCTGTAGTCCGGTCCAGACGGTCTTGACACCGGGCTAAATCGGCGACCGGGACGGCGGCGCACTTATCCCCGCATTTTGTGGACAAGCCTGTGCATAACCTTGGGCAACACCCTCCGAGCCCAACCCTGGTGCGGGCTGGCGGCGCTGCCACATAAAGAGGCAGACGCCGGCAAAGCCTGAAAACCGAGCCGATTGCGCCTGAACACGAATGTGTAGTCGACTTCGAAGTCGAGCTACGCTATCCTGCCGTACCCGATTTTCGGACGCGCAGGCAATTGAGCCGCGCGCAGCACGATCATTGTGTATTCGACATGACCGTGACATCACAGCAGGACGGTATCAAAGCATGAAAGATCATTACGCCATTCTCGGCGTCGAGCGCGACGCCACGAGCGATGCCATCAAGACTGCCTATCGCAAGATGGCGGCGGCCTACCACCCCGACCGAAATGCTGCGCCTGACGCACCGGCGAAGTTCCGCGAAGCGCAGGAAGCCTACGAAATCCTGGCGGAACCCCCGCGCCGCCTCGCGTACGACGAAAGTCGCCGCCGCAGCCTGGTCGACAATCCGCTCGACACGGCCGTGCAACTCTGGACAACCTACCTGCAAAAGGTCCTCCGATGAAGCTTTCCCATTATTTCGAAGATCTGACCAAGAGCTACCATACCGAGCTGGAAGACATGCAGCTCGACTCGGAGGGAAAGAACGTCCTGCGCGTCCGGCTCGAACAAAAGCGTGCGCAGTTCAAGGCGCTGATGCCGATGATCGAATTTGCGCCGGAAATGGTCGCGGTGGCCTTTCATGGCCGCGTAAAGTTCTCCAATCTGCACGCGATGGCGCAACTGGCGGCCTGTGAGCCGGACGAGTTTCCCGACTGGTCGGCACTGCGCGACGTGGTCAGCTTCGATCCGATCGCCGCGACCCTGGTCAAGGTCGCGCTGGCCGAGCCCGGTGGTGAGCAGTTCATCATCACCACCGCCTGTTTGGAATACCTACATGGCAAGAATGACGGGCGCGATGCCAACGCCGGCGTCGACACCAGCGATCCAGACGAGGCCGGCGACGACACTGACGACCTGCACGAGGGCACCAGCCAGGCCGGCGAAACCGGCAAGCGCGAGGACGGCGATCATCAGGACGAACGCGACGAAGACCATCTGTTCGACGGCGACCTCGACAAGTCCGGCGCCGACTGGATGGCCGAACAGGGATTCGACCGCAAGGATTGAAGTCATAACAGTTAGAGCAGTCTTCCGTCAGTCGGAGAAAAAATCATGTCAAATGCATTGATCGTCAAAGCCGCCGCGCTCATTTCCGCCGGCGATATCGAGGGCGCCGAATATGCACTGGTGTCGCTGGTCGAGAGCGAGGGTGACCATGCGCTGGTCGCCGTCCTCGACGAACTGCCGCCAAAGGATCTGCTGGCCATCATCCGCGAATACGACTCCTCGCACGAGTCGGTGGTCAACTTGCTGGTCACGCCAGAGCAGTTCGCGCGCGCCGTGGTGATGGAGAAGCAGTACGGTGACCGCAGTCATCGCCACCTGCGCGGCATGATCAACGCCGTGCTGTTCCGTGAAGATGCGAACCCCGGCGAATTCATCGAAGCGATCGCCGAGATCGATGGCGGTACCGAAACCCTGATCGACTATCTCTCCGAGCGCGAAGAAGAGGTCGTCCATTTTGCCGCCTACGGCACCTTCAATCCGCATCACACCGAGGATGGCGATCAGGTCGAACGAGCCGAAGCCAGCGACCACGACTGGAAGGAACTGACCTGGCTGCTCAGCAACGACCATCGGCGCCTGTTCGAGAACATCCTGCCGATTCTTAAGAGTCGGCATCAGGCCCGTCTGCGCATGGAAGCCCAAGAGGAAGCCGAGGAGCAGCGGCGCCTGGAACAGCAGGAAGCGGCCGATAGCGAACCGGTGGAGGCCCCGGCGCCGCAGCCACGGCCAGGTCCGGCCATCGACGACTCGGCACTCTGAGCCGGGCATCCACGATCCATGGCAACCGGTATCCGTCACGTCGCAACCGTCGACAAGCGTCCTTTTTTTGAAAAGGCGTTGTCGCACGGCGTCCAGAACGGCCTGCTCGACGAGGCCAACCTCCGCACCATCATCGCCGATGGCGCCAAGGGCACGGTGCAGGTCGCCGCGCATTTCGGCTCCAGCCATCTGCAGGCCGATCTGGACAATGCGCGGCGCCGGGTGGTCAACCTGGTAAGCCTGTTCCTGGAAGAGACCTGCGACGGCAACCTGCAGCGCGCCGCCGAATCGCTGCGCGACAACGGCTTCCTGTTCCACTCGCGCAGCGGCAACGATCTCCTGAAGGCGCTGCACCAACTGCCCGCCTCGACCATTGTCAGCCACAGCGAGGACGAGGGCTTCAAGCAATTCCAGGACCTGCGCACCCTGACCCAGCCGTACACGCTGCGCAGCTTCCGCGCCGAGCGTCAACTGCGCCAGGACAACGACGCCATGGTCAGGCTGGCATTCTGGTTCGCCGACCAGGTCAAACTGGCGCGCGCGGCGCTGGCCGACAGTTCCTCCGAGGCCGTTATCCGCACCGCGATCCTGATCCGCGCCGGCAAGGGCGAGCGTTACGGCAGCCGCGGCGCTTTCGCCACCCTGGTCGACAGCCTGCGTACCAAGGCCCAGAAAGCCAAGCGCCTGGTGATTCCCGAGTCCCTGCTCGATGATGTGCCGGAGGGTTTTCGCGAGATCGCCGCCAAGATCCGGCGCAAGATCGTGCGCTACGACGTGCCGATGCTGCTGGACGCCGAGCTACCGCTGGAGGCACTGTTTCGCACCTTCGAGTCGCGCTACTTCATGGACGACAGCGGCCTGGAAGACGTCGACAATTACGATGCCCTGGTATCGAAGGCATGGCACAAGGTCACCAAGGGCAAGGAAGATCCGTATTCCCGCCTGACGATCTTCATGTGCATCGCCACCGGCATCAAGCCCAAGCCGGTGGTGTCGGAACTGGAAGCCAGAAAGATGGTGCGCCAGGTGCGCAAGAACGGTTTCGACAGCGCAGCAGTGGTTGCCTTCATCCGCGAGAACGCGCCGTTCGAACTGGGCGAAGCGCTGGTGGCGCTGTGGGAGGACGAATTCCTGCCCGAAGCTGCCATACGCCTGTGCGACGAAGCCGACACGACCCTGGAACGCGCGCTGCAATTCCTGGCCGACCAGTGCATGGTCAACCGCAAGGACAAGACGGCGTAGTCGTTGCCGGCCTGTCCGTCTTTATGTAGCTGGCCTGCGGGCCGTCACCTTTCAATTTGCCATGTCCCTCGCTTCTGATACCGCATTCTCATCGCTGCCGCTGTCGCCCTCGCTGCTGGCCAATCTCGATTCGCTCGGCTACCACACCATGACTTCGATCCAGGCGCAAAGCCTGCCGGTGATCCTGGACCGGCGCGACCTGATTGCCCAGGCCAAGACTGGCAGCGGCAAGACCGCCGCCTTCGGCATCGGCATCCTGCAGCGGCTCAATCCCACCTGGTTCGCGATCCAGGCGCTGGTGATCTGCCCGACCCGCGAGCTGGCTGACCAGGTCGCCAACGAACTGCGGCGACTGGCCCGCTTTGCCGAGAACACCAAGATCCTGACCCTGTGCGGCGGCGCGCCGATGCGCCCGCAGATCGCCTCGCTCGAACACGGCGCCCACATCATCGTCGGCACGCCGGGACGCCTGCGCGACCACATCGGCCGCAACAGCATCGACCTGTCGACCGTGCAGACTCTGGTGCTCGATGAGGCCGATCGCATGGTCGACATGGGGTTTTACGAAGAAATCGCAGGCATCGTCTCGGCCTGCCCGACACGCCGCCAGACGCTCCTGTTCTCGGCAACCTACCCGGACGATATCCGCAAGTCCAGTGCACCGTTCCTGCGCGACCCGACCGAGATCACGGTCGAAGCGCAGCACGACGACAGCCGCATCGAACAGCGTTTTTATGAGGTTGGTTACGAACAGCGCAATGCGGCCGTTGCGCAACTGCTCAACCATTATCGCCCGGTCTCTGCCCTGGCCTTCTGCAACACCAAGATCCATTGCCGCGAACTGGCCGACGAGTTGCGGGCGCAGGGTTTCAGCGCCATGGCGCTCTACGGTGAACTGGAGCAGCGCGAGCGCGACGAGATCCTGGTGCTGTTCGCCAACGGCAGCTGCTCGGTACTGGTCGCAACCGACGTCGCCGCGCGCGGACTGGATATCCAGAGCCTGGAAGCGGTGATCAACGTCGATGTCTCCAAGGACACCGAAGTGCACATCCACCGAGTCGGCCGTACCGGACGCGGCAGCGCCCGCGGACTGGCACTGAGCCTGTGCGCGCCGAACGAAAAGAAGTGGGTCAAATTGATCGAGGATTATCAGAACGGTCCGGTGAGGTGGTTCGCACTGGACACCCTGACGCCGGCCGCCGGTGGTCCGTTGACGGCGCCGATGGTGACCTTGTGCATCATGGCTGGCAAGAAGGACAAGCTGCGGCCCGGCGACCTGCTGGGTGCGCTGACCGGCGACGCCGGTCTGACCAAGGAGCAGGTCGGCAAGATCAACGTGTTCGAATTCATGACCTACGTGGCGCTTGATCGCCGTATTGCCGAGCAGACTGCGGCCAAGCTTGCCACCTGCAACATCAAGGGGCGCAGCTTCAAGATGCGGCTGCTCTGAGCATTAGCCCGGAATAAGCGGATCGTGGGGGGCGCAGCCATGCGGCGCACGCCCCTTTGCTTGCATCAGGCTTCGAGCGAAGCCATGTCGATGACGAAGCGGTACTTGACGTCGCTCTTGAGCATGCGGTCGTAGGCTTCGTTGATCTTCTGGATCGGAATCATCTCGATATCCGAGGTCAGCCCGTGCTGGCTGCAGAAGTCCAGCATCTCCTGGGTTTCGGCGATGCCGCCGATCAGGGAGCCGGCCAGTTGGCGGCGTTTGCCGATCAGGTTGAAGACTTGCGGTGACGGATGCGGCTTGGCCGGTACGCCCACCAGGGTCATGGTGCGATCACGCTTGAGCAGGACCAGGAACGCATCCAGGTCGTGCGAGGCCGCCACCGTATTCAAGATGAAGTCGAAGCTGTTGACATGCGCTGCCATCTGCGCCGGGTCCGTCGACACCACAACCTCATCCGCACCCAGGCGCAGCGCATCGTCCTTCTTGCCAGACGACGTGGTGAACAGCACGACATGCGCGCCCATCGCGTGCGCGATCTTCACACCCATGTGGCCTAGACCGCCGAGACCGACGATGCCGACCTTGTGGCCCTTCTGGACATTCCAGTGCTTGAGCGGCGAATAAGTCGTGATGCCGGCGCAGAGCAGCGGTGCGGCTGCCGCGAGATCCAGATTGTCCGGAATCCGCAGGACGAATTTTTCGCTGACCACGATGTTGTTGGAATAACCGCCGTAGGTGACGCCGCCGATGTGCTTTTCCGGGCTGTTGTAGGTGCCGGTGAAGCCGGTCTCGCAGTACTGCTCAAGCCCTTCATGACAGCTACCGCATTGCTGGCAAGAGTCGACCATGCAACCGACGCCGACCGTGTCGCCGATCTTGTAGCGGCTGACCTCGGCGCCGACCGCCGTGACGCGGCCGACGATTTCATGGCCCGGCACGACCGGGAAGACCGTGCCTTCCCATTCTGCGCGTGCGGTGTGCAGGTCGGAATGGCAGACGCCGCAAAAGGCAATCTCGATCTGCACGTCGCCCGGGCCGGGATCGCGGCGGTTGAAGTGCATTAGGTCGAGGGGAGCGTGGGCGCTGGTCGCGCCGTAGCCGACAGATTTGAGCATGGGGATTCCTGACAGAGACGGGTGTAAGGCGGGACACGACCGATGAAGATGCCGCGTCGGCAGCTCCTATTTTAATGACATTCGTCAAACGGCGATGTGCAGTGCCGCACATAGCACGGCCGAACCAATTTAATCGGCAGGAAGCCAGGATACGCAACGAGAGAAATTTCCTCAACCTGGAGCGATTACCTTCCGCTCGCAGAGGTGGATGCCGACAGGATGAATAGAGAACTGTTCAGTATTTTCATTGGAAATATGGCCTATACCTGAAGCTGTAAGAAACACCGGGTTTGTCTTCGATACCAGCAAGAGTGGAAAATTTTTGAATCCTGAAGAATATGCGTCCATTTTCCGTTTCGCCAAAATTCCCGCAACTCGTAGAGCTGCCGAGCCAGACAAATGTGGCGACGAATACGGCAGTCGGACCCAGTGATCCTGGAAAGTCGGGAATTGAACTGCAGGGCCTAAGCAAAGCTGCTGCGGCGATCCGAACCGGCATCAAGGCTGATACTTCGGCAAAGCCATCGTTTTCTTTACCGAACTCCCCTACCAAGCCGCAGATGCATGCCGTGCCAAACATGCAAAGAATTAATGATGACAACAACAAGACAAAAAGGTCATCCCTAGGAAAGACATCGGGCGTGTTT
>JACMRD010000193.1 GCA_014376645.1 Herminiimonas sp. | reverse complement strand
AGGCGAGCCTAGTGGAGTGCGTCGTTACGCAACAGCTTGCGAAAGTCGCTGTGGGGTACCGCTCGAGAAAACAGGTAGCCCTGGCCGAAATCGCAGCCGGCCTCGATCAGGATCTGCTTCTGCTCTTCTGTTTCAATGCCTTCGGCGATGATCTGGATGCCCAGCTTGTGGCCCATGGCGATGATCGCCTCGGCGATGGCGCGGCTGCTTGCCGAATCGATGTCGCTGATGAAGGACTGATCAATCTTCAGGTAATCGATGCTGAATTTGTTCAGGTAGGCCATGGCCGAATAGCCCGTGCCGAAATCGTCGAGCGCCACTTCGAGCCCCGCGTCCCGGTATTCGGCAAGCGTCTGCATGACGGCCTTCGAATCCTTGAGCAACACGCCTTCCGTGATCTCCACCGAGAGCTGGCTGCATGGAATATTCAACCGCTGCAATTGCCGGGGCCAGGATTCAGTGCCGCTCTGGGACACGAACTGCATCGCCGACTTGTTGACGCTGACCTGGACCGGACCGACGCCGATGCTGCTCCATTCTGCCGCACGCATTGCTGCCTCCTGGAATACCCATTGGCCGATACCCTCGATCAGTCCCAACTCTTCTGCCAGCGGAATGAATTCGGCAGGCCCGACCGGCCCTTTGGTCGGATGATTCCAGCGCAACAGCGCTTCCGCCTTGACGATTCGCCCGGTAGCGAGACTGACGATCGGCTGGAAATAGACTTCGAACTGGTGGTTCGCCATCGCCTGACGCAGATCCTGACCCAGCTGCAGACGCCGCTCCGAGCGCTGTTGCATGAGCGGGGTGAAGTAGGTGAACCGGTTGCCGCCGCTGGTCTTGGCAAGGTACATCGCCTGGTCTGCATAATTGAGCAGCTGTCCGGCATTGCCGGCATCAGTAGGAAACAGCGCAACACCGATGCTCGCCGAGAGACTGCTGACATGAGAGTTCAAGCTGATTGGCGCCGCCAGGGCAGAAAGCAGCTTGCGCGCCACGATTTCGACCTGCAGACTGACCGCAAGATCACTCAGAATGACCGCGAATTCGTCCCCGCCGATCCGGGCCGCAGTGTCGCATTCGCGCACGCAGGCGTTGATCCGGCTGGCCACTTCACGCAGTACGTTGTCGCCGGCCTCGTGACCATGCAGGTCGTTGATTTCCTTGAATCGGTCCAGGTCGATGAACAACAACGCCACGGCGTTGTTGCTGCGTCGGCCATGGCGCACCTCCTGGTTCAATCGATCCCAGAACAGCCGCCGGTTGGGTAGTCCGGTCAGGCCGTCGCGGTTGGCCTTGGCCCATAGCTGTGACTCCAGGCTCTTGCGTTGTGTGATGTCGGCTTGCACCGAAATGTAGCCGGCGGGCTGCCCCAGCGTGCCGGGGATCGGATCGGCTTTGATGTGTTGCCATAAGGGCGTGCCATTCTTGTGATAATTGAGGACATCGACCTCGAATCCACAGTGTTTCCTGATTGCGTTGCGCATGACCTGAATCGTGAGGGGCGACGTCTCCGGCCCCTGCAGAAAACTGCCGGGTGTGCGTCCTTTCACCTCCTGCACCTCATAGCCTGTCATCTGTGAAAAGGCATCGTTGATCCACTCGATGCGGCCGAGGAGATCGGTGATCAAGACCGGCATCGTGATTTTTCTCACCACCATCGCCAGGCGGTCGATTTCCGACTGCGCGCGCTTGCGCTCGGTGATGTCGAGCTGAATGCCGGCGGCACTGACCGGCTGCCCGTGTACGTCGTGGTAAAAGGCGCCGCGCGAGAGCACCCAGTGCAGCGAACCGTCCGGCCACAACACCCGAAACTCCACTTCGAACAAAGTGCCCTCGTCCCGCGCCTGCTGAAAGCGGCGATCCACCTCGTCGCGATCATCCGGATGAACGTGCTCCAGGAAAATCGCGTAATCCCAGTTTTCGATCGGACGCTCGTAACCGAAGCATCGATCGTTGAGTATCGAGTGCTTGGTCTCGCCGGTAAGCAGGTCTAACTCCCAGTCCCCTACCTGGGCTGCGGCGAGTGCAAAGAAGCGCCTTGTTTCACTTTCGGCCACTTTTTTCCCGGCATCGGCTTCCCACAGCTTTTCGCGCATCGCAAGCTTTGCTTGAAGCGCGCGCCGCGCGTCCAGACGCAACTCCAGATGCGCCATGACGAGCGCGGCGAGGTCCTCCAGGATCGCCCGATCGGCAAGCGTGAGATCACGCGGTCGCCGGTCGATGACGCACAGGGTACCGAGGTTGTACCCCGTACGTGTGCGCAGCGGTATGCCTGCATAGAACCGCCAGCCAAGCGCGCCGGTAACCGCCGGGTGATCGACGGTGCGCGGGTCGCACCACGTGTCGTTGACGATCAATGGTTCGGCGCCCTGGATCGTGAGAGGACAGAACCCCTCCGTACCGGGCATCTCGGTAGCGTCGATGCCCTGGCGTGACTTGAACCAGATTCGATCGGCATCAACCAGGCTGACGAGCGCGATCGGCATGTCCAACAGGCGCGCGGCAAGTGCCGTGATGCGATCGAAGGCGGCTTCGGGCGGCGTATCGAGCACGCCATACTCCTGCAAGCAGTGCAAGCGCTCGGCCTCGACATGAGCAGCATCCAAGGATTTCACAATGACCTTCGTTGTTAATCGACGCGATGGACAGGCGAACTGTTGATCTCCACCAAGGGGCCAAGGATTGATCGGTTACTGGATCAGACCCGATCCTTCCCAAAATAGTTGCATGACTCAAATTTATTTCATGGAGGCAGGGTTCGTGCCATTGCCTCGACTACGTTTTCGAACCTGGATTCCAAGAGGAAATCTGTGCATGAGGCACGCTATACTCAACGCCCGCAGCGATTCCACTGACAACACACGAGACTCTTCATGCGCTTTGATTCCCCACCTTTTTCCGCGCCGTTTGCAGCCGCGTTCCGCGTGCGCTCGATGGACGATGTCCGTCGCCTCGAAGCCACGCCGATCGAGCAGGCGCTCACGGTGCGCAGCACTTATGAAATTTTTCGCAACGCTGCGCATGCCTTCGGCGACCGGCCCGCGCTGACCTTTCTGCGCAGCGGCAATCCCGACGATGCGCCGATCCGCTGGAGCTATGCCGACCTTCTGGCCGGCATCCATCAGACCGCCAACCTGTTGCACCGCCTCGGCGTGACAAGCGGCGATGCCGTCGCGGTCCTGCTGCCGGCTTGCCTGGAGTATCACCTGGCGTTGTGGGGGACCGAAGCCGCCGCCATCGTACAGCCGCTCAATCCACTGCTGAGCGACGAGAAACTCGTCTCGCTGATGAAGGCTACCGGGGCCAAGATATTAATCGCCTACGGATCGGACAGCGAATCGGCGATCTGGTCGAAAGCGCTGCGCATCCGTAGTGCGGTGCCGAGCCTGACGCACGTATTGCGGGTCGCGCCGCACGATGAACCCGACGGCAGCGCCGAGCCACTGCCCGCCGGCGTGCTCGACTTCAAGGCGCTGCGTGCGCTGGAGCCCCACGACCATCTGGTGAGCGAACGGCGCATCGGGCCGGCCGACATCGCCGCCTACTTCCATACCGGCGGCACCACCGGCGCGCCCAAGCTGGCGCGCCACAGTCACGGCGCACAGGTCTTCACCGCCTGGGCCAGCGCCCAGATGCAAGACGCACGCGTGGGCGACGTGACCATCAACGGCTATCCCCTGTTCCATGTCGCGGGCGTGCTGCCGGCGTCGTTGACGGCGCTGTCGGCCGGCGTGGAAACCATCATCCCGACGCCTTCGCTCATGCGCAACCGCGAGGTCATCGCCAACTACTGGCGCCTGGTCGAGCGGTACCGGGTCACGACCATGTCGGCGGTGCCGACGGTGCTGGCGGCGCTGACCAATGTAGCGCTCGACGGCGCCGATATTTCATCGATCCGGTATTGCCGCACGGGCGCAGCACCCCTCTCGCCCGAACTGGCAGCGCGCTTCAAGCGCCTGTTCGGGCTGCAGGTCCACGAGAGCCTGGGCATGACCGAGATGGCCGGTATCTCCAGCATCACGCCGCCGGGCGTGGAAGTCGCCCCCGGCTGCGTCGGCTTTCGCCTGCCCTATTCCCGGGTCCGCATTGTCGCGCTCGACGCCTCGGGTGGCGCCTCCGACATCGATCAGCCGGCCGGCACCCACGGCATGGTGCTGTTCAAGTCGCCGAACCTGTTTTCCGGATTCCTGGATGCAAAAGACAATGCCGCCGCCTTCACGGCCGACGGCTGGCTGGCCACCGGCGACCTGGGCTGGATCGATGCGGCCGAGTGCCTGCACCTGACCGGACGCTCCAAGGACCTGATCATCCGCAGCGGCCACAACATCGATCCCAAGGTGATCGAGGATGCCCTGGCATCCCATCCCGCGGTGCAGGTCTGCGCCGCCGTCGGCGTACCCGACGCCTATGCCGGCGAACTGCCGGTGGCGTTTGCCACGCTCATCCCCGGCGCGACCGTGAGCGAGGCGGAATTGCTGGCCTTCACCGCCGAGCGGGTCGACGAGGCCCCCGCCAGACCGAAGCGCGTGACGATCATCCCGAGCATGCCGATGACCAATGTGGGCAAAATCTACAAACCGGAATTGCGCCTGATGGCCGCGCATGCAGCGGTGGCGGCGATGGTCGATGCACTGTGGCAGTCAGCCGGCGCGAGCGGGGCGCCGCCGCAGGTGCAGTCGGCCGAGGCGAGTGGCGTAACGGTGGTGTTTGCGGACGGGATCCACGCGTCGGGACTGCGTGCTCAAGTGCGGGCTGCACTGAGGGGATTTCCGTTCAAGACGGGGGTGGTCGGCGACTGAAACCTGTCTGTGATTGAAGGTCCAGCCTTCACTTCCGGTTGGCGATGGCAAGTACACAAGATCCCGCTCAGCCTGTCGCCGCCGCGCAGCTGGCTGCGACGCCGGAAAATCCGACTCCGGCGTCTTGTAAAAATCTACGTTCCGCTCACTGCGCAATCAGGCTTTGCAGTGCTTGGTCGCATTGAGTGCCATCATGTTTTCCCGACGCTCCTTGGCTGCATTGATCGCCTCTTCGGTATTTGAATAGGTACCGATCAGCGCCGGCCAAAACAAGATGGCGGCCGCGACGTTCGTACCCGTCACCGTCCGATCCTTCCTTGCCGCTTTTTCATAACGCTCTGCTTCGGCGATTTCATTTTTGATCTGTTCACAGGTTAATCCTGCGTCGGTGACTTGCCTCGTTTGCACGACGGTGGGCGTCGCGCAAGCAGTCGTCAATAAAATAAGGACCAGAGGAATTATTTTTTTCATGTTGTTATCAGGTTGGGTTGTCGGAACTTATGGTTATGAAACACCACCGATAGTACTTTAAATAAGACCAAAATATTATTTTCGAGAAATATTTTTATAATGCCATTTATTGGGTATTGCGAGGCATGACGAAGTAATCATACTAGGCGCGTTATTTGATACATTTTCATTCACGTTCCACATGAATGAGTTGTGAAAATCGACGTTTTCATGCTCGCGCTCTTCGAAAACTCGACCGCATGCCTGGCCACGATCACAGATCAATTACCAAATAATGGCCAATTCAAACAACACCGCATCGTATTTCCTCCTTT
>JACMRD010000192.1 GCA_014376645.1 Herminiimonas sp. | reverse complement strand
GCCTCGAAGCTCACGCGCGCTTCGTATTCGGCAAACCCGCCGAATCGGCCGCGAACGTAAGGGGACAACCGCACCGAGGCCACCTCGGTGCGGTTGTCGTTGGGCAGGGATGAGCCCACGGTCTGTGTTCCAAGCGCCGAAATGTTCTGTTGCGAGATGCTTGCGCTGGCGTCGATGTACGCCCACTTCTCGATCGCCTCGGCGCTGCCGGTGGCTCTCAGCGCCTGCTGGACGGCGTTGGACGAAGACTCGCGCGCATAGACGATCCCGGTCAGTGAATAGTCGAGAAATCCGCGCACCAGACCGGTGTTGCTGCTCAGGCGAAGCCGAGGGCTCACCTCAGTGATCAACTCGGCGCGGCGGTCGCTGCTGGCCAAGTGCAGGTTGTCGGTGAGGGTCTCGCGGATTCCGATGTCGGGGACGATCGACCACCCTGCCCGCCCCGCAGATTCCTGTGCGTTGACGCTGCCGAGGGCTGCGACGCCGAAGATGCCGACCAGCGGCGGCAAGACCGCCTGACCAACGCAACGCCGCACCAGCGAGCGGCGTTGCAGAGCTGGCCTGAGGCGCGGGCAGTCAGGTTGTCGATCTTCCATCGGGCGCACCGCTGCCATGGCCATAACCTTAGCCATATCCGTAGCCATAGCCGTACCCGAAACCGCGGCCCTCGCCGCCGTCCGAATCGCCGCGCCCCTTGTTGAGCACCAGATTGATGTTCGCGCAGGCCTTGATCGTGGACAGCGCGCGCTGCACATCGGCCTGTAGCGTCTTGTCGGCCTGAACGACCATCACCACCTGGCCCATCTGGGTGGCCAGCACCCGCGCTTCGGTCGTGAGCAGCAGCGGCGGCGAGTCGAAAATGATGATGCGGTCAGCGTAGCGCTTGGCCATGTCGTCGAGGAGCGCCCGCATTGCATCGCTGGCCAGCAGTTCGGTCGCCTGCGGATGCGGCGTACCGCTGGGCAGCAGGGTCAGCTTGTCGATGTTGGTCTTGAGCAAGACACTGGCCATGTCGGTGCTGCCTTCCAGCAGATCGAGCAGCCCCGGCCGCGGCTCCAGCCCGAGCATTCGCAGCACCGACGGCCGGGCGACATCGGCATCGACCAGCATCACGGTGTTGTCCAGCTCCATGGCGATACTCATCGCCAGGTTGACCGAGGTGAAGCTCTTGCCTTCGCCGACGAGAGCGCTGGTCACCATGATCAGATTGCCGTGGTTCAGCACGCTCGCGCCCATGTTCTTCGCATTCGTGATGAGCGGGCGCTTGATCACGCGGTACTGGTCGGCGGCCTGGGAGCGCGGTGCATTCGGCGTGACGATGCCGATGGCACCGAGCGCATCGAGGTCGAGGGTCACCTGCTGCGACGTGCGCAGCGTCTTTTCGGCAGGTGGCGCGCTCAGCATGACCGGCGGCGGCGCGGCTGCCGGTGGCGTGGCTGCCGATGGCGAAGTTTCGGGAACCGACACGCCGGCGCGCCGGAGCTGCTCCAGCCGCACCGCCGCTTGTTCGATCAGACTGCTCATGCGGGTCAGCCCTGTCTGGCGTTGATCACCAGCATGGTGATCAACGCAATGATGAAAACAACGATCAGGCTGCCAGAGGAAAGCAGGAATCTCAGCAGATCGACCCGCTCGCGCCGGACGTCGGAATCGCCAATCACCAGCGACACCGCGCCAAGCAGCGGGAACGAGACCTTCGAGCGCAGATCGCCCAGGCTGTGGAACACCGGACGAAGCTGACTCGCCGCGAACGCGGTAAACAGACCTGCCGCCACCGAAATCGTCATCGCCACCAGCAACAGGATCAGCCGGTTAGGCGAGACGGGCTTGGATGAAACGCGCGGTGGGTCGATGAGGCGGAAGTCGGCAACGCTAGCCGCGAGGTCAAGTTCTCCGGACATCGCCGCCGATTCGCGCCGCGTCACCAGGTCTTCGTAATTCTTCTTCGTGATGGCGTAGTCGCGATTCAGTTGCGACGCTTCGGATTCGAGTTGCGGCGCGCCCCGGATCGATTCGCGGGCCTGGTTGTAGCGCGATGAATATTCTGCGACGCGGGCCTTTAGTGCCGCGACTTGCACCTCCGAGGTCGCCAGCAACTTGTTCAGTTCCTGGTAAGCGAGATTGCCGGAGTTCGAAGCGACCGGCGGGGAGGCCATGGCCGTCTTGCGCAACTCCGCGACTTCCTTCTTCTTCTGCTCTTCGAGATCGCGAATCAGTTTCTTGGCGCTGACGATGTCCGGGTGCTGATCGGTGAAGCGCTGCAGCAGCCCATCGAGGTTGCGTTTTTGAACCTCGATACGTGAGTCGATTTCCGGGGTGGCAACGGTTACAGCCGACTGCTCAAGCAACTGGCCCAGCGCCGACGAACCGTTGGCCTGCGATTTTTCGGCGCTGAGCTGGGTGCGGGCTGCGTCGCGAGACTGCTCGGCTTCACGCAACGCGAGCTTGGCCTGATTCAATTGCCCGCTGAGGTCGGACAGCCGCCCCGCCGAGTCTTTCCCGTCCCCCGATTGCAGGTCGATGTTGCGCAGCCTGAAGGCCTTGAGGCGGCCTTCGGCTTCCTGCAGTTTCGCCTCGTAGGTCTTGATCTGTTCGTTGATGAAGACCTTGGCGGTGTCGGTGTCCTTGCGCGTTGCGCCCAGGCTGGACTCGACGAAAATCGACACCAGAGACTGGATCACGCGCTGGGCTTTGGCAGCGTCGGAATCGCGAAATGCCAGCAGGTAGAGGTTGTCGCGGCCGACGGTCTTGATTTCCAATCCCGTCATCAGTCTGCCGATCAAGGCTTCCTGTTCGGCTTTCGACTCGCTTTTCAGGTCGAGGTCGGCCATGCGCACGAGTTTTTCGACATTGGGGCGGCTGATCAGGGTGCGGCTCAGCATCGCCACCTGCTGTTCGACGTTGGGCTGTACCGCCAGGCCGGACATCAGCGGCTTCAGAATGGATTGTGTGTCGACGAAGATGCGCGCGGTGGCTTCGAATTGGTCGGGTATCCGGAACACGCCGACCGCGCCGATGACGGCCACCAGCCACGCCACGAGCACCGAATACCAGCGGAAGCGCCACATGCTCCTGGCAATGGCGGTTAAATGGGTAAACAGTTCTTCCATGTGATCGGCGTCGAGTGTTTAGCGGCGGCGGCCGCCTGTGGATGCTGCGTGGCGTGAAGGACCGCCGCCGACAGAAGAGCCTGCGAAGCGCTTCAGAGCAGGCTCTGCGGAATGATCAGGATGTCGCCGGGCATTATCTCGACGTTGGCCGAGATATCGCCACGTTTGACCAGGTCCTTGAGGCGAATCGAGTACTGTTTTCCGCCCTCGCCGGCGCGCAGGATGGTGGCATTGTTGCCGGCTGCGAAGTCGGTCAAGCCGCCGACAGCGATCATCACGTCAAGCAGGGTCATTCGCTGCTTGTAGGGCAGCGCCTGCGGCCGCGCCGCTTCACCCACCACCCGTATCTGCTGATCGTAGGGACCGACAAAGCCCGTCACGATGACGGTCACGATCGGGTCGCGCACGTACTTGCCGAGTTGTTTCTCGATGTCGCGGGCGACTTCCACAGAGTTCTTTCCTTGCGCCGTCATTTCATCGATCAGCGGGGTGGAGAACTTGCCGTCAGGGCGCACCGGAACCGCCATCGACAGTTCAGGATTGCGCCAGACAATGATGTTGATGTTGTCACCCGGCCCTATGATGTAGCTGTAATTCTGTGTCGATGCCAAGGCAGGAGCCGGCGGGTACCTTCCGGCATTGCCCGCACACGCCGCCAGCAGGGCCACGGCGAACACCGGTAGTGCCACGCGAACCGCTCGCAGGCCCAAGTCAGCGCAGTTGCGCATGGTCTTCTCCCATCAGTGATGATTCAGAAACTCCGCGACTGTCCGCAGGGTGCATCGACACTTGTCGCCTGCTCAGGACGACGAGGTCAAAAGTCTTTAGAACGAGATGATGGCACACGAAACGCGGGCGTTACAACACTCACGTAGGGGGTTGTCCGGGCTTCGCCTGTGGGCCATCACTGAATGCGAGGTACAGGTAACGCGTGGCGGTAGCGACCTATCCCTGGGCAGTGAGCAGGTCCAGGTCGGAGCCGGTCTGGGCCTGGAACAGGGGAAGCAGCAAGGTCACCTTTGTGCCTTTGGCAGGTTCGCTCTCGACCGAAATCTTGCCGCCGAT
>JACMRD010000191.1 GCA_014376645.1 Herminiimonas sp. | reverse complement strand
GCTCAGCGGCGGTCGTGTGGTCAAGGAGGGCGCGCCAGAGGAAGTCATGGATTATTACAACGCCATGCTGGCCGAACGGGAACATCCCGGATCCAGCGCGACGGCAGCAGGCGGCCCTCCTGCAAAACAGGCCGGCCAGCGCGCCACAAATCGGGTGGCGGAACCGGTTGGAGACACGGTGGTCCCTCAGGAAGAGATCGTGGCCGACGGCACGAGCGTGCGGCAGATTCGGCGCGACGATGGCAGGGTTCAGACCATCTCCGGCACGGGCGAGGCGAGTGTGATCGACGTTAGGCTCATGGGTGTGCAGGGACAGGCGCAGGAAGTCTTCGACGTCGGTGTGGCGGTATCGCTGGTGGTACGTATTGCCTGTCACGCGCCGATTCCGCGGCTGGTGCTCGGCTACATGATCAAGGACCGGCTAGGACAGGCAATGTACGGCACCAATACGGACATCAAGAGGCAGGTGCAAAACGATGTCCAGCCGGGCGAGACGATCGAGTACCGCTTCGACTTTCGCCTCGACCTGGGACCTGGAACTTATTCGGTTGCGACTGCGCTTGTCAGTACCGATACCCATCTGGTGAACAACTATGAATGGCGCGACCTGGCCCTCGTCTTCACGGTGGCAAACATGACGCGCGACCATTTTGTCGGTTGCGCCTGGTGCGATCCCGTGATCCATACCTCGCGGCCACGCGTGGCCGATGCGGCAACCACATGACGACCGGCTGACAAGCTCTCCCCCGCCAGACGCAATCACGACGCCGATGCCATGGCAGTCATCGATCCACCCCGGTTTCACGAGCCTGTAAAGTTGTAAATATGCAAATGTTTTCATATGCCCAGAATTTTGAAGACGTCATGCTCTCGCGTGCGCTCGCAACCGTGGAGCAGGGTTTCTACATTGATGTCGGCGCCAATGATCCGACCGTCGATTCCGTCACGCGCGCGTTCTACGACCGCGGTTGGAGCGGCATCAACATCGAGCCGGTTCCCCAGTTCCAGCGCCTGCTGCGCAGCGAGCGGCCGCGCGACATCAATCTCGAGGTCGCAATCGGCGCCCGGGCCGGGCGGCTGCATTTCTACAACGTCGCCGACACGGGCCTGTCGACCGCTGATCCGGGGCTAGCGGCGCATTATCGCGAGCAGGGCCGCCAGGTCGCCGAACAGGACATTGCGCTGACCACGCTCGATGCCGTTTGCACCGAGCATGTCCGGACACCGATCCACTTCCTGAAGATCGATGTCGAAGGCGGCGAGGCCGATGTGTTGCGCGGCTTCGATCTGCGGCGCTGGCAGCCGTGGATACTCGTGATCGAAGCGACCCGGCCGCTCACCGAGATCCCGAGCCAGTCGGATTGGGAGCCGATGGTGCTGGCTGCCGGGTACCAGCCGGTCTACTTCGACGGCATCAACCGGTTTTATCTGGCGCCGGAACAGGCCGCGCTGCGTCCCGCATTCGCCGCGCCGCCGAACTATTTCGACGGCTTCGTCCTGCGGCCGGATCATGTCTTCAGCAGCCCGGTGGAACCCCTGGTCGCGCAGCGTGCAGCCAGTGTGATCGACGCCCGCAGCGCCGAACTGGTGGCGCAGACCGCACGACATGTGGAGAGCGAGGTCCGCAACGGCATGCGGGCCGAATACGAAGCGCGCCTGGCCGCCGAGCGGGCCCGTACCGATGCCATCCTGGCCGAGCAGCAAGCCACCATCGAACAGCGCGAGCAGCAATTGCACCGCATCCGGGACTGGGCGCGCCTGAGCGACCGCCGTCTGGATAATGCGCGCATGCGCTGGCAGGACACGATCTCGACGGTGCAACAGGCGCAGCTCGAGATCGTGCGCGGCAACTGCGAAGCGCACCAACTGCGCGAGCGTATCGCGCTGCTGCATGGGCAGGCGCATGCGCAACTGCAGGCAATCCACGCAAGCACCTCTTGGCGGATGACGGCGCCGTTGCGCTTCGTCAGTGACTGGCAGCGCGGCGCGCGACTGTGGCTGCGGCGCGCCGCTGCCGGGCCGCGCACTGCCGTGGCGCGGATCGTGCGCCGCGCCGCGCAGGCGTGCTGGCGCCAGGTGCGGGTGCATCCGGCGCTGGCCGACCGGATACGGAACTGGTTCGTCCGGCATCCGCGCGGGGCGCGATTGGTAGCGCGCCAGGTTTTCCCGCCGGCATCCTCGATTGGCGCCGTATCCCCGGAGGCCGCCGGCGCCGCCGAGTCGCCGCTCAGGGCCGCACTGCCCGGCGCACGCATGCATTCGGCGTGGGAGCCGGCGCTGCGGCACGCCGAACGCGTCCAGCTCGCGCTCCAGCACGCGCTCGACGAGCAGAAGCAGCGCCGCCACGGCGCCATCACCGGTCAGACCGCCGCGCCTGAGGTACTGTCCTGATGCGCCTGCTCTACGATCTCTTTCCCTGCCAGACTGGCTCGCGCCTGCGCGGGATCGGCCGCTTCACGCTCTCGCTCGCGCAAGCAATGGCGCGCCAGCGCGGCAAGCATGAAATGATCGCGCTGGCCAACGGGCTCGACCTCTACCGAGGCACGACCGATCACCTGCGCAGCGCGCTCGGCGACCTCCTGCAACCGGCGCCGGTCATGAGTTATACCTATGTCGAACGCGGTGGGCTGGCCTGCGACCGCGTGATTCATGAATCGGTCGCCACGGTCCTCATCAATCGGGCCTATACCGTACTGACGCCGGACGTGGTGCTGTATTCGACGCCCTTCGAAGGCTGGGGCGAAGAGGGCGTGGGCGCAGTGCCGGCGGCCGGCGATACGGCCACGCTGCAGGTGGCGGTGCTCTACGATTTCATCCCCTGGCTGTTTCCGCAACAGTACCTTGATGACGTGCCCGGCTACCGCGACTGGTATGCCATGCGGCTGGCGGCGCTGCAGCGTTTCGATCTGCTGCTCGCGATATCCGAGGCCACGCGCAACGATGCGATCCGGATACTGGGCATGTCGCCGGATCAGGTCGTCAATATCTCCGGTGCGGCCAGCCCGATGTTTACACCGCCGCCGGCCGATGCGCCGCTGGTCTCGCTGACGAAATTCGGCATTCATCGTCCGTTCGTCCTCTACACCGGCAACGTCGATTTTCGCAAGAATCAGGCGGGCATGCTGCGCGCGTATGCCCTGCTGCCGGAGGTACTGCGCAGTCAGCATCAGCTGGTGCTGACCCAGGTGCTCGAACGCGACAGCTTCTTCAGCGATGTGCGCGCCAGTGGCCTCGATGCAGACGACGTGGTCGTCACCGGCCACATCACCGACGAGGAAATGATTGCGCTCTACACCCGCTGCGCGCTGTTCGTCTTCCCTTCCCTGTACGAAGGCTTCGGCTTGCCGATTCTCGAGGCAATGGCCTGCGGCGCCGCTGTCATCGCCGGTGACAATTCGTCGATTCCAGAGATTGTCGGACGGGCCGACATGCTCTTCGATGCGAGTGATCCGGCCGCAATCGCCGCGGCCATGCAAGCGGTACTGGACAACGATGGATTACGGCGCGAATTGCAGGCCTATGGCATCGAACGCGCCAAGGTCTTTACGTGGGAGCGCTCGGCCGCCCGCGCCTGGAGCGCAATCGAAACGGCTGCCAGCGCCAAGCAACGTCGGCGCAGTCAGCTGGCGCGGGCCGCGCTGGTGCGCCAGCGTATCGCGCTGATCTGCGCCTCGCCCTCGACCCACTGTGCCGCTGCGCGGCATGTGGTGCGCGTGCTGCCGCTGCTGGCGGAAGAATTCGATATCGACCTGTACGTGGAGGAAGGCGTATGGACCGATGCGCCGAGCATCGAGGCGCGCTTCCCGATCTACCCGCATACCCGCCTGGCGGCACAACGCGGCCGGTATGCGGCACTGGTCTATCAATTCGACAACACGCCCGAGCATGCTTTCATGCTGCCACTGACCGAGGCCCATCCCGGCATCGTCGTCCTGCACGACTGGCGCATCGACCGCCTCGTCGAGACCTGGGCGCTGCATGCTGGCACGCCGGACCTCGCGATGCGCGAGCTGATGTATTGCCACGGCTTGCAGGCGTTGCTGGATCAGCTGCGGAACGGCACCCGCTATCCGATGAACCGGCATCTGGTCGAGACAAGCCGCTTCCTGCTGGTGAGCCAGCACGCCGGCGACGCGGCCTGGCCGACGCTGCAGGATTCAGGCGGCGGCTGGCGCCCCCCCGTGCTGGCGCTGGGTGAAGAGCCGCAGGCCGCGATCGAGGCATATCGCGCGGCGATCGAGTCCAGCGGTGCCGACGACACCATCCAGACTGCAGATGCGCTGGCGCCGCTGCTCGAGCAGATGGCTTCGCCGGAGCTCGCCCTGCAGCCGCTGGCCGATCACGTGGTCAATAACCAGCGTCTGCAACAGCAACCTCGGCTGCTTTTCGATGTCACGCATCTGTCGCGCTCGGATGGTCGCAGCGGCATCCAGCGGGTGGTGCGCAACATCGCCCGCGCCATCGGCGGTTTCGCCGATTTCGACCGGCCGCTGGAACTGGTGGTGCAGAGCGAAGGGCGGCTGTGGCGCGCTACGCGGACCATCGCTTCGATCTTCGAAATCGATCAGAGCCTGGTGCCGCCGGGTGAAATCCTGCCGCAGCCGGGCGATACGCTGCTGATGATCGATTCATCATGGGAACAGTACGCTGCCTTCGAGCCGGTATTCCAGTCAACCCGCCAGCTGGGTGGCACCATCGTCACTGTGGTGTATGACCTGATCCCGCTGCAGCATCCACAATTCTGCGTCCCTGCGCTGGTGGTGGCGTTCGAAACCTGGTTCCGGCTGGCGGTCGCGCACAGCCACATGCTGCTGTGTATCTCGGAGGCCGTTGCCGCCGAGGTACGCAATTACCTGACCGAGCACCAACTCGACCCGCACCGGCGTATGGCGATCCGTTCCTGGCCGCTCGGTGCGGATTTGGCCGTGAGCCGTCACGAACGCACCGTGCGGCCGGCGGTCCTGGCCTTGTCGCACCAGCGCCAGCGCGAGCAACCGCAGGGCGGAATCGATACCGATAGTCCCTTGTTCCTGATGGTGGGTACAGTCGAACCACGCAAGGGCCATGATTTCGTGCTCGACGCCTTTGACCTGCTGTGGTCCCAGGGAAGCGGCGCGCGCCTGTGCATTGCCGGCGCCATCGGTTGGAAAACCGACAGTACCATTGCCCGTATCCGCTCGCATCCGCAGTTGCAAAAAAAGCTATTTTTTATCGAGCAATTCACGGATGCGGAAATCAATCTCTGCTATCGTGCCGCCACGGCGTTGATCGCCGCGTCGGTAGCCGAAGGATTCGGCTTGCCGATCGTCGAGGCAGCCTTGCACCAGGTGCCGTCCCTGGCATGCGACATACCGGTGTTCCGTGAAGTCGGCGGGCAGGGCGCGCTCTATTTTTCACTGGCCGCGCCGACATGCCTGGCGCAGGCGGTTCGTAACATCAGCACCCTTGGCCCGTCACAGCGCATCGCCCTGGCCGCGCAGGTGCGAACCGTGACCTGGGATCAGAGCGCGCGGCGGTTGTTGGAAGTCATCGGTGTGTCATCATAGGGGCTCTATTCAGGGATGAATCGAGGCTCGACTTACGGCTTGATCTGGCACTTTACCCGAGGTCTGAAGCGCCGCAGCGGCATTGCGACGTTGTGAATTTTGTTCTTAAAAATAACTTATTGCAGTCGATCCCTTTTCTTCTACCAAAACAGACAACAACATGACTACATCCACGACTGCCATCATTACCGGCATCACCGGCCAGGACGGCGCATATCTTGCCGAGCTATTACTGGGCAAGGGCTACAAGGTGTACGGCACGTTCCGGCGTTCGAGTTCAGTCAATTTCTGGCGGATCGACGAGCTCGGCATTTCCGGCCATCCGAACCTGCACCTGGTTGAATTCGATCTCACTGACCTCGGCTCGAGCATCCGCTTGCTGAGCACCACCGGCGCCACCGAGGTCTACAATCTGGCCGCGCAGAGTTTCGTCGGTGTGTCCTTCGACCAGCCGGCCACGACGGCAGCCATCACCGGCATCGGCGCGGTGCATCTGCTCGAGGCGATCCGCATCGTCAATCCCGCCATCCGGTTTTATCAGGCATCGACCTCCGAGATGTTCGGCAAGGTGCAGGCCGTGCCGCAGATCGAGGAAACCCCGTTCTATCCGCGCAGTCCGTACGGCGTCGCAAAGCTGTATGCGCACTGGATGACCATCAACTACCGCGAGTCCTACGGCATCTTCGGCTGCAGCGGTATCCTCTTCAACCACGAGTCGCCGCTGCGCGGACGTGAGTTCGTTACCCGCAAGATCACTGATTCGGCCGCCAAGATCAGTCTGGGTAAGCTCGACGTTCTGGAGCTCGGCAACATCGATGCCAAGCGCGACTGGGGCTATGCGAAGGAATACGTGGAAGGCATGTGGCGCATGTTGCAGGCCGAGGTACCCGACACCTTCGTGCTGGCGACCAACCGGACCGAGACAGTGCGCGACTTCGTCACCATGGCCTTCAAGGCAATCGACGTGCGCCTCGAATGGCGCGGCACAGCCGAGCAGGAAATCGGCGTCGATATCGCCACCGGCAAGACACGGGTGCAGGTCAACCCGAAATTCTATCGCCCGGCGGAAGTCGAACTCCTGATCGGCAACCCGGCCAAGGCGCGCGAGCAGCTCGGCTGGCAGGCGCCGACGACGCTGGAGCAACTGTGCGCGATGATGGTGGAAGCCGACTTACGGAGAAACAAGCTTGGCTTTTCATTCTGACGCATTGATGCCGCCGCTGCAGCCCGGGCAAAATGGACGGGTGCTGCTGACCGGCGCGCGCGGCTTTACCGGACGGTATGTGCGGGCCGAACTCGAAGGCGCCGGCTACCAGGTGATCGATGCCGTCGCCGCTGCTGGCCCGCATGCGATAACAGTAAATGCGGCAAATCCGCCCGTACCTGCCGATGGCGCGGCGCTGTCGGAGATCGCTCTCGACATCACCTCGCTGGAGCATTGCCGGGCCGTGATGCAGACCGTGCGCCCTGATTACCTGATCCATCTGGCGGCCATCGCTTTCGTCGGCCATGCCGATGCCGAAGCCTTTTACCGGGTCAACGTGATCGGTACCTTGAATCTGTTGCAAGCCATGGCGGACACCGGCGTGACGCCGAAGCGGGTGGTGCTGGCCAGCAGCGCCAATGTCTATGGCAACGCCGCCGCCGGCATCCTCGCCGAAACGCAGCCGCCGGCGCCGATCAACCATTACGCCATGAGCAAGCTGGCCATGGAGTATCTGGTCAAGCCCTGGTGCGAGCGGTTTTCGATCGTCGTCACACGGCCATTCAACTACACCGGGGTCGGCCAGGCACCGCAGTTCCTGGTGCCGAAGATCGTCTCGCATTTCATCGACCGCGCGCCGGTGATCGAACTCGGCAATCTCGATGTCGAGCGTGATTTCTCGGACGTGCGGATGGTCGCGCGGGTCTACCGCGACTTGTTGCAGGCGGACTGCGCCGGCCAGACCGTCAACATCTGTAGCGGCACGCCGTACTCGCTGCGTGCCATCATCGCCATGATGGAAGTGATTGCCGGCTACGCCATCGAGGTGCGGGTCAACCCCGCCTTCGTGCGCCAGAATGAAGTCAGGACGCTGGTCGGCTCGACGGCGCTGCTGCACGCGCTGGTGGGCAACAGTGGTGCGGTTCCACTGGAAGAGACGCTGCGCTGGATGACTCAATAATGACGGTGCCGCAGTTCGGCGGACCGGCAGTGCAATTGCGGCCTGTCGATGGGGCTGACGGCGGCTGTGCATCGGCTGCCTTTGCGCCGGATCGGGTCAGTGTCGCAGAAGACACGCTCGCCGCGCCTGCACAATTTACGGGCAGCAGGCTCCTGTGCATCGGCTTGGGCACGACCACGGTCGAGCCGGCACTCACGGGTGGGCGCCTCGACGGCATTGGCGTCTATTCGCGCGCACTGCTCGATGCCTTGCCGGGGGCCGGTTGCGAGGTGCGGGGATTTTCCTATCCGCCGATTGCCGGTTTGGCAGCGCGGGCGGTGTTGACTGTCGGGCGTGCGATGCCGCACTCGTTCGCGGCGCTGAGCCTGCGCGACCTGGTCACGCCGCAGCAGTCGCGCCTGCGCATGCCGGTCGAGCTGTACCACGCGACCGATTACCGCATCGTGCGCATGGATTGCCCGGTCGTAGCGACTCTGCACGATGCGGTGACCATGCAGTTTCCGCAGTGGTGCAATCCGCGCCTGCGCGGTCTCAAGAATTGGGCGCAACGTAATGCCGCGCAAAAGGCCGATCACGTGATTGCGCTGTCGCACTTTGCGGTGGCCGAACTGGTCCGGTATTTCGGTGTCGATGAGCGGCGCATCACGGTCGTGCCGTGCGGCGTGACGGCAGCCTGGCAGCAACAGCCGGCGGCCGATGCAGTCGCGGCCACGCTGCAGCACTTCGGCCTGACGCCGGGCTATTTCCTGTTCGTTGGCACCCTGCAGCCGCGCAAAAACATCGACCGCATCCTCGACGCTTATCTCAGTCTGCCGAAAGAGATCCGGCGCCAGCACCAGTGCGTCATCGTAGGTCGCACCGGCTGGCGTTGCGCCGAGACGATTGCCCGCATCCAGCGCGCCGTGGCCGCCGGTGAAGCCGTCGTCTGGCTTGATACGGTCGACACCCAGGCACAACTGCGGCATGTCTACGCGGGCGCCCACGCCTTCGTCTTTCCGTCGCTGCACGAGGGCTTCGGCATCCCGGTGGCGGAAGCCTTCGCCGCCGGCGTGGCCGTTGTCACCGCCAGCACCACTTCGCTGCCCGAAGTCTCGCAGGGCGCCGCGCTCGAAGTCGATCCACTCGATGTCGGCGCCATCGCCGCCGCCATGCTGGCGCTGGTGCGCGACGACGGCTTGCGCCGGCGCTGTGTCGATGCCGGTTTGGCACGCGCTGCGCTGTTGACCTGGGAACAGACGGCACGCGGCACTGCGGAGGTATACCGGCAGGTGCTGGGACAAGTGCCGGGCCAACTGCCGGGCTGCCCATGAACGTGCTCCATGTCTTCAAGACCTATTACCCGGATTCCTTCGGCGGCATCGAGCAGGTGATCCGCCAGCTCAGCAATGCCACCGAGATCCACGGCGTAACCAATTCGGTATTCACGCTGAGCCGGCAAGCACACGAGACGCCGATGCTGCAGGATGGCGCCACCACGGTCATTCGCGCGCCGGTCGACATCGAGGTGGCCTCGACGCCAATGTCGTTGCGCGCCATCGGACAGTTCCGGCAAGCCGCCAAGGCCGCCGACCTGATCCATTATCATTATCCCTGGCCCTTCGGCGACCTGCTCCATCTGTTGGCCGGCCAGCAGACACCGGCGTTGCTGACCTATCACTCGGACGTGGTGCGGCAGCAATTCCTCATGCCGATCTATCAACCTCTGATGCGCCGGTTTTTTGCCAGCATGCGGGCGCTGGTGCCGACCTCGCCGAATTACCTGCAGAGCAGCACGTTGCTCCAGGACTATCGCGACAAGTGTCATGTGATCCCTATCGGCCTTGACCAAGGCAGTTATCCGCAGCCCACGGCGGAGCGCCTGGCACACTGGCGGCGCCGGGTCGGCGAGGGCTTCTTCCTGTTCGTCGGCGTACTCCGGTACTACAAGGGCCTGCACATCCTGCTCGATGCCTGTGCCGGCAGTAGCAGCCGGGTCGTGATCCTGGGCGCCGGCCCGGTCGAGGCCGACCTCAGGGAGCAGGCTGCGCGGCTGGACCTGACGAATGTGGATTTCCTGGGTGCTGTGTCGGACGAGGACAAGGTCGCGCTGCTGCAGCTGTGTCGCGGTGTAGTGTTTCCTTCCCACCTGCGGGCCGAGGCCTTCGGCGTTACGCTGCTCGAAGGCGCCATGTTCAGCAAGCCGCTGATTTCCTCGGAAATCGCAACCGGCAGCAGTTACGTCAACATCGACGGCCTGACCGGCATCGTGATCGCCCCCAACGATGCCACGGCATTGCGTCAGGCCATGCGCGCGCTGGACCAGGATGCGGCGTTAGCCACGCGCATGGGGCAGGCTGCGTGGGAACGATTCGAGACCCTGTTCACGTCGGCGCAAATGGCACGGGACTACGTGAAGCTGTACCGAAAAATCCTCGACGGCGCGGCATGAACCCGATCGCCAACGGCACCCGCGCCATCCTGCACGGCATCGACGTCACCCATCTGCGTAGCAGCGATGGCGCCACCGCGATCGTCGCCGACCACGGTGGGCACCTGCTGTCATGGTGCCCGGTCGGTGGCAGCGAGGCCCTATACCTGAGCCCGCTGTCCGGCCATGGCAACGGGCAGGCCATTCGCGGCGGCGTGCCAGTGATCTTTCCGCAATTCGGCGAGCAGGGTCAGGGCATGCGCCACGGCATTGCCCGGGTCCGGCCGTGGACGTTGTTGTCGGCAGGACTGGACGATGGCGTCGCCGTGGCGCGCCTGGCGTTGCAGGGTCGCCTCGACGGGCAGGGCGATGGCAAGGATGACGACAAGAATGCATTCCGCCTGGTGCTGGAAGTGCGGCTGCAAGACGCGTCACTGCAGCTCGCCCTGACCGTCCACAACATCGGCAGTGCGCCCTGGTCCTTCCAGGCGGCGCTGCACACTTATCTGCGCGTCGATGGGCTGGGACAGTGCGCCATCGACGGGCTGCAGGGCAGTGGTCTGATCGACCAGGTAGCTGGTGGCGCGGTGTCGATCCAGCCGCAAGCGAGTCTGCATTTTGCCGGAGAAATCGACCGCATCTATACCGACGCACCCGCGTCGTTGTTGCTGCGTGACGGCAGCCGGCGCATGACACTCGGGCAGCAGGGTTTCGCTGATACCGTGGTCTGGAATCCCGGTGCGGTCAAGGCAGCAGCTTTAAGCGATCTCAAAAAAGGCGGCGAGCAGGCGTTCGTTTGCATCGAGGCGGCGGCGATTGCAAGGCGGCCGGTTCTGGCACCGGGTGCGAGCTGGCATGCAATGCAGCGATTGCAGGTTGTCTCCGATTGAGGTGCATGGGTCGGCGTTTGCGCTATCATGATCGGCGATGCCCAAGTCATTGCGAACCGGAGAAGCGCCGATTTCCGATTTTCCGCTTACCTTAAAACAATAAAAAGATGGCTTCATTCCTGATCAGTTTCTATTTGTCGGCGCTCTGCACCTTGCTGATCATTAAATTCGGCAAGCGTCATTCGGCCATGCTCGATTCGGATCTGGCCAGCGTCCAGAAAGTGCATCTGGAAGCGGTACCGCGCATCGGCGGCATCGGTATTTTTGTCGCTGTCATGCTCACCGGCGCTTACACCACGTGGCGCGCACCGGCGATCGGCACCTGGATCGCGCTCTTGCTGATGTGTTCCAGCGTCGCCTTCGGCGGCGGGATCGTCGAGGACATCACCAAGAACGTGAGCGCGTCGCGGCGCCTGCTGCTGACCATGATCGCGGCCGTTCTCGGATTCTTTTTGCTCAATGCACGGATCGAACACATCGATTGGATCAATGCGGTCTGGCACCTCGATCCACTCTGGATCGGCCTGCCGCTCACGATCCTGGCGGTGGCCGGCATCGCCAATGCGGTCAACATCATCGACGGCTTCAACGGACTGGCCAGTGTGGTGTCGATCTGCATGCTGCTCTCGCTCGGCTATGTCGCGCTACAGGTGGGCGACATGTTCGTGCTGGTGGCAGCCCTGATGGTGGCGGGCGCGACAGCCGGCTTTTTCGTCTTCAACTATCCGGCCGGATTGATCTTTCTCGGCGACGGAGGCGCGTATTTCCTCGGCTTCATGTTGGGCGAACTGTCGATCCTGCTGGTCATGCGCAATCCGCAGGTCTCGTCCTGGTATGCCGCGCTGCTGCTGATCTATCCGGTCTTTGAAACCCTGTTTTCGGTCTATCGACGGCTGTTCCTGCGCGGTCATTCGCCCGGGATGCCGGACGGGATTCACCTGCACAGCCTGATCTTCCGGCGCGTGGTGCACTGGACCGTGGGCCGTCGCGATGCGCGCGCACTCATGCACCGCAATGCGCTGACATCGCCCTATCTGTGGCTGATTTCACTGATGGCGGTCATTCCCGCCACCTTGCTATGGCGTCATACCTGGGCGCTCATGACTTTCTGCGTCCTGTTCATCGCCAGCTATGTCTGGTTATATGCACGAATCGTGCGATTTCGCGCGCCACGCTGGATGATCTTTGGTAAAAGAAAATAACACTGCCCGTATCTGTAGACCGATAAAACAACGAAAGGAAACAACATGAATCTATCGAACATGAATCTCGCGGAACTGCGTGATCTGGAAGAAAAAACCCGGCACGAAATCAAGAAGCGCGAAATCGAAGAAATGGTGCGCGCGCGGGAAGAAATCCTGTCGATCGCCCAGAAGCTGGGCGTGCCGCTCAAGGACATTCTTGGCGTCCAGGTGCGCGCCAAGAGCGCCAAGCCGGCGGCCGTCTACCAACATCCGGAGAATGCCGAACTGAGCTGGAGCGGCCGCGGCCGCAAGCCGGGCTGGGTCAAGCAATGGGTCGACGGCGGCCAGCCTCTGGAAGGACTGCGCAGCGCGTAATGGCGGTACCATCGGACGGCATGCCGGTGATCTGCCTCGCAGGCCGTTTCCCCATTCTCCATTTCTCTTTTTTAAACCCGACACCATGAACCTCTCCCCCGGCATCTTCAAGGCTTACGACATCCGCGGCATCGTCGGCACCACCCTCGACGAATCGATTGCATACCAGATCGGGCAGGCGTTCGGCTCGGCCGTGCGTGCCAAGGACGAGCGCTTGGTCGTCATCGGCCGCGACGGCCGGCTGTCGGGTCCGAGCTTGACGGCGGCCCTGGCGCGTGGCCTGCAAGCCGCCGGCGTGGATGTGATCGACCTCGGTGTGGTCGCCACGCCGATGGTGTATTTCGGCACCAATGTGCTGGATGCCCGCTCCGGCGTCATGGTCACCGGCAGCCACAATCCACCTGACTACAACGGCTTCAAGATGGTCCTGGCCGGCGAAGCGATCCACGGCGAGACCATCACCGCCTTGCACACGGCGATCGTCGATGGCGCACTCGCCACCGGCGAGGGTAGCTACCGCACCCATGACATCGGCGACGCCTACCAGCAGCGCATCACCGGCGATGTCAAGCTGGCGCGACCGATGAAGATCGTCATCGATTGCGGCAACGGCGTGGCCGGCGCATTTGCCGGCGACTTGTATCGCGCCATGGGCTGCGAAGTCACGGAACTGTTCTGCGAGGTCGACGGCAACTTTCCGAATCATCATCCCGACCCGGCTCATCCGGAGAATTTGCAGGACCTCATCCGCAGTCTCGCCGCCGGTGATGCCGAGATCGGTCTGGCCTTCGACGGCGACGGCGACCGCCTGGGCGTGGTGACCAAGGACGGACAGATCATCTATCCGGACCGGCAACTGATGCTGTTTGCCGCTGACGTGCTGAGCCGCCACCCTGGCGAGCAGATCCTCTACGACGTCAAGTGCACCCGCCACCTGGCGCCCTGGATCACCGAGCATGGCGGCGTGCCGCTGATGTGGAAGACCGGCCATTCCCTGGTCAAGGCCAAGCTGCGCGAAACCGGCGCCCCGCTGGGCGGCGAAATGAGCGGCCACGTGTTCTTCAAGGACCGCTGGTACGGTTTCGACGACGGCCTGTATGCCGGCGCGCGGCTGCTTGAACTCATGAGCCGGGTCGCCGATCCGTCGGCGGTGCTCAATGCGCTGCCGCAATCGATCAGTACGCCCGAACTGCAACTGGCGTTGAAGGAAGGCGAGAACGTCGCCCTGATCGCCAAGCTGCAGGAAGAGGCGGTCTTCGAAGGCGCCGAGCACATCATCACCATTGACGGCCTGCGGGTCGAGTTTGCCGACGGCTTCGGCCTGGCGCGCTCGTCCAACACCACGCCGGTCGTCGTGATGCGTTTCGAGGCCGAGACCACCGAAGCGCTGGCCCGCATCCAGGCATTGTTCAAGCGCGTCATCCTGGCTGCCAAGCCGGATGCGCAATTGCCGTACTGAACGATTTTGCGCCATCGGCAGCAACAACTGCAGCGCCAACCCACGAGCCCGACATCGGCATCGGCATGACCGTCGTATCACCCCTGCCGTTGCAGATCCTGATCGTCCGGGTATCGTCGCTCGGTGACGTGGTGCATAACATGCCGATGGTGGCCGATCTGCATCGCCTCTATCCCCAGGCGCAGATCGACTGGGTCGTCGAAGAAGGCTACACCAGCCTGGTGCGCCTGAACCGGGGCGTGCGCGACGTGCTGCCGATCGCGCTGCGGCGCTGGCGCAAGTCGCTGCTGGCGCCGGGCAAACGGGCGGCGACGTGGGCCGAGATGGGCGCCTTCCGTCATGCCCTGCAGGCCCGCGCCTACGACCTGGTGTTCGACACCCAGGGACTGTTCAAGACCGCGCTGGTCATGCGCCTGGTGCGCCTCGCGCCGGGCGGACGCCGTATCGGCCTGGCCAATGCCACCGAAGG
>JACMRD010000190.1 GCA_014376645.1 Herminiimonas sp. | reverse complement strand
TGCAATCCAAAGATGGACGAATTGCTGATCAAGGCGCTCAATACTGTCGACGATCCGCAGCGCCTGAAGCTGCTGCAGGACGCGACGGCGATTGCGGTCAATGATGCAGGCCTGATTCCGATTCATCATCAGGTCACGACCTGGGCCACCAAGAAAGGCATCGTCTACGCACCACGCACCGACGAACGCACGCATGCCTATGCTTTCCGTGCACAGTAATCGAGTGATGCCAGTTCAGGTAAAGAAAACGGAGTCGCTGACAGCATGATTGTTTTCATCATCCGGCGTTTGTTGCAGAGCGTGCTGGTGCTGCTCGTGATGTCGCTGCTGGTTTTCGTCGGCGTCTACGCCATCGGCAACCCGATCGATGTCCTCATCAGCCCGGACGCCGATCAACTCGAACGGGCGCGCACGATTGCCGCCTTCGGCCTCGACAAGCCGTTGTGGCAGCAGTACTTCATCTTCATCAAGAATGCGCTGTCCGGCGACATGGGACGCTCGTTCGCGTTCTCGACGCCGGCGCTCACGCTGATCTTCGAGCGCATGCCGGCCACGCTGGAACTGGCCGTTGTCGCCATTCTGATTTCGATCGGACTCGGCATCCCGCTGGGTCTGTGGGCCGGACTGCGTCCGAACGGCCTGGCGGGAAAAACCATCATGGCGGTCTCGATACTGGGTTTTTCGCTGCCCACGTTCTGGGTCGGCCTGATGCTGATCATGGTCTTCGCAGTGCAGTTGGGCTGGTTGCCGTCGAGCGGACGGGGCGCCACCAGCCTGCTGTTCGGCGTGCCGGTGAGTTTCCTGTCGGTCGATGGCCTGCGTCATTTGATGATGCCGGCGTTTAATCTGGCGTTATTCAACATCGCTCTGGTGATCCGGTTGACCCGGGCTGGTGCACAGGAAGCGCTGTTGCAGGATTACGTACGCTTTGCACGCGCCAAAGGTTTGAGCAACACTCGAATCGTCGGCGTCCATGTCCTGAAAAACATTCTGATTCCAATCGTCACGGTGATTGCCCTGCAGTTCGGTTCGATCATCGCCTTTGCCATCGTGACCGAATCGGTCTTTGCCTGGCCTGGCATGGGCAAGCTGATCATCGATTCGATCCGGGTGCTGGATCGCCCGGTCATCGTGGCCTACCTGATGCTGATCGTGGTGATGTTCATCGTGATTAATCTGGTGGTCGACGTCGTCTATTCACTGCTCGATCCACGCGTGCGCCTATCCGAGGCCAAAGGGTGACTACCATCGACACCATCGACACCACCGACTCCATTGCTCCAGCCGACAACGTGGTTCCGGTTTTGCCGACCACTGTCGACACGCCCTTGCGGCGCTTCTGCCGTGATTTTTTCAGCAGCCGTATTGCCGCTGCCGGATTCATCGGTCTGCTGATCATCGTGCTGGCGGCACTTTTCGCGCCCGTGCTGGCGCCGCAGAATCCCTACGACCTGTCGGGTCTGGATGTGATGGATTCGCGTCTCGAGCCGGGCAAGCAATCGGCCGATGGCAAGCTGACCTTCCTGCTCGGCACCGACGAGCAGGGTCGTGACATGCTCTCGGCAATCCTCTATGGCGTGCGCATCTCGATCATGGTCGGCGTGGCCAGCACCGTCATCGCACTGGCGATTGGCCTGATGCTGGGCCTGTTCGCCGGTTACGCGGGAGGCCGGATCGAATCGGTCATCATGCGCCTGGCCGATATCCAGCTCTCGTTCCCGCCGATCCTGATCGCGCTGATCCTGCTGGCCTTGAGCGGGCAGGGCGTCGGCAAGATCATCATCGCGCTGGTGGCGGTACAGTGGGCATATTATGCGCGTACCGCCCGCAGCGCAGCACTGGTAGAGCGGAAGAAGGAATACATCGAGGCTGCCACGGCGCTCGGCCTGTCGCCTCTGCGAATCATGCTGCGGCACCTGCTGCCGAACTGCATGCCGCCACTGATCGTGATCGCTGCGCTGCAGGTCGCCTCCGCCATTTCGCTGGAAGCCACGCTGTCATTCCTGGGCCTGGGTCTGCCGGTCACCGAGCCGTCGCTGGGCCTGTTGATCGCCAATGGTTTTCAATATCTTTTGTCGGGCAAATACTGGATCAGTTTTTTCCCCGGCATCGCGCTGCTGGTGACGGTCGTGACCATCAATCTGGTGGCCGATCAATTGCGTGACGTGTTGAATCCGCGCCTGCAGACCCAATAATCATCAATCGGCCCCGGCCATCATCACAGGATTGCCTTACGTGTCGACGCCACCCTTGTCCCATCCGCTCCAGCCGACGCTGGAGGTGCGCAACCTGACGACGCAATTCACGGCACGGGCCGGTATTGCCACCGCGGTCAACGACGTCTCCTTCTCGGTCCTGCCCGGACAGATCATGGGACTGGTGGGCGAATCCGGGTCCGGCAAATCGATGACCGGCTATTCGATCATGGGGCTGATCGACCCGCCCGGCAAGGTCACGGCCGGCCAGGTCCTGTTCAAGGGCGCCGACCTGCGCACGCTGTCGCCGTCGGCCATGCGCGCCGTGCGCGGCGACCGCATCGCGATGATTTTCCAGGACCCGATGATGACGCTCAATCCGGTTCTGCGCATCGATACCCAGATGATGGAAGCCGTGCTGGCCCATCATCGAGTGAGTCGCGAGACCGCACGGGCGATGTCGCGCGACGCCCTGGCGCGGGTCGGCATTCCCTCGCCGGACGAACGCCTGCTCGCCTATCCGCACCAGTTCTCGGGCGGCATGCGGCAGCGGGTCGCGATTGCCATCGCGCTCCTCAACAAGCCGGATCTGATTATCTGCGACGAACCGACCACGGCGCTGGATGTGACGATCCAGGGTCAGATCCTGTTCGAAATGCAGAAGCTGTGCCGCGAATCGGGTACGGCGCTGATCTGGATCACCCATGACCTCTCTGTGGTGGCCGGTCTGGCCGATACCGTATGCGTCATGTATGCCGGCAAGATCGTCGAAAGCGGCAGCGTCCAGCAAGTGCTGGAGCATCCGCGCCATCCCTATACCTTCGGCCTGATTGGTTCGGCGCCGTCGCGCAATCCGCGCGGGCAGCCATTGCGACAAATTTCCGGCATGACGCCGTCGCTGCTGAACCTGCCGAGTGGCTGCGCCTTCCGCGCCCGCTGCGACCGCGCCAGCGACGTGTGCAGCACGCCGCCGCCGATGCAACTGGTCGATGGTCAGGCGTTCCGCTGTTTCCATCCGGTGGCAGCCGATGAGGTGATGGCGTGAGCGTACTACCGCTGAACCCGCCCGACGTGCAGATACCGTTGCTGGAGCTGCGCCATGTTAGCAAGCGCTTCGTCAAGCCGATCGATGCCGCAACACGTATCGCCAATCTGTTCGGCGCCGGTGTCGAGCAGGAAGTGGTGCATGCAGTCGATGACGTCACCCTGACCATCCGTCGCGGCGAAGTGGTCGGCCTGGTCGGCGAATCCGGCTGCGGCAAGTCGACCCTGGGCCGCATGGCGGTCGGCCTGCACAGCCTGAGTGCCGGCACCCGGTTCTGGAAGGGCGAGGATCTGTCGCTGCTGAATGCGGCGACGCGGCGCCAGAAGCAGCTGGCAATCCAGATGATCTTCCAAGACCCGACCGCTTCGCTCAATCCGCGCATGCGAGTGCAGGACATCATCGGCGAGGCGCCGGTCGTACACGGCATGGTGCCGGCAGCCGAGCAGCAGATCTATGTCGAACAATTGCTGGAACGGGTAGGGCTCGACCCGACCGTCGTGCGCCGCTTTCCGCATCAGTTCTCCGGCGGCCAGCGGGCCCGCATCGGAATTGCCCGGGCGCTGGCAGTGAAGCCGGAATTCCTGGTCTGCGACGAGGCGGTGGCGGCGCTCGATGTTTCGATCCAGGCGCAGGTCCTCAACCTGTTCATCCGTTTGCGCGACGAGCTGAACCTGACCTACCTGTTCATCAGTCATGATCTGGGCGTGGTGCGGCATCTGGCCGACCGGGTGGTGATCATGTACCTGGGGCGGATCGTAGAATCGGCCTCGGCCGACGCTGTGTTTTCACACGCCAATCATCCATATACCCAGGCTTTGCTGGCATCGGCGCCGAAACTGGAAGTGCGCAAGCTGGAGTTCTTCGCCGTCAAAGGTGAGATTCCGTCGCCGCTGCATCCGCCGGCGGGTTGCCATTTTCATCCGCGCTGCCCGCACGCAATGGCGCGTTGCCAGGTCGAGGTGCCCATGCTGCGCGAGGTCGCGCCAGCCCATTTCTCGGCCTGTCATCTCAACGACTGACTGATTCACCTAGGCCATGGGGTCGCAGGAGCCCGGTCACGGGCGGCGCCTTGCTGCGGCATAATGGACGACTGAAACGATCCGGTTCCATCCGGTCGTGCCACTGCCCATCCAGCGCAGCGGTACTCGCAAGATCACCTGACAGGATTTGCCTCATGAACTCGCCTACTGACAATCTGACATCGCCGGCTTCCGGCGCGCAAACGCCGTCCGCCGACGTGGTCACCATGATCGAGCGCCTGGTCGCCTTTCCGACCGTCTCGCGCGACTCCAACCTGGGCCTCATCGAATGGACGCGTGATTACCTGAATCGCATGGGCGTGAAGTCGCGCCTGACCTACGACGTCACGGGCAAGAAGGCCAATTTGTTCGCCACACTCGGCGAAGGCCGCAAGCCGGGGCTGATCCTGTCCGGCCACACGGACGTGGTGCCGGTCGCCGGCCAGGCCTGGGACAGCGATCCCTTCAAGGCCGAGATCCGCGACGGCGCGATGTTCGGTCGTGGTACCGCCGACATGAAGGGCTTCATCGGCACGGCGCTCGCGCTGGCGCCGCAATTCCTGGCGGCCGACATGGATTCGTCGTTGCACTTCGCGCTCTCCTACGACGAAGAAGTCGGCTGCCTGGGCGTGCGCGGACTGATCGCGGACCTGGCCCAGACCGGCTTGAAGACAGCCGGTTGCATCGTCGGTGAGCCGACCCTGATGCAGCCGATCATCGCGCACAAGGGTACGCACCGTTTCCGCTGCTGCATCACCGGGCGCGAAGCCCATTCCAGCTACACCACCCAGGGCGTGAATTCGATCGAATACGCGGCTCGGCTGATTGTCTACATCCGCCAGATGGCAGACCGGCTGGCCCAACTGGAAACCCGTGACTATGCTTTCACCGTGCCGTTCACGACCCTCCAGACCGGCACCATCCACGGCGGCTTGGCGTCGAACATCGTGCCCAAGGAATGCGAATTCCAGTTCGAGGCGCGCACCATGCCCGGCGCATCGGCCGAAAAGCTGTATCAGGAAATCCAGGATTACGCCGCCACGCTGTTGCCGGAAATGCGCAAGGTCGAACCGAACGCGGCCATCGATTTCGAGTGGGTCGCTTCGGCACCGGGGCTGAGCATGGATGAGAGCGACGCCATCGTCCAGCTCGCCAGCGCGCTGTCGCGCAATCGTCCGAACGGCGCCGTCTCCTACGGTACCGAGGCAGGCCTGTTCCAGCAAGCCGGCATACCGAGCGTGATCTGCGGTCCGGGCAATATTGAACAGGCGCACCGGCCGAATGAATTCGTGACGATGTTGCAACTTGCCCAATGCGAGGCATTCATGTTGCGTTTGATCCAAGACAGTTCGAGGGCCTGACCACTGGCGGCCGCTGGTGTAGACTCCGTTGCGTTAAGGCACTTTCAAATTTTCATGACGACATCCATTGTGCGTGCGGTCTGTCCGCACGATTGCCCCGACACCTGCGCCATGCTGGTCACGGTCGAAGACGGGGTCGCCACCCAGGTAAGAGGCGACCCCGACCATCCGACCACGGCCGGGGTGCTGTGTACCAAGGTCGCCCGCTACACCGAGCGCACCTACCACCCCGATCGCCTGCTCCATCCGATGAAGCGCATCGGGCCCAAAGGCAGCGGTCAGTTCGTCCGCATCGGCTGGGACGAAGCCATCGATACCATCGCGACCCGGCTGGGTGCGATTGCCGCGCGCGACCCGGAGGCGATTCTTCCCTACAGCTATGCGGGAACCATGGGCCTGGTGCAGGGCGAATCGATGTCGGCGCGATTCTTTCACAAGCTCGGCGCCTCCCTGCTGGACCGCACGATCTGCGCGAGCGCCGGCGGCGCCGGTTACACCTATACGATCGGCAACCGGATCGGCACCGACGTCGAACAGTTTCAGAATGCCAGGCTGATCCTGATCTGGGGCGGCAATCCGATCGCCTCCAACCTGCATTTCTGGACCCGCGCGCAGGAAGCCAAGCGGCGCGGCGCAACCCTGATCGCGATCGATCCCTACCGGTCCCTGACCGCTGAAAAATGTCATCAGCACATTGCGCTCCTGCCGGGCACCGATGCCGCCCTGGCGCTGGGCATGATGCATGTGCTGATTGCCGAGGACCTGCTTGATCATGACTACATCGCGCGCCACACCCTTGGTTTCGAGGAACTGAAACAGCGCGTGGTCGAGTGGCCACCCGAGCGGGTTGCCGAGACCTGCGGCATCACGACGGCGGAAGTCACGCAACTGGCGCGCCTGTACGGCGCAACGGCCCGGCGTGGCGAGGCAGTCGCCATCCGCACTAATTACGGCTTGCAGCGGGTACGCGGCGGCGGCATGGCAGTGCGCAATATCTGCTGCCTCCCGGCACTGGTCGGCGCCTGGCGGCACGCCGCCGGTGGCATCCAGCTTTCATCGTCGGATAGCTTCCCGAAAGACAGGCTGGCAGTGCAGCGGACCGACCTGTTGCCCGCCGGGCGCGTGCCGCGAACCATCAACATGAGCACGATCGGCGACGACCTGCTGCGTCCGGCATCGCCCGCGTTCGGTCCGCAGATCGAAGCAGTCGTCGTCTACAATTCGAATCCCGTCGCGGTGGCGCCCGAGTCTGGCAAGGTGATGCAGGGCTTTGCCCGGGACGACCTGTTCACGGTGGTGCTGGAACACTTTCGTACCGATACCGCAGACTACGCAGATTTCGTGTTGCCGGCGACGACGCAGCTCGAACACATCGATGTGCACGGCGCCTATGGTCATCTCTACATGATGGCCAATAATGCGGCGATCGCACCGCTGGGCGAAGCCAAGCCCAACACCGAGATCTTCCGCTTGCTGGCTGCCCGCATGGGGTTTGACGATCCGTGTTTTGCCGACAGTGACGACGCGATCGCGGCGGTAGCCTTCGACAACAAGCACGTCCATGCGGTGCATTTCGACTGGGAGTCGCTCAAGCGCTCCGGCTGGCAGAAGCTGGCGGTGCCCGAGGCGCCGTTTGCCGAAGGCGGCTTTGCCACGCCGTCGGGAAAGTGCGAGTTCCTGTGCGCGCGGATGGCTGCCGATGGCTTCGATCCGCTGCCGACTTACCTGCCGCCCTACGAATCGGCGGCCAGCAATCCGGTGCTGGCGTCTCGCTATCCGCTAGCGATGATTTCCCCTCCAGCCAGGAACTTCCTGAATTCCACTTTCGTCAACATCGAGAGTCTGCGCGAGACCGAGGGTGAGCCACACCTCGACATGCATCCCGACGACGCCGCGCAACGTGCCATCGTGGCCGGCGACATGGTATCGATTTTTAATGACCGCGGTACGTTCACGGCGCGCGTCCGAATCACCGACAAGGCCCGCAGGGGCCTGGTGGTGGGGCTGTCGATCTGGTGGAAAAAACTGGCGACCGACGGCAAGAACGCCAATGAGCTGACCAGTCAACGCCTCACCGACATGGGTGGCGGTCCAACCTTCTACGATGTCCTGGTCGAGGTCGCCAAGGCCGGGCCGGACGCACGGAAACAGAATACCTAAAGGATCGCGGGCGTGGCAACCATGATGGTTTCAGAGTAAGGGTATGAATGCCCGACGCTATTTCGGATGGGCCGGCGCCACGGCGCTCGCCGGTTTTCTGGTTGCGGGATGCAGTCCGCTCGATTATTACGCCCAGGCCGCGCAAGGGCAGCTGTCGCTACTCTCGGACGCTCGTCCGATCGACGACTGGCTGGCCGACCCGGCCGTGTCCGCAAAGTTGCGCGCCAAACTGGTCAAGGTCAAGCAGATACGGCACTTCGCCGCCCGCGAACTGGGCTTGCCGGACAACCGCAGCTATACCAGCTACGCCGATCTGAAACGCCCGTTTGTGTTGTGGAACGTGGTCGCCACGGAAGAGCTGTCGCTGGAACCGCGGCGCTGGTGCTTTCCGGTGGCTGGCTGCGTGACGTATCGCGGCTATTACAGCAAGGCCGATGCCCAGGACTATGCCAACGGACTGCGTCGTGAGGGTCTCGATGTTCAGGTCGCCGGTGTGCCTGCGTACTCTACCCTGGGTTGGTTCAACGATCCGGTGCTGTCGACGTTCATCCAGTATCCCGATGGCGAACTGGCGCGCCTGGTGTTCCACGAACTTGCGCATCAGGTGGTGTACGTCAAGGACGATACCCAGTTCAATGAATCGTTTGCCACTGCAGTCGAGGAAGCCGGCGTCGAGCGCTGGCTGCTGGCGCAGGGCGATCCGAGCCTGCGCCAGAAATACGTGGAATACGAAAGGCGCAAGGATGATTTTCTGAACCTGCTGATCAAATATCGCAGGGCGCTCGAACTGAATTATCTGCAACCGATCAGCACCGGCAGCAAGCGTCAGCACAAGGTGGAAATTTTCCGCCAGCTTAAGGATGAATACCAGGTCCTGAAAATGTCCTGGGGTGGATATCCTGGCTACGACCGCTGGTTTGCCGAACCGCTGACCAACGCGCACCTGTCGTCGGTGGCGACCTACCACGACTTCGTGCCGGCATTCCAGGTGCTGCTGGCGCAGCAGCAATCGCTCGCCGGGTTCTACACGGAGGTAGGACGTCTGGCGGCGCTCGATCAGACTGCACGGCACCAGCAACTCACATTGCTTGGGCAATTGGCCAAGCCTGCACAACAGTCGACGTCGGTCGTCCTGCCGCGGGGCCGTTGAGGTCTTTCGCAGCCGCTACACGGGAAAGGCGAGGCCTGGCAGCCGTGGCAGGCAACAAAATCCGCCAAAATGCTTGCACCCGAGGAATCTGACCGTTAGCATCTGATTAAAAATGGAACGGTCGTTCGGTAATGCTACAGTGGCACGATCGAGCGACCGAAAGTCGATTCATTTCGGCGGAACAATCATAAAACAGAGGCGACGCGTGGATAAATTCTGGCTCAAGTCATACCCGGCAGGCGTACCCGCCGAGATCGATATTACGCAGTACAAGTCACTGGTCCATTTGCTGGAAGACTCATTCCAGCGTTTCGCCAAGCGAGACGCCTACGTTTGCATGGACAAGCGCCTCACCTACGGCGAGGTCGACGCCTTATCGCGCAAGCTCGGCGCCTGGCTGCAGAGTTGCGGGCTCATGCCTGGTGACCGTGTCGCCCTGATGATGCCTAACGTGCTGGCGTATCCGGTGGCGATCGCCGCAGTGCTGCGCGCCGGCTATACAGTCGTCAACGTCAACCCGCTGTACACGCCGCGCGAGCTGAAACACCAGTTGATTGATTCCGGCGCCAAGGCGATCATTATTCTGGAAAATTTTGCGCACACTCTGGAGCAGGTCGTGGCCGACACCGGCGTGCGGCATACCGTGGTGGTGCGCATGGGCGATCTGCTGGGTCTGCTCAAGGGTGCGGTGGTCAATTTCGTGGTCCGCAACGTCAAGAAGATGGTGCCGGCCTACACCTTGCCGAACGCGATCGGCTGGAGTCAGGCAATCGCCGCCGGTACCGCTGCGTCGCTCAAGTCGGTCGAGCTGACCCAGGACAGCATCGCCTTCCTGCAGTACACCGGTGGCACGACGGGGGTGTCGAAGGGTGCGACGCTTTCGCATCGCAACATCATCGCCAACGTGCTGCAGTCGGAAGCATGGTTGCAACCGGCGCTGGCCAAGGAGCCCAAGGTCGAGCAGCTCATCGTCGTCTGTGCGCTGCCGCTCTACCATATCTTTGCCTTGACGGCGTGCTGCATGCTGGGCACGCGCACCGGCGCGATGAATATTTTGATTACCAATCCGCGGGACATCCCGGGCTTCATCAAGGAACTCGCCAAGTACCGGTTCAACATGCTGCCGGCGGTGAACACGCTCTACAACGGCTTACTGAACTCGCCCGAATTTTCGAAGCTTGATTTTTCCGGCCTCAAGGTCAGCAACGGCGGCGGCATGGCGGTGCAAAAAGCGGTGGCCGACCGCTGGGTGGCCGTCACCGGTTGCCCGATCGCCGAAGGCTACGGCTTGTCCGAGACTTCGCCGAGCGCCACCTGCAACCCTGCCGACACGGACGAATACACCGGTACGATCGGTTTGCCATTTCCGTCGACCGACATTGTGATTCTTGATGATGATGGACAGCCGGTGCCATTGGGCGAAGCTGGCGAAATCGCCATTCGCGGCCCGCAGGTGATGGTCGGATACTGGAACCGGCCGGATGAAACCGCGAAGGTAATGACACCGGACGGCTTCTTCAAATCCGGCGACATCGGCGTCATGGACGAGCGCGGTTATGTACGCATCGTCGATCGGAAGAAGGACATGATTCTGGTGTCCGGTTTCAATGTCTATCCGAACGAGATCGAGGGTGTTATCGCTGCGCATCCCGGCGTGCTGGAATGCGCCTGCGTCGGTGTACCTGATGCAAACACCGGTGAGGCCGTCAAACTGTTCGTGGTGCGCAAGGACCCGGCCCTGACGGCGGAACAATTGATGGATTACTGCCGTGAACAGTTCACGGCCTACAAGAAGCCGAAATTCATCGAATTCCGCACTGATCTGCCGAAGACCAACGTCGGCAAGATCCTGCGGCGCGAATTGCGGGATGCGCCCTCGCCGGCAACCCACGCGGCTTGACCGGATTCGGCCGCGCCAATGCCGCCGCTTGCTGACGTTTTTTTCCTGCCCGGCTGACTGTGTCCTGGTTCAGTCGAGCAGAGGCGGCAGGGCGCGCGGCTTGCGATCGGCGCCGGTGGCGACATAGGTCAGCGTCGCTTCGGTGACCTTGACCACTTCGCTTTGCAATCGCATGCGTTCGGCATAGACCTCGACGTTGACAGTCACCGAAGTGTTGCCGACCTTGACCACGCTGGCATAGAACGACAGCAGGTCGCCCACGAAGACGGGGTGCTTGAAGAGGAACGAGTTGACTGCAACCGTGGCGACGCGCCCGTTGGCGCGCCGCACTGCCGGCAACGATCCCGCAATATCAACCTGCGCCATGATCCAGCCGCCGAACACGTCGCCATGAATGTTGGCGTCGGCCGGCATCGGCACTACGCGTAATTGCGGCATGCCGTCGGGCAGGGTGGTGGGGGCATGTTCCGTCATCGTTGTTCCTTCTCTCAAATTTTCTTAAACCGCTACAATCGTCCGCACCGCAGCATAAACCATTCTCGATCGATTCCGTCACATGCGCCATCACGCTTCTCCGCCCGCTTCAGCACCAGCCAATCAGGGCACCCGCAACGACTGGGGTACGCTCAAGACGCTGATTCCCTATCTGCTCGCCTACAAGTGGCGCGTCACGTTCGCGCTGACGTGTCTCATCGGCGCCAAGCTTGCCAACGTCGGCGTGCCGCTGGTGCTCAAGCAGCTGATCGATCACCTGACCGTCACGCCGGCCCATCCGCAAGCGTTGCTGGTGCTGCCGCTGGGGATCCTGGCGGCGTATGGCGCGCTGCGCTTGTCGACGACGCTTTTCACGGAGCTGCGCGAGTTCATCTTTGCCCGTGTGACGCAACGCGCGGTACGCACGGTGGCATTGCGGGTTTTCCGTCACCTCCATTCCCTGTCGCTGCGCTTTCATCTGAACCGCCAGACCGGCGGCATGACGCGCGACATCGAGCGCGGTACGCGTGGTATTTCGTCACTGGTGTCGTACACGCTCTTCAGCATCCTGCCGACGCTGGTGGAAATCACGCTGGTTCTGGGCTACCTGGTGCTGCATTACGACATCTGGTTTTTCGGTATCACGGTGGTGGCGCTGACCACCTACATCACTTTCACGGTGATGGTCACGGAGTGGCGCACCCATTTTCGGCGCACCATGAATGATCTCGATTCAAAGGCCAATACCCGCGCCATCGATTCGCTCATCAATTACGAGACCGTCAAATATTTTGGCAATGAAGACTATGAGGCGCAACGCTACGACCAGGGCCTGAAAAAATACGAAACGGCGGCGGTCCGGTCGCAGACGTCGCTCTCGCTGCTCAATACCGGCCAGTCCACCATCATCGCCGTGGCGGTCAGCCTGATCCTGTGGCGCGCAACGCAGGGTGTGATCGACGGCACCATGACGCTGGGTGACCTGGTGCTGGTGAACTCGTTCATGATCCAGTTGTACATTCCGCTTAATTTTCTTGGGGTGATCTACCGTGAGATCAAGCAGAGCCTGGCCGACATGGAGCGCCTCTTTTCGCTGCTTGACGAGCACCGGGAAATCGGCGATGCGCCGCAGGCGCAGCCATTGCACGCACAGGGCGCAGCAGTGTGCTTCTCCCATGTCGACTTCAGTTACGAGCCGAAGCGGCAGATCCTGTTCGACGTCGATTTTACGATCGAAGCCGGCACTACGACGGCAGTCGTCGGCCACAGCGGCTCGGGCAAGTCGACATTGTCGCGGTTGCTGTTCCGGTTTTACGATGTCAACCAGGGCGCCATCACGATCGACAGTCAGGACCTGCGTGCGATGACGCAGGAATCCCTGCGCGACGCCATCGGCATCGTGCCGCAAGACACCGTGCTGTTCAACGACACCATCGAATACAACATCGCCTATGGCAAGCCGGGCGCGGACAAGGCGCAGATCGTGGCTGCGGCCCGGGCCGCATCGATCCATGATTTCATCGAAAGCCTGCCGGACGGTTATGCCACCATGGTCGGAGAGCGCGGCCTGAAGCTGTCCGGCGGTGAGAAGCAGCGCGTGGCGATCGCCCGCACCCTGCTGAAGAATCCGGCGATCCTGATCTTCGACGAAGCGACGTCGGCGCTGGACTCGAAAGCCGAGCAAGCGATTCAGGCGCAATTGAAGGAGATCGCGCGCAACCGTACGACCTTGGTCATTGCCCATCGTCTGTCGACGATCGTCGATGCGGCGCAAATCCTGGTGCTCGATCACGGCCGCATCATCGAGCGCGGCACGCACGCCCAGCTCATCGCGGCGGACGGCGCCTATGCGCAGATGTGGGCTCGCCAGCAGGCGCGCCAGGAAGAGGTCCCCGTGGCGGACTCGCCGCTGACCGCTCAGGTCGCCGCCTGAAGCGGACTCCCGCGCTTCCGCATGTCGGCTGTCGTGTAAAACAGACGGCGCCCGGCGTGTCAATTTTGCCTATGCTTGCAAAGGCAACTACCATGCGGTGATGGAAACCAAATGGCTGGAAGACTTCATCTCGCTCGCCGAAACCCACAGTTTCAGCCGCTCCGCAGAACTGCGTCATGTCACCCAGCCGGCATTTTCGCGTCGCATCCAGTCCCTCGAAGCTTGGCTGGGCGCGGACCTGATCGACCGCACGTCGTACCCGACCTGCCTGACCGAGGCAGGCGAAGTTTTTTACGAGCAGGCGCAAGAAATGCTCGGGCAGATCGATCGCGCCAGAGCACTCACCCGCGGCAAACGACCAGCCACGCATGCCACGATTGACTTCGCTGTACCGCATACCCTTTCGCTTACCTACATACCGAAGTGGCTGACTGCACTTGATTCAGGCTTCGGGCGTCTGCACACACGACTGTTGGCGCTGAACGTGCACGACGCGGTCATGACAATGGTCGAAGGTGGTTGCGACCTGCTGCTTTGCTACCACCACCCGCGCCAGCCGGTGCAGCTCGATGCCTCCCGCTACGACATGCTGGTGCTCGGAACCGAGACCCTGCGTGCCTATGCGCGTTGCGACCGCAGCGGCAAGCCCGAGTTCGAGCTGCCCGGTACGCCGGACACGCCGCTCCCGTTCCTGTCCTACACCAGCAATGCCTATCTCGGGCGCATGGTCGAACTCATCCTGACCGAAGCCCGACATCCGTTGTTCCTCGAGAAACGTTACGAAACCGACATGGCCGAAGGGCTGAAAATGATGGCGCTGGAAGGGCACGGCATCGTGTTCCTGCCAGACTCGGCGGTCGTCCGTGAGGTCAAGCAGAAGGCGCTTGCGCGCGCCGATCAGGACGACCCCGACTGGCAGGTGCAGATGGAAATTCGACTTTACCGGGAGCGGCCTTCGACGCAGCGTCCGGGAAAGCCAGGAGTCGAGCGCCTGTGGAATTTCCTGTTGCGGCAAAGTCAGGAAGGCGCAAAAGCCGGTATCCGTAAGCGGGCATCCGCGAGATCGAAGGTCGCGCCCGGCAGCTGATTCAACGACCGTCGGGCACCGTTTTCGGTGTTTTCGCAGTGCCGGGAAACTATGCATTTTTTGCATGTTGGCATGCCAAACTGGCATTGGCATTCGCGCGCCGCCTTGCACTAGGATGCGGTGCAGTGACGTCACGGACTCTCTTCCGCCGACGCCGACACACGATCCGGAGTTCCGACAGCATGACGCATCATCACGAAATCCCGTCCTATCTGAAACACGACGACCTCGGCCCGTGGGGTGTCTATCTCGAACAGATCGACCGCGTGACGCCCTACCTGGGCAACCTGGCGCGCTGGGTCGAAACCCTGAAGCGTCCGAAGCGCATCCTCATCGTCGATGTACCGATCGAACGCGACAACGGCACCATTGCCCATTTCGAAGGGTACCGTGTTCAGCACAATACTTCGCGCGGGCCGGGCAAGGGTGGCGTGCGTTTCCATCAGGACGTGACGCTGTCGGAGGTCATGGCCTTGTCGGCGTGGATGACGGTCAAGAACGCTGCCGTCAACGTTCCCTACGGCGGCGCCAAGGGCGGCATCCGGGTCGATCCGAAGACCTTGTCGCAAGGCGAGTTGCAGCGTATGACGCGCCGATACACTAGCGAGATCAACATCATCATCGGGCCGAACAAGGACATTCCGGCTCCGGACGTCAATACCAACGAGCAGATCATGGCGTGGATGATGGATACCTATTCGATGAACCAGGGCAGCACCGCATCGGGTGTAGTGACCGGCAAGCCGATCTCGCTTGGCGGCAGTCTGGGCCGGCATGAAGCAACCGGTCGCGGCGTCTTCGTCGTTGGTTGCGAGGCAGCCAGCCAGATTGGAATGGAAATCAGGGGTGCAGCGGTCGCTGTGCAGGGTTTTGGCAACGTCGGCGGCGTCGCGGCGCGGCTGTTCGTCGAAGCTGGCGCGCGTATCGTCGCGGTTCAGGACCATGCCAGTACCGTTGTGCGCGCCGGTGGCATCAACATCGCCGCATTACAGGCGCATGTGGCCGCCACCGGAAGCGTGGCCGGTTTTCACGGCGCGGAAGAGATCGCCGATCGCGAGCAGTTTTGGGGCATCGACTGCGATATTTTGGTGCCGGCTGCGCTTGAGCAACAGATCAATGAAACCAATGCCCATAAGATCCGTGCCAAGCTGATCCTGGAAGGGGCCAACGGGCCGACGACGCCGGGTGCCGACGATATCCTGCGCGAACGCGGTGTGCTGGTGGTGCCGGACGTAATTGCCAATGCGGGTGGCGTGACGGTCAGCTACTTCGAATGGGTACAGGATTTTTCTAGCTTCTTCTGGACCGAGGATGAAATCAATCTGCGCCTGACGCGCATCATGCGCGAGGCCTTCGGCACCGTCTGGCAGTTGGCGCAGGAAAAGCACGTGTCATTGCGTACTGCCGCTTTCATCCTTGCGTGCACGCGGGTGCTTCAGGCGCGTGAAATGCGCGGCTTATATCCTTGATTGTGACGAATGCACCGCGACCGCACGCACAAAATTTGATTGTTGCCAAATCCCGGAGCGGTTTAAATCAAGTTGTGGCGTGGAACGTGGTGGTTTCGCCCACAAGGCTCAAAACTTGCTGTGGTAATCGTCAACACGGTTGAGGTTCGACATGTTCTCGATCCTGCGCGAATCACGGCGTTTCCCTACCGATAAGGTTGGCAATTGATTTGCGTAAGAGGCGCGTCCGTCAACCCGAGATATGATTAAATCGTTCGCAGAACTGGTGACATAACCGTTCGATCAATGCTTTAAAAAATACCGTTTTGGCATCGATGGTTTTGTTACACTAAGTAAGCAATTTTTCCCAGGAGAATGTATGAAAGTTTCAAAGTTAGTTGCTGTTCTGATTGGCGCAGGTGTCATGGTCGGTGCTGCGCAGGCCGAAGAGTTGACTGGAACGCTCAAGAAGATCAAGGACACCGGTTCGATCACGCTCGGCGTCCGCGATTCCTCGATTCCATTCTCTTATCTGGATGATAAGCAGTCATATCAAGGTTATTCGATTGATCTTTGCTTGAAGATTGTCACCGCGGTGCAAAAACAACTGGGATTGACCGCCCTGAACGTCAAGATGAATCCAGTGACCTCCGCGACGCGGATTCCGCTGATGGCCAACGGTACCGTCGATCTCGAATGCGGTTCGACGACCAACAACCTCGAGCGCCAGAAGCAGGTTGCCTTTGCGCCGACGACCTTCGTGACAGCCAATCGTCTGTTGTCAAAAAAAGCATCCAGCATATCGGCTCTGGCCGACATGAAGGGCAAGGCAATTGTGTCGACTTCGGGCACGTCAAATCTGAAGCAACTGACCATGCTCAATGGCGAGCAGAACCTGGGCATGAACATCATGACCGCCAAGGATCATGCCGAAGCGTTCCTGATGGTCGAAACCGGTCGCGCAGTCGCGTTCGGGATGGATGACATCCTGCTGGCCTCGCTCGCGGCAAGCTCGAAATCACCCACCGACTACACGATTTCGAGTGAGGCCCTGTCAATTGAGCCGTACGGCATCATGCTGCGTCGTGAGGACCCTGCGTTCAAGAAAGCGATCGATGGTGCCATCGAAGGTGTCTTCAAGTCTGGTGAAATCACCAAGATCTACGCAAAATGGTTCCAGTCCCCGATCCCGCCAAAGGGCATCAACCTGAACATCCCGATGAGCGCGCAATTGAAGGCAGTGATTGCGAAGCCAACGGATTCAGGCGATCCGGCTACCTATGCTGCTGTTCCGGAAGCACAGAAGACTGCAACAAAAAAATAAACCGCATCGAAAGCATGCAAAACGGGGGGCCGCAAGCCTCCCGTTTTTATTTATCTGGGAATGCATGCTGCGCCGCACAATATCTGGTACCGGACATACGAATGCAAGAGGTCGCAGGACCGGTGCGGTATCCCTGATCAATTGGTAAAAGCTCGACCGGAGACAAACCCCAAATGAACTATCACTGGAACTGGCGCATTTTCTGGGAGCCTTCTCCCGATGGCGTTGGCACGTACATGGATACCCTGTGGTCGGGCCTGGGCTGGACAATGGCGACTGCGCTGACTGCCTGGGTCATGGCGCTAGTGCTCGGTGCGATCATTGGCACCGTGCGCACCATGCCCAATCGCTGGGCTGCCCGGATTGCCAACGGTTATGTCGAACTGTTCCGCAATATCCCGTTATTGGTTCAAATGTTTTTGTGGTATTTCGTCATGCCGGAACTGGTGCCCGACTCGGTCGGTAACTGGCTCAAGTCGGTGCCGTACGCCTCGTTCGCGACGGCCGTGATTTGCCTTGGATTCTTTACCTCGTCGCGGGTGGCGGTTCAAGTGTCGGCAGGTATCCATTCGCTGCCGCGGGGTCAGAAGATGGCCGGTACGGCGCTCGGCCTGACACTGCCGCAAACTTACCGATACGTGTTGTTGCCGATGGCGTTTCGCATCGTGATGCCGCCGCTGACCAGCGAGTTCCTGAATATCATCAAAAACAGTTCGGTGGCACTGACCATCGGTCTGATGGAACTGACTGCGCGGGCGCGATCGATGCAGGAATTTTCCTTCCAAGTCTTCGAGGCGTTCACTGCTGCGACACTGATTTACCTCATCGTCAATGTAATCGTCGTGAATCTGATGCGATTGCTTGAAAAGAAAATTGCAATTCCCGGGTTTATCACGTCCGGCACGACCAGCGCGGGAGGGCATTGAGCATGAATAAATTCGACTTTAATGTCATCGAGCGTACCTGGGTCTATCTGTTCCAGACCGGTATGTCCTTTACCCTGCAGTTGACGGGCTTCGCAATGGCGGGCGGCATCATACTCGGCACGATTTTAGCCATGATGCGGCTTTCCAGCGTCAAGTCAATTTCCCTCGCTGCCACGACCTATGTAAATCTGATTCGCTCGATGCCGCTGGTGCTGGTGATTTTCTGGTTTTACTTCCTGGTGCCTTATATCGGCGCATGGATCATCGGTGCGAGCGAGCCGATCAAGGTCGGTGCGTTCTCGTCCTCGCTGATCACCTTCGTGTTGTTCGAAGCAGCGTACTACTGCGAGATCATGCGTGCGGGCATACAGTCGATTCCGCGGGGTCAGGTTTGGGCGGGGTATGCACTGGGCATGAATTACTGGCAGACGATGGGTAACATCGTGTTGCCTCAAGCATTCAGGAACATGATTCCCGTGTTGCTGACGCAGACGATCGTGCTGTTCCAGGACGTATCCCTTGTGTATGTCCTGTCGATCACCGATTTCGTTGGCGCAGCATCGAAAATTGCCCAACGCGACGGTCGCCTGATCGAGATGTATCTCTTTGTCGCCGTCGTCTATTTCGTGATGTGCTTCGGGTTGTCTCAGTTAGTCAAGAAACTACAGCAAAAAGTCGCGATCATTCGTTAATCAAATCGGTGCATCGAGCGAGAATTCAGATTTTGGGAGAGCAGCATGATTGAACTAAAACACGTCAGCAAATGGTACGGAAGTTTTCAAGTGTTGACCGACTGTACGACCAAGGTTGCCAAGGGTGATGTGGTCGTCGTCTGCGGCCCTTCCGGTTCCGGGAAGTCGACGCTGATCAAGACCGTCAACGGCCTTGAGCCGTTTCAGAAGGGTGAGATCCTGGTCGACAACATTGCCGTTGGCGATAAGAAGACGGACTTGAGCAAATTGCGCGCGCGTATCGGCATGGTGTTCCAGAACTTCGAGCTATTTCCGCATCTGTCGATCCGTGAAAATCTCACGATCGGCCAGGTCAAGGTCTTGGGTCGCAGCACGGATGAAGCGACGGTCAAGGGATTGAAATACCTCGACCGCGTCGGACTGATTGCACAGCAGGACAAGTTTCCAGGCCAATTGTCCGGCGGACAGCAGCAACGCGTCGCCATTGCCCGGGCCTTGTCGATGGATCCGATCGCCATGCTGTTCGATGAACCCACCTCGGCGCTCGATCCTGAAATGATCAATGAAGTCCTGGACGTGATGGTCGGCCTGGCGCAGGAAGGAATGACCATGATGGTCGTGACCCATGAGATGGGGTTTGCCAAGAAAGTGGCGAATCGCGTGATCTTCATGGACCACGGCAGCATTATCGAGGATTGCACCAAGACCGAGTTCTTCACCTCGCAACGCTCGGAGCGCGCACAGGATTTCCTGGCAAAGATCATCCACTGAGCGAGATCCGCCACCGGACCTGTTGGTAACTCATGCCTGCCGCGCCGGTAGGCATGACATCCGCGTAAAATAGCGACTTTCCTCATGCGAGTCGCCATGGCCTCTTCCCCCTTACCTGCTTCGGACGCCAACAGTCCCGAGCGCCTGACTTTGATCCGTCCCGACGACTGGCATGTCCACCTGCGCGATGGCGCCATGATGCGCGATGTGCTGCAGGACACGGCCCGTCAATTCGGGCGCGCAATCGTCATGCCGAATCTGAAGCCACCGGTTACCACCACCGCGCAGGCCGTCTCCTATCGTCAACGGATCATGGACGCACTGCCGGGCGGCTCACGCTTCGATCCCTTGATGACGCTCTACCTGACCAACGACACCACTGCCGACGAGATTGTGCGTGCACGTGCCAGCGGCGTCGTCCATGGGGTCAAGTTGTATCCAGCCGGCGCCACCACGAATTCGGCAGCCGGCGTCAGTGATCTGAGCAAGTGCATGCAGGTTCTTGCAACAATGCAGGAAGTCGGCATGCCCTTGCTGGTGCACGGAGAAGTGACTGACCCTGTGATCGATATCTTTGACCGCGAAGCGGTATTCATCGATCGTGTCCTGGCACCGCTGCGGCGCGATCTGCCGGGACTGAAGATCGTGTTCGAGCACATCACCACCAGCGACGCGGCCCACTACGTCGCACAGTCGGATGGACCAATTGCTGCAACCATCACGGCGCATCATCTGCTTTACAACCGTAACGAGCTGTTCAAGGGCGGTATCAATCCGCACTATTATTGCTTGCCGGTGCTCAAGCGCGAGTGGCACCGGCTGGCGTTGGTCGAAGCCGCAACCTCGGGTAGTCCGCGCTTTTTTCTCGGCACCGATTCCGCACCACATACGCGCGAATCGAAAGAGGCTGCCTGCGGATGCGCCGGCTGTTATACGGCATTGCACGCCATGGAGCTGTACGCCAAGGTCTTTGATCAGGTTGGCAAGCTGGACAAGCTCGAGGGATTTGCCAGCCTTCATGGTCCCGCGTTTTATGGCCTGCCGAAAAATACCGAAACCATCACGCTGGTGCGCAAGGCTTGGAGCATTCCTTCCGAACTTCACGTAGGCGGCTCTGCCGTGGTTCCGCTTGATGGTGGCTCGGTTCTGGAATGGCAGCTGGCGTAAGTGCCGGCACAAGCATGACAGCGCGCTATCGTGGTGAACAAAGGGTTCTCCCTTGAGCCAGCCTTGGTTATCTGCCATTGACTGGACCAGGCCGTGGCTGGCGCCTTTCCGGGAGACTGCCGGATTGCTGCTGGAAGGCGGGTGTTGGAGGACGGCGGCCAACCTGCTCGCGGCGCTGCGCGGGCTGCGTAATCAGCAGGGATTTCCCATTGTTTTTGTTGATCAGGCCGAGTTGTCGAATGGGGTGGCCTACGAAACTTTCATCGGCCGTACCGGACAGGTCCCGACCCGAGAAAATCTGCACGATTTCTTCAATGCCCTGGCATGGCTCACTCATCCACTTGCCAAGGCTTCGTTGAACGCAGTGCAGGCAGGTGAAATCGACCGCCTGTCTTCGCCGCTCGCACTGGCACCGGCACAGGCTTCAAAGCTCGATGCCTGCTCCAGCACCCGCGGCCTCTTGCGCGATCGTGCCACCCTGTTCGATGAAAATGCCGGTTTGTTGTTGGCGAGCGAAGAGTCGATCGAGATCGCGTTGCGGCAGCATGATTGGCAGCAGGCGCTGGTCGCCCGGCGGGCGGCATTCGGGACCTGCTGTGAGATCCGATTGTTTGGGCATGCGCTGATCGAAAAGCTCGTTTCGCCCTACAAGGCAATTACTGCTCATGTCTGGGTTCTGCCTGTACAGCAGCAGTTTTTTGCCCTGGATGATGATGAGAGACGACAGCAGGTCGATATGCTGCTGGCCGGCGAAATCGGAGGCGGACTGCTCGGGGTGCCGGCGATGGCGCTGCCAGTGTTGGGGGTACCTGGCTGGTGGAGCCCTCAGGATAGTGCGTTCTACGACGACCGCACCGTATTCCGTCCGAAACGATCGGCCTGATTGTCCGAAGACCAGATCGATGATCGCGCTAGACCAGTCCTCATGGCGAGCGGAAATAAAAAAAGGCTCACGAAACGTGAGCCTTTTTGTCGTATCAGCCGCGCGAGGCAGCTG
>JACMRD010000189.1 GCA_014376645.1 Herminiimonas sp. | reverse complement strand
GCCATGTCGGCCATGGCCGCCTGGACCGGACCGAAATGGGTGATGCCAAAACCGGCATAGCCACCCACGAATGCTGCCAGGACGCCGCCGGCGATGGCACTGCGCGTGATGTTTTTAGGGGTGATTGTGTGCTCTCCATGAAGGGTTGAGACCGATTAACGGCGCCAATGGTAGGCGGTGGGACTTAACCCTGGCTCAAGAGCGAAGCGTTGCTCGAAGCCGGTACCGCGCCGGGCTGCGGCCGGCCGTTCAAGCGGCCAGCGGCCAGCGGCATGTTCAGCGTGGCGCACAAGCCGCCCAGGACATTGGTCAAGCTGACCGTGGCTTGATGAAGATCGGCGATACGCCGTACGATCGCCAGGCCCAGGCCGCTACCGCCGGCCGGTGCGCCGCCGCCGCGATAGAAGCGGTCGAAGACCCGTGGCAGTTCGTCTGGCGCGATGCCGCGCCCGCCGTCGCGTGCAGGGCATTGTCGATCAGGTTATTGAGCAGAATCCGCAAGGCATCCGGGTCGTCGGCAACCGGGGTCGTCACCGCCTCGGCAAGACCCAGGTCGATCTGACGTTCGGCTGGCTGCAGCGCGGCATCGCTCACGGCGTCCCGCGCAATGGCGGCCAGGTCGATCTCGCGCCAGTGCTGCTGCGGCGCGCCGGCGCGTCAGCGGCACGCTGGGCCAGGGCGACCTGCAGCTTCAATGCCGTCAGGGGCGTGCGCAGTTCATGCGCGGCGTCATCAATGGAAATGGGCTGCACCCCGGCGGCCTGCTCCAGGCGCCACCGCAGCGCACTGACCGCTTGCGTGAGCGGTCGGATTTCTTCGGGCAGGCCGTCGTCCGACACGGGCGCGAGCTGACTGGCGTCGCGCGCGGCCAGTTGCGCGGCCACGCCGTGGATCGGCGTGAGTCCGCGGCTGACCGCGACCCAGATCAGGCCGCCCAGAAACGGCACCCGCAAGAGCAAGCGCGCCACCGTCTTGAGCGCCGAGCGCGCCGCGATGGCGCTGCGTACCTGCAGCCGCTGAGCGATCTGCAACACCGTCGGTCCCTGCTGCGCACCGTAGACTCGCCATTGCTGACCATGCACCTCGATGGTCGAAAAACCGAGCACCGCGCGTTGTGGCAGATCGGCATGGTCATGCGAAAAATAGACCCGTACGCCGGTCGGGTCCCAGATCTGGATCACGACGTTGGGCGCGGTATCGAAAGGGTTCCCGACGCCAACGGGGTCCGCCGACTGGAAGCGGCTGGGCAGGGCGCTGGCAACCTGCTGCATCTGGTAATCGAAGAGCTGATTGGCTTCTTCTCTTGCCTGCAGATAGAGCGCCACGGCAACCAGCGAAATGACCACCGTCAGTCCCGCCGCCAGCCAGATCAGGAGGGTGCTGCGGATCGAATGCGGCGCGGCCTTCGTGCGGCCGGTGCCATCATGTAGCCGACGCCGCGCACGTTGCGAATAAGGGCGGAGCGAAGTTTTTTGCGCAGGGCATGGATATACACTTCGACCGTGTTACTGCCGAAGTCGTCATTTCACCCATAGAGTTTTGCTTCGAGTTGCGCCACAGACGGCGCTGCACCAGGACGTTCCAGCAGCGCCCACTGCAGCGCGAATTCACGCGCCGATAGTGCCACCGGCGCGACCAGCCTGGCGTCGCAGCAGCGCATGGATGCGGGCGGCCAGTTTCAGCAGATCGAAGGGCTTGACCAGGTAATCGTCCGCACCGGCATTCAAGCCGCGCACGCAGTCGGCGACGGTGTCACGTGCGGGCAGGATCAGCACCGGAATCTTGTTACCCTGCTGGCGCAAGGTTCCCAGCACGGTGATGCCGTCGATGCGCGGCAGGCCCAGGTCCAGCAGCAGCAGATCATAGGGATCGTTTTTCAGGACCAGCAAGCCGCTGGTACCATCGGCGACGGTGTTGACGGTGAGCCCGTCCTGTTGCAGGCCGCGCGAGACACTCTCGCGGATCAGGGCGTCGTCTTCGATGAACAACAGGCGTACGGTGTTCTTCAAAAATACAGCCTGTATTGAACCAAGTGATAGCAAAGCCGAGCCGGCTTGGACGCGTGCGCCAGCTCAGGCACGCAGCACGTCGAGCCAGGCGCGCTGCGCATCGTCGAGGGCCGTCTCGGGTGTCATCATTGCCAGCGCCAGTGCCTGACGGATGGCCGGTTCGATGGTCGGCAGCGGTTGTGCGGCGATGTAGGCGAGCAGCCCCAAGACCAGGGTCAGGCTGTCGCGATAGCGTGCCAGAATCGATTCGACCGTGACGTGCTGGCTCGGATCGTCCAGCCAGCAGTCGTAATCGGTGGCGATGGCAATCGTGGCGTAGGCCAGTTGCGCTTCGCGCGCCAGGAAGGCTTCCGGGACATTGGTCATGCCGACCAGGTCGCACCCGGACTGGCGCAGGAAATGACTTTCTGCCTGGGTTCCCAGGCGTGGTCCCTCGACGCACGCATAGGTCACGCCCAGATGCAGCGGCACGCCCAGACGTTGCGCATGGGCCGCGACCCAGTCGACCAAGAGACCACTGACCGGATGCGCTGTCGAGACGTGCGCGGCCACCCCGGCGCCGAAAAAACTCGCCGCCCGGCGCCCGCGCGTCCAGTCGAAATACTGGTTCGGAATCGCGATTTGGCCTGGCGCGATTGCTTTGCGCAGGCTGCCGACAGCCGACACTCCGAGGACGTGGGTGGCGCCCAGCGACTTCAGCGCAAAGATGTTGGCCCGATAGTTGATTTCATGCGGCAGATGCTGGTGTGCCGCGCCATGCCTTGCCAGAAACAAAAGCGGCCGGCCACCGAGCGTGCCGCGCAGGATGGGAGAAGAGGGCAGGCCGAACGGTGTTTGCGGCTGCACCGTGTCGATCACTTCCAGTCCTGCCATCTGGTAGAGGCCAGTTCCGCCAATGATTGCGAGCATGAGAAAGCCTTGTCGAAAAGAGAAAGGGAGGGACTTGGTTATGGGTGCCGCGAGTCGAAACCGCTGAGCACCGACATCGGCACCATTTCCAGGATTTTCTGGTTGGTGCTTTCAAGCACAACCAACGGCGCAACGCCCGCTTCGTAGGCTTCGCGCCAGCGGTTCGCGCACAGGCACCATTGATCGCCGTGCTGCAGACCGGGAAAACGCCATTCCGGACGCGGCGTCGATAGGTCGTTACCGCGGCTCGCACTGAACGCCAGGAAGCTGCTGGTCATGATCGCGCACACGACGTGGGTGCCGGCATCATCGGCGTCGGTCTTGCAACATCCATCGCGGAAATAGCCCGTCAACGGTTCGAACGAGCAGGGCACCAGCGGTTCGCCATAGACGTTTTTTGCGATTGGATCGGTCGAGGGCTGCATGGCGGATTCCGTAGAAAGTCAAGAGCCCTATCGTAACCGAAGACCGGTTTGATGGCCATTTCGTGCCCGCTGCCGCGCTTTGTTGTCGAAGTCTGTGGCATAGCGTACAGACCCATCGCTAGCGGTCCACCTAACCTCGGTAATCGCCATTTCTGCGGGCACTTGTCCGCAATGTGCTGCGACGGTGTCGAAGCCGTCCGACCAGCGTACCTGCGAACCACGATTTTACGTACCCGTGCAGCCGCAGGACGCTAATCCACTGAACAGCACGATCCTATTGGAGTACTCCATGTATTTACGTACCCTTGCTGCCCCACTGACCGCCTTGTTCCTCTCGCAAATCGCCGGATGCACGGAACTGCCGGTACCCACAGCAGCAGTCGGTTTCGGCCCGGCCCCGGCCCTGCCAGCGCCGGAAGGCAAAAAACTGGTTCCGACCGTCCACATCGCACCGGCCAAGGGATGGCCCGCCAACAGCACGCCGGTTGCTGCGCCCGGACTTGCCGTTCACGCCTTCGCCGCCGGCCTGAACCATCCGCGGATGTTGCATGTCTTGCCGAACGGCGACGTGCTGGTCGTCGAGACCAATGCACCCGCTCAGCATGATGCCGGCAGCGGCATCCGCGGCTGGGTCATGGGCCAAGTCATGCGCGTGGCTGGCGCAGGCGTACCAAGCCCGAACCGCATCATGCTGTTGCGCGACGCGGACGGCGACGGCATCGCGGAAACCAAAACCGTCTTCCTGCAGGGGCTGAATTCACCTTTCGGCGTGGCGCTCGTAGGCAGCGACCTGTACGTCGCCAATACCGATGGGATCGTCAAGTTTCCCTATCAACCGGGACAGACACAGATCACCGCCGCCGGCACCAAGGTCATGGATCTGCCGGCCGGGCCAATCAATCACCACTGGACCAAGGATCTGGTTGCCAGTCCCGATGGCAGCAAGTTGTATGTATCGGTCGGCTCGAACAGCAATGCCGCCGAAAACGGCATCAACGAGGAGACCGGCCGGGCAGCGATCTGGGAATTCGACCGTGCCACCGGCAAGTCGCGGATTTTCGCCTCCGGCCTGCGTAATCCCAACGGCTTGAGTTGGCAGCCGCAGTCGCACGCGCTCTGGACAGCAGTCAACGAGCGCGACGAACTGGGTAACGACCTGGTACCGGATTACATCACCTCGGTCAAGGATGGCGGATTCTATGGCTGGCCGTACAGCTATTACGGCGCCCACATTGATGCCCGGGTCAACCCGCAGCGCCCCGACCTGGTGGCACAGGCAACTGTCCCCGACTACGCTGTCGGCGCCCACACGGCTTCGCTCGGGCTGACGTTTTATCAGGGCACGCTGCTGCCTAAACAATATGCTGGTGGTGCCTTCGTTGGTCAGCACGGTTCATGGAATCGCAAGCCGCGCAGCGGATACAAGGTTATTTTCGTGCCCTTCGCCGATGGCCGGCCCAGCGCGCCGCCGACCGATGTCCTGACCGGATTTTTGAACGCCGATGGGGATGCACAGGGGAGGCCGGTCGGTGTCGCAGTCGATCGCCGGGGCGCCTTGCTGGTTGCCGACGACGTCGGCAACACCATCTGGCAAGTCACGCCGGCAGCGTCGAAGTAAGGCTCACCTGACCCGGCGCAATCCGGGTGGCTCAGGACTTGGCGGGCCGATCCCATCCTTGCGGCCGTTGCAGGGTGAAATTAACTTCGTCACCCGTCCGTCCATACCAGTCAGCGCCCATGCGGGAAACCAAATCGAGCTTGTCCGGATCGATCTGTCCATCGGGTCCGAGAATTTTCTGATCGATATGCGCCACCATGACTTCACCGAGGATGATGTGGCATGACGGCGCGATGGCAGGATAGGCGGTCATCGAGGCCAGTCGGCATTCGAAGCTGACGGCGACGTCGGCCACGCGCGGCGCCCGCACCCGGTCGGAAGCAAGCGTCGCAATATTGCAGCGCTCGATTTCGCTTTCGTCGGCGCCAAAGCTGAACGAGCTCGCGTTCATGGCATTGACCATCGAAAACGGCACCAGATTGACCACGAATTCCCCAGTCTCCTGAATGTTGCGCGCCGTATCCTTGAGCGCGCCGCCCGGATGCAGCAGCGGCGAGATCATGAGAGTCGGCGGCGCGGGCGTAATCATCTGAAAGAAACTGAAGGGTGCAAGGTTCGTCACGCCGGAAGCCGAGCAGGTCGACACCCAGGCAACTGGGCGCGGCGTGATGGTCGACGCCATCCAGAAGTAAGCGGTGCGCGCATCCAGCGCAGAAAAATCAATCAACATTACAACTCCTGGTCATTCAAGCGGAGCGTCAGTGTAACGCGCGAGCACGGTCTGCCTGCCGATCGACAAACTCGAACCCGGACACCAACCCAACGCACGCCGGTCTCCCCAGGTTCCTTGCAGCGGAAAACAATATTTATGTTCGCTACGGAACATACGAAAAAGAAATATGTCTATAGAGTCAACCTTAATGGATGGACAAGGTGGCAGAAAAGCCGCCCTCCGCCATTCAAAGATAAGTTTCAGCTGATATGGCTTGCACATTGCAAGCGGCAAGCGGCAAGCGGCAAGCGGCAAGCGGCCCATCAGATGCCGTCGCAACATCGTTTGTCTATTATCAATTCGAAAACATTGCGACTCGCCACACTAAAGCAACCAAGAAAGGCCACTATGACCACCGAAAAAATGACTACCGCCCATTCCTACAATCCGGACAACTTACTGTCGTCGCTGATTGCACAACTCAATCTGAAAAATGACGCTGCGCTGTCGCGCGCACTTGAGGTCGCACCACCGATGATCAGCAAAATTCGTCATCGTCGTCTACCGGTCGCAGCGTCATTACTCATCCGCATGCACGAAATCAGTGCCTTGAGTATTCAGGAACTTCGCGCACTCATGGGTGATCGTCGCGATAAATTTCGCATCAGCAGCAAGCCGTTCAAGCAAAAAGAAGCGTAATGTCAGGACTCGGCACCAGTCCCTGCGCTGTTGCCGAGTCCCCTGTCTCGCGTCGTGAACACCGGGGTTTCCGTGCTCGGTTGACCTAACCGCCCGTTGCCCCCAGCCACGCACCTGCTCTGACCGCCTCGGGACGCCCGCCATGTGCTCACGCATTGCCCAATACCGATTGAAACAGGCCTATGCGTAAGCAATGGGGTGGTCGGTTGAGATGTTCGTGGAATGTCCCAGAGATAGGGTTCCGAATTGGAATGTTCCCCCAGGGTCACAGCCGTGGCTGATGCACCGACTGCGCAGTGGCAAGCCCGGTATCGAAATGATGAACTGGG
>JACMRD010000188.1 GCA_014376645.1 Herminiimonas sp. | reverse complement strand
CTCCAGTCAGCTCCCTGCGAAGGGTATTGAGCCTCGCACGTTGCTGTGTCAGTTCCCGCTGCATTGCTTCGAGCCGCTGACTCTGTTCCTCAATTTCGCGCCGCAGTGCTTCGGTCGACTGGCCTGCGGTTTCAACCGGCGAAGATTCCTGCGCATGGGGCGAAGCGATTGGTACGATGAGCCCACCGGCTAAAAGCATCAAGCCGGTCAGCGACCGATGACAAGGAAAATAGGAACGCGACATGTTGCTCCTCTAAGACGGAGTGAGGCACCCATGAAACTTATAGAAAATATCGTAAAGACAAGACACACACTAGCGTAATGTGCACCATTTATTAAAAATTTGTCAACATTTAATTCCAAGCCGTGAACTGCCGTGCCCAACCCAACCAAGGTAAAAGTACCAAAAATTAGGCATGGATTGGGCGGTGAAGTAGCTGATCCAGCAGGTCTCCGCCGGACAAAAACGTTTGAAGAAACGCCCGGTCCTGTACAACTGCTCTATTTACGACTGCGCTGGTTGGCTGCAGATCGCGGCTTTCTGTAAGTGCTCCATGAACACCCCAGCCTTGCCGGGAATCGTTGATCGCACCGTACTTGATGCTTTCATTGTGATGTGAGGCAGATATGGGAAACAGAATGGCAATCTGGTCGGAGCACCAGGCCGCGATCAAGCGCGACAGAATCTCGACAAGCGCGCCGCGTTCCACCATCACAATGGCCAGGAAACAAGTTTGGAGAACGGTTGCGCTGGTTTGCCGAGAAATGCACGCCAGAGCCAAATGTCGAACACATTCGGCGATGGGCGCTTGATCTTTTGAGCCGTGCTGAGCCGGACGCTGCTGACCGCCTGTTCACGATGGAATTCTCTGATCAAATTGATTGGGCTACACGGCTGCCTCTGCTTGCGATTCCTACCCTTCTGATTCATGGAGAAAACGACGTGTTCGCGCAAACGTCAGCAATGCAGTATCTCGCATCGCTGATACCCGCCAGCAAACTCGTTGTTCTCGAAGGGTCAGGCCATCTTCCCGCGATGGTGAGGCCCGACGACGTGGCGCAGCTCATCAGTCGTTTCTTTCCGGTGTAGCGCGGATTTCACGTCCTCGATCACCCGTTCCGATTCCGGCGCCAGCGTATCGAGCTGCCGGACCGAGGTCGCCGGATCGATCTTCTTCTGATTCATCGTCATCAGCAGGCGAATATTGCCCGCCCGGCGCGACACGGTGCGCACCAGACTCTCTGCATAACGTTGATCGTTCTGGTAGCCGTTGGCGATGACGAAGGCCAGTGCCTTGTCTGCTTCCTCAGCGCTGTATCCCCGCAATACGAGTTTGTTGCGCAAGATGCCGGCGCTGTAATCGCGTCGTGGCAGCCGCCTGACGGCATAGGATTTGCTGGGATGGGTCGGCTTTTCCGGCCGCAGGCGCTCTTCGTATGAATACATGGACTACCTCCAAAGTAGTCCAAGATTTTGTCCGCATCCCCGCTGGGTCAATTTTCAATCAGCGCCAACAGGTCATATCCTGTTTTGTGTTGATGGCGAATTGCACACGGAACTCGCGGATGGTCGGACGTTCGTCCTGACCAGTGGCATGAGTTACCAAGTCGCCGACCAGGCGGAGCCGCACCGCTCGTCCACGGCAACGGGGGCGACCCTGTTTATCGTGGATTGAACCGCTCGGTAGACACATTCGACTGAATTGCCTTGAAATCTCCCAAGGATCCGTCCTGCAGTCCTGATGAGAGCGACGACGACGCGCTTGGTGCAATGTCCCGCCGCGAACAACCCAGAATCGCGCAGGGCAGTTGTTCTTGATGGTTTTTTAAACTAAACTCACTAAACTAAGTTTAGTCAGGAGGTTGGCGTGGATACAGTCAATATTCATGAAGCAAAAACGCATTTGTCGCGCTTGATCAATGAAGCTGTCGAGGGCAGGCCGTTCATCATTGCGAAGGCAGGGAAACCTTTGGTCCAGGTCACGAGACTGGAGTCGCCCACGGCGACACCGCAGCGCCGACTTGGTTTTCTCGTCGGTCAAGTACTGGTTCCGGACGACTTCGATCGTATGGGTGCAGATGCCATCGAAGCGCTCTTTGGCGGCGGCGCGTGAAGTACCTGCTCGACACCCATCTGTTGCTGTGGGCGGCCGGTACCCCGGAGCGCCTATCTGCGGCGGCGCGCAATCTGTTGGACGATCCGGGAAACCTGCTGGTCTTCAGCGCGGCCAGTCTTTGGGAAATTACGATCAAGAATAGCCTGGGCCGTGCCGACTTCCAGGTCAACGCACGGGTGCTACGGCGCGGCCTTCTCGACAATGGTTACGAAGAACTCAGCATCACCAGTGCGCATGCGGTGGCAGTCGATAGTCTGCCGTCGCTTCACAAGGATCCGTTCGACCGATTGCTCGTCGCGCAAGCAACCGTCGAAGGCATCGTGCTACTTAGCGCCGATGCGCTCGTCGCTCAGTATCCCGGCCCAGTGCAGCTGGTCTGACAAGTTGCCAAATCAACCCATCCGCGGCAACTGCCCAATCAACTTGTCCAGCGTAATCGGATAATCCCGCACCCGCACCCCGGTGGCGTTGTAGATCGCATTCGACACCGCCGCCGCGACACCGCAGATCCCCAGTTCGCCAACGCCCTTCGCCTTCATCGGCGAAGAAATCGGGTCGGTCTCATCCAGAAAGATCACGTCCTGGTGCGGAATGTCCGCATGCGTGGGCACTTCATAGCCGGCCAGATCGTGGTTGACGAAATAGCCGACGCGCTGGTCCACCACCAGTTCCTCCATCAGCGCTGCGCCGACGCCCATGGTCATCGCGCCGATCACCTGGCTGCGCGCCGTCTTGGAATTGAGGATCCGTCCCGCTGCACATACCGCGAGCATACGCCGCACCCGGGTCTCGCCGGTCGCGATGTCGACGCCCACTTCCACGAAGTGCGCGCCGAACGTCGCCTGCTGGAACTTCTTGGCAAAGTCGCCGTATTCGATCATGTCTTCCGCGACCAGTCCGCGCAAACCGGCGACCTCGCCCAGCGGCATGCTGCGCTCGCCTGAGCGTACCTGCCCATCCGCGAACACGACATCGCTGCCGGCAGAAAATCCAGCCTTCTGCGCCACCGCCTCCCGCATCTTCATGCAGGCCGCATAGACGCCGGCGGTCGAACTGTTGCCGCCCCACTGGCCACCGGAGCCGCTTGAGACCGGAAAACTCGAATCGCCGAGTCGCACCACGACGCGGTCGATCGTCACGCCCATCATCTCGGCCGCGGTCTGCGCGATCACCGTGTAGCTGCCGGTGCCGATGTCGGTCATGTCGGTTTCCACCGTGACGATGCCGTGCCGGTCCAGACGAATGCGTGCCGCCGATTTCATGACCATGTTGTCGCGTACGGCAGACGCGACGCCCATGCCGACCAGCCACTGGCCATCGCGCACCTGACCCGGCTTCGCATTGCGCTGGTCCCAGCCGAAGCGCTTGGCGCCGACATTGAAGCATTCGACCAGCTGACGTTTCGAGAACGGCGGATGCGCGGCTGGCTTGTTCCTGGATGTCGCGTCCGACGCCACCTTGCCCGGAAAGTCTGGCACGACCTGGGTGTCGTTGAGCACCCGGAAGGCGATCGGATCCATGCCGAGTTTCTCCGCCATCTCGTCCATCGCGATTTCGAGTGCCGCAAGGCCTGGCGCTTCGTTGGGCGCACGCATGGCGTTACCTTCCGGCAGATCGAGCACGGTGAGGCGGTTCGAGGTCATTCGATTCAGGCCGGCATACAGCGAGCGCGTCTGGATGGCGGCGGCTTCCGGGCCGCCGTCGGGCAGGTTGCCGGACCAGCTTTCATGGCCGATGGCCGTGATCCTGCCATCCCTGGTCGCGCCGATCCGGATGCGCTGGATGGTTGCCGCGCGGTGTACCGTGTTGTTCGGTATCAGGGCGCGCTGCAACGACACCTTGACCGGTCGTCCCGCCGCGCGTGCGCCGAGCGCCGCCAGCACGGCGTCCGAGCGCAGGAACAGCTTTGCGCCGAAGCCGCCGCCGATGTACGGCGACAGGACGCGGATCTTCGCCTTCGGAATGCCGAGCGTCTTTGCCAGGTCGCCGACCGACCAGGCGATCATCTGGTTCGACGTCCACAGCGTCAACTGGTCGCCATCCCATGCCGCGATCGACGCGTGCGGCTCCATCATCGAATGCGACTCGTTGGACGTGCTGTAGCCGGCGTCGAGCTTGACGGGCGCGGATGCGAAAGCGCCGTCGAAGTCGCCTACCGCCGTGTCGCCGGGGGCGCCGTTGCTGTCTGCCGACTTGGACGTTTTCTGGCCAGCCTTGAGGTCGTAGGCGCCCTTGGCATGGACATACTCGACCCGCACGAGGTGGGCTGCGGCACGCGCCTGTTCGAAGGTCTCGGCCACGATCAAGGCAACTGCCTGGTGATAGTGCTGGATCTGCGGTCCGCCCAGCAGCAGCGCGGTATTGAAATCACCCTTGACGAGCTTGCCGGCATTTCGCGCCGTGACGATGGTGATCACACCCGGCGCGGCCGTGGCTGCGGCCAGGTCCATCGACACGATGCGGCCCTTGGCGATGGCCGCGCCGAGGATGTACCCGTGGGCCTGGTTCGGGACCACGTCGTGCCGGTCATGCGCGTAGGGCGCGGTGCCGGTAGTCTTGAGTGGGCCGTCGATGCGGTCGAGGGGCTTGCCGACGACCTTCATCTGGTCGATCGGATTGGTGGTGGCGGGAGTATCGAATTTCACGGTCTAGCCTTTCGCTTCTGTCAGGGCGGACGCGAGCGTGCGCTCCACCAGTACCGTCTTGAATGCATTGTCGTGCGTGGTACGGGCGCCGGCCAGCAGGCCTGCTGCGACGGCTGCCGCACCGCGCGGCATGTCGCGCTCGGCGGCTTCCACGCGCCAGGGCTTGTGGGCCACGCCACCCAACGCGACGCGCCCGGTGCCGTCGCGCTGCACGATGGCGGCGACAGACACCAGCGCGAAGGCATATGAGGCCCGGTCGCGGACCTTGCGATAGACGTGCGTGCCGCCGACCGGCTTGGGCAGCGTGACGGCAACGATCAGTTCGCCGGGCTCCAGCGCCGTCTCGATGTGCGGCGTATTCCCCGGCAGCTTGTGAAAATCCGCGATCGCAATCGTGCGCGCCGACCCGTCCGGGCGCACCGTCTCGACGGTCGCGTCGAGAATGCGCATCGCAATCGCCATGTCGCTTGGATGCGTCGCGATGCACGCGTCGCTGGTACCGAGGATGGCGTGCTGACGGCTGAAGCCGCCGATCGCAGCGCAGCCGCTGCCTGGGCGCCGCTTGTTGCAGGCCTGGTTCGTATCGTAGAAGTAGGGACAGCGCGTGCGCTGCAGCAGGTTGCCCGCCGTGGTCGCCTGGTTGCGCAGTTGACCCGACGCGCCGGCCAGCAGTGCTCGCGTCAGTACGCCGTAGTCGCGCCGCACGCGCATGTCAGCGGCCAGATCGGTATTGCGGGCGAGAGCGCCGATGCGCAATCCACCTTCTGGCGTCGGCTCGATCCGGTCCAGCCCGAGATCGTTGACGTCGATCAGGTGGCCCGGCGTTTCGATCTGCAGCTTCATCAGGTCGAGCAGGTTGGTGCCGCCGGCGATGAAGCGGGAACCTTTGTGACTGACGGCTGCGGCAGCGGCGTCGGCCGGCGTGCGGGCGCGTTCGTAGGTAAAGGCCTTCATGCCTTGATTCCTTCGGCGCCAGGAATGCCTGCGGCGTCGGCGATGGCGTCCTGGATGTTGGAATAGGCGCCGCACCGGCACAGGTTGCCGCTCATGCGTTCGCGGAATTCGATGGCCCCCATCTCTGGCGCGCGCGTCAGGTCGGCGGTGACATGGCTTGGAATACCGGCCTTGACTTCGGCCAGCATCGCCACGGCCGAGCAGATCTGACCCGGCGTGCAGAAGCCGCACTGGTAGCCGTCGTGCCTGATGAATGCCGCCTGCATCGGATGCAGGTTCTTCGGCGTGCCGAGTCCCTCGATGGTCGTGATGTCGTGGCCCTCCTGCATCACGGCCAGCGTCAGGCACGAGGTGGTGCGCCGGCCGTCGATGATCACGGTACAGGCGCCGCACTGGCCCTGGTCGCAGCCCTTCTTGGTGCCGGTCAGGTGCAGTCGTTCGCGCAGGGCATCCAGCAGCGTGGTGCGCGGATCGATCATCATCTGGTGCTCGGTGCCGTTGACGCGCAGGAGGACGTTCATGGTGGCCTGTTTGGTGGGTGGCGGCGCCTTGGCCGCAGCGGCAGCGACAACGTCCGTCGAAGACAGGAGCGGACCTGCTGCGACGACGCTGCCGGTCGCGGCGGACTTCCTGAGAAAATTTCGTCGTGTTGAATCGAAGGCGGTCATCTTGGGTGTCCTGAATAGGTGGAATGCGGACATTCCGGATCGACTGGGGAGCTGGCGCGGCGCTCTGGACTTGCTAGGGCGCCGCACGCTGAAAAGAGCGCAGGCGCAAGCAAGGTCGGTGGTACTGGTGCCTGGAACGAGGCACCGTAATAATAAGCAGCTTACAGGGTCTAATGCCTCTGATCGACTGTTCTTGCGATGTACCGACAGCGTTAAGTTGGTTGCCGAACTTTGACATTGCATCATCACCGGGTGCGACCGTCGGGCACCTCAGGCATGCATTCCAATTGGTCCGGGTGACCTGCGCAGCGGACCGTAAATGCATTCAATTGACTCGATGTTGGCCCAAACATTGCTTCACCCGAGCATTGACCCAAACGGTACTGCCAGTCGAGATCCATTATTCGAAAACGGCTCCGGATACGGGATACCCCGCTTCCACCAACGCCATGACAGCATGAGTCCGGCACACGACAACCTTCAGGAGATCGCCCCCATGAGTGAAGTAAGTAAAACAGCCAACGGCAGCGGCCCCACCAGCCGAGACCGTGTACCTTACGAGCCGATCACGCAACGTCGCCCTTTCGTCCTTCCCGACAATGCGCGCGTTGCGGTCTGGACCATCGTCAACGTCGAGAACTGGTTGCCCGAACATGCCATGCCGCGCACGGTTCTCCCGCCGCCGATGGGCCAGCCGCTGCTGCCGGACCTGCCCAACTGGTGCTGGCACGAGTACGGCATGCGCGTCGGTTTCTGGCGGTTTTTGGAAGTGCTGACGTCGCGTCGACTGCGCGCCACGCTGGCGCTGAACGGCACCGCCTGCACGGAATATGCGCCAGCCTGCCAGGCCGCGCTGGAAGCAGGCTGGGAATTCATGGGCCATGGTTTTGTGCAGAAGCCGATGCACCGGGTCGAAGACCAGGCCGCGGCTATCAGGCAGACCATCGAAGCGATCCGCAACTTTACCGGCAAAGCGCCGCGCGGCTGGGAAAGTCCGGGCATCACGGAGACGGCGGAGACGATCGACCTGCTGGCCGAGGCCGGCATCGAATATGTCGCCGACTGGGTGCTCGACGACCAGCCGGTGCCGATCCGCACGCGCAGCGGCAGCATGGTGTCGGTGCCGTATACCGTCGAAATCAATGACGTCGTCATGTCCGCCATCCAGCACCAGCCCTCCGACGAAATCCTGCGCCGCGGCCGCGACCAGTTCGATCAGCTCTACAAGGAAGGCGCCACCATTCCCCGTGTCATGGCGATCTCGCTCCATCCTTATCTCACGGGGGTGCCGCACCGGATCAAGTATCTGGAGGCCTTGTACGACCACATCCTGTCGCACCCTGACGTGGTGATGTGCACCGGCGAGGAAATCCTCGACATCTACAAGGCGCAGGCTGCGGCAGCACCTGCTTGAGAACCGAAGGCTCGGCATATTTCTTGCTGGCTTGGGGTTGAGAGAACCATCATTCCAACCCGCACGCCGGAGACGACCCCATGCATGAACTCGCCAGACTCACCGCCGCCGCCATGCTGGACGGTTTCCGCCAGCGCACGTTCACACCGGTCGACGTGCTCGACGACGTGATCGCTGCCTTTGCCACGACCCAGGCGCGCTGCAACGTCATCGTCACCGACTGCTTTGCGGCGGCGCGGGTGCAGGCGCTTGCCGCGACCCGGGCCTGGCAGGACGATTCGCCCACCGGCGCGCTATGCGGCGTGCCGGTCACCATCAAGGACCTGATCTACATGGAGGGCGTGCGGGCTATGGCGGGGATGCCTGTCATGCGCGACTTCGTGGCGCCGGTCGATGGCGCGCCCGTCTCTCGCCTGCGGTCGGCGGGTGCGATCCTGACCTGCAAGACCACGACCTGCGAATCGGGCTACAAGCTCACTGCCGACAGTCCGGTCAGCGGAATCACGCGCAACCCGTGGAATCTCTCGCGCACCAGCGGCGGCTCGAGCGGCGGTGCGGCTGCGGCTGTGGCCGCCGGGTGCGGACCGCTGGCGCTCGGCACCGACGCCGTCGGCTCGATCCGCATCCCGGCCTCGTTCTGTGGCGTGGTCGGCATCAAGGGCACGTTCGGACTGGTGCCGCGGGCGCCCGGCTTCTCGCCGCCGGGCTGGGGCTCGCTGGCGCATACCGGACCGATCGGCCGCAGCGTCGACGATGTCGCCCTGATGCTGTCGGTAATTGCTGGCTACGATGCGCGCGACGGCGCCAGCCTGCCGGTCGGTGCGACCGATTATCTCGACGGTATCGAGCGCGGCGTCAAGGGCTTGCGGATCGCCTTTTCGCCCGACTTCGGCTACGCCGCCGTGGACCCGGCGGTGGCGGCTGCAATCGAACGGGCAGCGGCCGTCTTCGAACGACTCGGCGCGCAGGTGGTCCCGTCGACCGTTGCCCTCGCCAGCGGCACGCTGGAAAAAATCCTCAAGCCCATCGGCTTTACGGAGCAGGCCACGTCGGTGGCCGGGCGCACCGAAGCGGAGCTTGCACTCTCGGAGCCGGAGTTTCGCGCCACGGTGGTGCAAGGCAAGTCCTACAGCGGTGTCGACTACATGCGGGCCACGCATCTGCGCGCTGCGTTGCGCGAAGTCTTTCGCAAGCAATTCGAATCGGTCGACCTGATCATCAGCCCGACCGTGGCCGTGACCGCCTTCGCCGCTGGCACGCTGGGAGTCGACAGCGTCGCTGGCGTGACAGTCGACCGCCATGTCGGCTGGTCGCCGTTCTCCTATCCGCTGAACCTGGCTGGCCTGCCGGCGGCATCGGTGCCATGCGGTTTCGACACCGAAGGATTGCCGATCGGCTTGCAGATCATCGGTCCCTGGCTCGGCGAAAAAGTCATCCTGCGCGCCGCGCGCGCCTTCGAGGAGGCCCAACCCTGGGCACAGACCTGGCCGGCAATTTAACGCACACGCCATTTGGCATTGAAGTTGCTTAGACACAAACCAATGGTCGATCTCTGACCGATAACGCAGTCAACCGGAGACTCTTCATCATGATGGCAAACAGGCGGGTAGCAATGCGCCGTATGGCGGCCCTTTCATTTGCGCTTGCGATCACCGGCGCGTTGCCGACGCAGGTCTTGGCGCAAGAAAAAAAGGTCATCAAGGTCGGCACGTTGAAGGTTATCCACGGCATCGGCGCCTATTTCTACGAGCAGTTTGCGCCACCCGGCTACACCATCCAGGTGGTGCCGTTCGAGACACCGACCGATGGCAAGAATGCAGTGGTCACCGGCTCGGTCGACTTCGGCATTTTCGGTATCGCTGCGGCGACCCTGGGTGCGGCCGCCGGTGAACCGATCGTCGTCGTGGCGGCGAGCTGCAATCGTGGCATGGCGGTGGTATCGGGTGCGCAATCGACGATCAACAGCATCAAGGATTTGCGTGGCAAGAAGGTCGCGATCCTGCCGGGCTCGACGCAGGAAGTCGTGATCATGGAACGCCTGCGCATGGAAGGCATGTCGATCAAGGACATCCAGCCGATCCGCCTGACGTTCTCCGACATGGCGCCGGCCCTGGCGCGCGGCGACGTGGACGCTTATGTCGGCGCCGAGCCGGGTCCGGGCATCAGCTTGGCGACTGGCGCCGGCAAGATCGTCGAATATCCCTACACGACACCAATCGGTTCGCTCAACATGGTGCTGGCCACCCGGCAGGAAATGGTCGACAAAAACCCCGGCTTGATCGGCCTGATGCTGGAGACGCACCGCAAGGCCAATGAATTCGCGATGGCGAACCGGCCGAAGTTGGCCGAGATGGCGATCCAGAAGCTCGGCCAGAAGCCGGAGTCGATTGACAAAGCCGTGCCGAATGTCGAACTGACTTGGAAGATGGATGCAAAATTCATCACCCAGGCCAAGTACTACGGCGCCGAAATGCTGGACAAAAAACAGATTCGCGCCTTGCCCGACTACGACAAGTTTATCAACACGAAATTTGTCAACGCCTTGAAATAACATGAGCGGACAATCAGCCGGGGTAGTCGACACACCGAAGTCCAAGCCGGCCGCTCTCAAGAAAAGCGCCGTCGTCACGAGCGACGGCGCCGCTTGGCGCACCGTGCTGGTGGGCGCCATCGTGCCGATCGCGCTGGTGATCCTGTGGGATGTGGCGGTACGTGTGAGCGGTACACGCCTTGTGCCGACGCCGTACGCCGTGGCGCAAATGATGTGGGACTTCGTCGTCGGCGGCATTTATGACGATGCCTTCAGCCGCACCTTCCATATTCACTTGTGGGAGTCGGTCAAGCGGGTCTACAGCGGCTTTTTCCTGGCGGCGATCACAGCCGTGCCGCTCGGCCTGATGATCGGCCGGGTGCGGACGATGCGCCTGCTGTTCGATCCGCTGTTCGCGCTGCTGCGGCCCATTCCGGTGACGGCCTGGCTGCCGTTGTCGATGATCTTTTTCGGGCTCGGACCGAATGCTGCGATCTTCCTGGTGTTCCTGGGTGCGTTCTATCCGATCCTGCTCAATACCGTCTTCGGCGTGCGCTCGGCTGACCCACGCCTGTTCGAGGCGGCCGAGATGCTGGGCTGCCAAGGTTCGCAACTGTTCCGCGCAGTGGTCCTGCCGGCTGCGCTGCCGACCATCTTCAACGGCTTGCGCATCGGCCTGAGTTTTTCCTGGATCCTGATTGTGGTCGGCGAGATGACCGGCGTGCCGACCGGCCTGGGTGCAGTGATCATGGACGGCCGCAATCTATCGCGCACCGACCTCGTCATCTCCGGCATGGTCATCATCGGTATTGCCGGTTTCATCTCCGACCGCCTCGTCGTCGCCCTCAACAACAGGCTGCTTGCATGGAGCCCGCAACATCGCGGTTGAACCATGACCAATCCCCCCCTGCCAATTCTTGATATCCGTGGTCTGAGCAAGCAGTTCGAGGTCAACGGCGCCAGCGTCGATGCCTTGGCCAAGGTCGAGCTGGTCGTGCAAAAAGGCGAATTCGTCTGCCTGATCGGCGCGTCCGGCTGCGGCAAATCGACCCTCCTGCGCATCATCGCCGGCTTCGAGAAACCCACCACCGGTACGGTCACGATGTACGGTGCGCCGGTGACCGGCCCGGGCGCCGACCGTGGCGTGGTGTTCCAGGACTATGCGCTGTTCCCCTGGCTGACGGTGATCGACAACATCGCCTTCGGCCCGCACCATCGCGGCCTGTCGAAAGAGCACGCCCGCAAGGCCGCTGAAAAATACATGGAAATCGTCGGCCTGAGCGCCTATGCGGAGCGCTTTCCCGCGCAGCTTTCGGGCGGCATGAAACAGCGCGTCGCGATTGCCCGTGTGCTGGCCAATGATGCCGACATGCTGCTGATGGATGAGCCCTTTGGCGCGCTCGACGCCCTCACACGCGAGAAGCTGCAGGAAGACTTGCTCGAGATCTGGCAGCGCACCGGGCTGACCATCATCTTCGTCACCCATTCGGTCGAAGAGGCGGTCCTGCTGTCTGATCGTGTGGTGGTCATGAGCGCCTCGCCCGGCCGGATCGCCAGCGACAATCCGCTGCCCTTGGCGCGCCCGCGCGATGTCTCGGCGGTCGACTTCAATGAAGTGCGGCGTCGCCTGACGCTGAAGCTGACGTCGCATGTCATGCGCAGTGTCGTCGAGGCCTGACCGAGAGCAGACCCGATTTAACTGCTGGCTGATTCCGCAGCATTCCAACGCCCATCACCGTGAGCCCGCCCGGGCGTTGGCTGGCCCCGCCCAGCCCTCGGTTCGGCAAGCCGCGGTCCATTCTGGTGCGGCCAGCCCGAAAATCATGCGCGCGCTACTGCAGCAGCCCTTCAGATCGCAAAAAACCCCCCGTTATCAATGGCATGAATAATGCTTGTTTGCATCGTAGTAGTATTTTTATATACTTCCGTAATACCACTCTGTGCAAAGGACAACCTTCATGACACGCGATACCTTGACGAATACGGTGCAGACATTGATTTCGAATACTGCCATCGTCGTTGCAGCCTTGACCTTTCCGATCATCGCCTTCGCGGAGGAAGGCCCGGAGCCGGACACCAGCCTGACCTACAACGTGGGGGTGACTTCCGACTACCGCGTCAGGGCAATCGCGCAAACTTCGGGCAAGCCGGCAATTCAGGGCGGTGTCGATTTCGCGATGAAGAACGGCCTCTATCTCGGCCTGGCCGCATCGAACGTGAAATGGGTCAAGGAATTCAACGGTGCGACCAAGGGTAGCTACGAGCTCGACCTCTACGGCGGCTACAAGGCCCAGATCACCGACACCGGTTTCAGCTATGACGTCGGCGTGATCCACTACCGGTACCCCGGCAACAATTCAGGTGTGGCCGGATTTTTCCCGGCCGGGACCTATGCCAATGCGAACACGACCGAAATCTATGGCGCGCTCACTTATGGCATCTACACGTTCAAATACAATCGTAGCCTGGGCAATTTCCTGGGCAATGTCGACAGTTCGGGCAGCCAGTACTTCGATCTCAGCGCGGCTGTCGACATGACCAATGGCTACGCGCTGACGCCGCACATCGGCCGTCAGCTGATCCCGAATCAGCCCGGCAAGGCAAACTATTCGGATATCGCCCTGACCCTTTCCAAGGATTTTGGAAACGGTCTGGTGGCCACTGCAGCCGCACTCGCGACCAACGCCGACCGCACGTTCTATACCGATACCCGTGGCCGGTTTCTGGCCAACAGCACGGTCGCCGTCGGACTGAAATACAGCTTCTGATCCCGGCCAGCGCGCCCATCGTCTGCCATGTACTTGGCAGGCCGTGGCCCGCGCCTGCCGTTTCCCCCTCACGCCAGAAGACCTGACATCATGCCAATCAGTTTTGCCACTCTGCCTGCCCTGGCCCGGAGCGCGGTACCAGAGGCATCATTGCCTTTTTCACCGGCCCAGGTGCTGTGGGAAGAGACCGTGCCGGGCGGCGCCCACTGGTCCGGCGTTCTGCGCCGCGGCAACACGCTGCGCCTGACCGACGTCGACGGCACGGCCAACGTCTCGGCGCTTTTTTTCAATCAGGAAGAAAAGACCGAGCGTTACAACATGCCCGATACGCTCAAGGCACAGCACACCGCGTTCCTGACCAAGGGCCATGTCTGTTTCTCGGACATGGGGCGCATCCTCTGCTCGATTTCCGATGACACCTGTGGCTGGCATGACCCGCTGTGCGGCGTACTCGACGACGCGGCCATGCAGGCGCAATACGGCGAGGCCCGCTACCAGACACACCGCAACGACATGTACCGCAGCGCGCGCGAGGGTCTGTTGATCGAGCTGAGCAAATGGGGCCTCGGCAAGCGCGACCTCGGCGGCAATGTCAATTTTTTCAGCAAGGTCGATTGCGATGCCGACGGTGGCCTGCACTTTGCACGCAGCCACCGCCAGGCCGGACAGACCATCGATCTGCGCTGCGAGATGAACGTGCTGGTGGTGCTGTCGGCGGCGCCGCATGCCCTTGATCCGGCGACGGTCTATGCGCCCGGCGCCGTGCAACTGACGGCCTGGCGCTCCGGCACCGCCGGAGCGAACGATCCCTGCCGCCAGCTGTGTGCGGAAAACGATCGCGGCTTCATCAATACGGAACGCTGGTTCCTGTGAGGACGCTTTACTTCGCCCTGTACTTCGCCCCGTACTCCGACATTTCCTGAAGGCCCGAACCATGTCCGCCACTACACAGGTCAGCACCCTTGACCCTGCCACCGCCAGCCTGGACCAGGTCGTACCCGCCGGTGAACCCTGGATGACCCGACTGCAGAAAGGCCAGATCTTTCGCATCGTCGACCTCGAGGGCAATCAGGCGGTCGACACCCTGTTCTTCAATGCCGACGACCTGCACGAACACTACAGCGCGCCACGGACCATTCAGGCGCAACGGGCGCTGTACCTGGGTCTGGGCTCGACGCTGATGTCGAGCGACGGCCGCCCAATGCTCACCATCACCGCCGACACCTGCGGCCGGCACGATACCCTGGGCGGCGCCTGCTCGTGCGAAAGCAATACCGTGCGCTACGCCCTGGAAAAACGCTTCATGCATAGTTGCCGCGACAATTACATGTCGGCCATCGCCAACGGCACGGACGGCCTGAGCAAACGCGACATCGCCTCCAACATCAATTTTTTCATGAACGTGCCGGTCACGCGGGAAGGCGGCCTGACTTTCGAGGACGGCATCTCGGCACCCGGCAAATATGTCGAAATGCGTGCAGAGATGAACCTGCTGGTGCTGATCTCGAATTGCCCGCAGCTGAACAATCCCTGCAACGGCTACAATCCGACGCCGGTACGTTGCCTCGCTTGGGATTCACACTAACAAACCTGCTGACTAACCTGCAGCCGCTGGACGACCAGCGCCGCTTTTTCCGACTTGCTGGACGACCTGCATCAGAGTCAGGCTTGACTATGTTTACTAAAGTACTCGTCGCGAATCGCGGTGCGATTGCCTGCCGTGTCATTCGTACCCTGCGTCGCATGGGCGTGGCTGCGGTGGCGGTCCATTCGGAGGCCGATGCCGAATCGGCGCACGTTGCCATGGCCGACCAAGCCGTGTGCATCGGCCCGGCGCCGGTTGCCGAAAGCTATCTGTCGATGCAGCGCATCATCGACGCAGCGCTCGCCACGGGCGCGCAAGCGATCCATCCCGGGTATGGTTTTTTATCTGAAAACGCCGCGTTCGCCGAAGCCTGCGACGCCGCTGGCCTGGCCTTCATCGGACCGACGCCGCACCAGATGCGCGTCTTCGGCCTGAAACACACGGCCCGCGCGCTGGCGGCCGAGGCCGGCGTACCGCTTCTGCCGGGAACGGGCCTGCTGTCGGACCTCGCGAGCGCTCTGACACAGGCGCAACAGATCGGCTACCCGGTCATGCTCAAGAGTAGTGCCGGTGGCGGCGGCATCGGCATGCAGATGTGCCGCACTGCCGGCGAACTGGAAAGCGCCTTCGAATCGGTCAGGCGGCTAGCGCAATCGAATTTTTCGGACGGCGGTGTATTCCTGGAGCGCTACATCACCGACGCCCGCCATATCGAAGTCCAGATTTTCGGCGACGGCGCCGGTGCCGTGCTGGCGCTGGGCGAGCGCGATTGTTCGCTGCAACGGCGCAATCAGAAGGTCGTCGAGGAGACGCCTGCGCCGAACCTGCGCCCGGCAGTCCGCCAAGCCTTGCTCGATACGGCCTGCGCGCTGGCACGTTCGGTTTCCTACCGGTCCGCGGGCACAGTCGAATTCGTCGTCGATGCAGCAACGCAGGACTTCTATTTCCTTGAAGTCAATGCACGCCTGCAGGTCGAACACGGTGTGACCGAGGCGGTCACCGGTGTCGACCTGGTGGAATGGATGGTACGACTGGCGGCTGGCGACATGCCGCCGCTGGCGACCCTGCCGATCGTCGCGCGCGGCCACGCGGTGCAGGCACGGCTGTATGCCGAAGACCCGTTCAAGAATTTCCAGCCCTCGACCGGCATCCTGACCGAGGTGGTGTTCCCGCAGGACGTACGGGTCGATACCTGGGTCGCTTCGGGCACCGAGATCAGCGCCTTTTACGATCCAATGCTGGCCAAGGTGATCGCTCATGCCGACAACCGTGAAGCGGCACTCGCGCTGCTGCAACGCGCACTCGACGAAACCCGGGTGGCGGGGCTGGAATCGAATCTCGACTATCTGCGGTCGGTGATGACGTTCGAGCCGTTCATTACAGGTAGTCATACGACACGCAGCCTGAGCAGTTTCGTCGCGCCGAGCAGCGCGATCGACATCCTCAGTGCCGGTGTGCATACGTCGGTGCAGGACTGGCCTGGCCGCCTGGGTTACTGGGATGTCGGCGTACCGCCGTCAGGACCGATGGACTCCCTGGCGCTGCGCCTGGCCAACCGGCTGGTCGGCAATCGCGAAGGCGCCGCCGCGCTCGAGATCACGGTCGCGGGACCGACACTGTGCTTTCGCAGCGAACACCGGATCGTCGTGACCGGCGCGCCGATGGAGCTGAGCCTCGACGGCAGGGCGCTGCCGATGGGGCACGTGCAGACCGTACAGGCCGGACAGACCCTGCGCATCGGGAAGGTGCAGGGCGCGGGGTGCCGGGCTTATCTGGCGGTCGCCGGCGGACTCGACGTGCCGGATTATCTGGGCAGTGGCGCCACCTTCACGCTGGGCCAGTTCGGCGGCCATGGCGGGCGGGTGCTGCGTGCCGGCGATGTGCTGCACGTCGGGCCGGTCGGCCAGGTTGGGCAGGTTGCGGCGCCATCGCCGCTGCCGGCTGCCATCGATGCTGCGCTGACGCCGGCATATGGCACGCACTGGGAGATCGGGGTACTGGTCGGCCCGCATGCGGCGCCGGATTTCTTTACCGACGACGACATGGTCATGTTCTTTGCCACCGACTGGGAGGTTCACTACAATTCGAGCCGCACCGGCGTGCGGCTGATCGGACCCAAGCCGAGCTGGGCCCGGCTCGACGGCGGTGAGGCCGGACTGCACCCGTCGAACATTCACGATAACGCCTATGCCATCGGCGCCGTCGACTTTACTGGCGACATGCCGGTGATTCTCGGCCCGGACGGACCGAGCCTGGGCGGATTCGTGTGCCCCGCCACCGTGGTCCAGGCCGAGCTGTGGAAGCTGGGTCAGCTCGCACCCGGCAACACGGTGCGTTTCCGGCCGCTGCGGCTCGAGCAGGCCACCGCCATGGCGAGGGGCCAGCAGGCGGCCCTGGCGAATCTGTCCGAAGCTGCACCTGCACCTGCACCTGCGACCGCCGTGCAGCTTGTAACGGCATTGCCCGACGCGTCGCTGCCGCTAGACGCCGCGGTGTTGCTGCGCGTGCCGGCCAAGGGTGAAGGCGTCGAGGTCGTCTACCGGCGCGCCGGTGACGCCTATGTCCTCATCGAGTTCGGCGAACTCAAGCTGGACCTGACGCTGCGATTCCTGGCCCATGCGCTGATGACGCGCCTGCAGTCCTGGCGTGATGCGGGCAAGCTGGGGGGCATCATCGATCTGACCCCCGGCATCCGTTCGCTGCAGGTCCATTACGATCCGCTCGTGCTGCCCTTGCCGCAATTGATGGCGATGCTGACAGAGGCGCAGGCCGGCCTCGACGGCAGTGCCGACATCGAAGTGCCGAGCCGGACGGTATGGCTGCCGCTGTCATGGGATGATCCCGCGACCAGGGTAGCGATCGAAAAATACATGCAATCGGTACGGGCGGATGCGCCCTGGTGCCCGAGCAACATCGAATTCATCCGCCGCATCAATGACCTGCCCACTATCCAGGCGGTGTACGACATCGTCTATCAAGCGAGTTACATGGTGCTCGGTCTGGGTGACGTGTACCTGGGGGCACCTGTCGCGACCCCGCTCGACCCGCGGCACCGGCTGGTCACGACCAAGTACAACCCGGCGCGCACCTGGACGCCGGAGAACGCGGTCGGCATCGGCGGCGCCTATCTCTGCGTGTACGGCATGGAAGGCCCGGGCGGCTATCAGTTTGTCGGCCGCACCGTGCAGATGTGGAATCGCTGGCGCGCGACGACAGAATTTTCCCGGGAAAAGCCGTGGCTTCTGCGCTTCTTCGACCAGATCCGTTTCTATCCGATGGAAGCCGACGCACTGCTGGCGTACCGCAACGATTTCATTGCAGGGCGGGTACAGCTGCGCATCGACGAAGGCGTCTTCCGGCTATCGGACTATCGCCGCTTCCTGGAGGAGAACGACGCCTCGATCAAGGATTTCAAAAACCGGCAACAGGCCGCGTTCGAAGCCGAACGCGATCGCTGGAAGGCCGCCGGTCTGTCGGAGGCGCCGGATGATGGCGCCGGTGGTGACACCGCCGCCAGCGAAGCCGCCGCCGATGCCTTCGATGGTGAAGTCATCGCCTCCCAGGTCGCCGGCGCCGTCTGGTCGATCCGGGTCGCGGTCGGCGACAACGTCAAGGCGGGGCAGACATTACTCGTCATGGAGACCATGAAAATGGAAATCAACGTGCATGCCCACTGCGACGGCCGCATCGAGCAACTGCTGTGTGCCGAAGGCCAGAGCGTCATCGCAGGACAATCGCTGATCCTCATGCAGGGAACCCCATCATCATGACCACACCGGCCCGGCCTGATCTGTCCATACCGTCACTGCGCGCGCGTTATCGCGACGGCAGCCTCACACCCCTGCAGTTGGTGGAATCGCTGGACCGGCAGATGGCTGCCGAGGATGACTTGGTGGACCGCCATATCTGGATCCAGCGCCTGACGCTGGCGCAGATGCGTTCCTATGCGGAAGGCCTCGCGAACAAGGACCCGGCAAGCTTGCCCCTGTACGGCATTCCCTTCGCCATCAAGGACAACATCGATCTGGCCGGTCTGCCCACGACAGCGGCCTGCCCGGATTACGCCTACCTGCCGCAGGTGAGCGCAACCGCCGTGCAGCGACTCATCGACGCCGGTGCGATCCCGGTCGGCAAAACCAATCTCGATCAGTTCGCCACCGGGCTGGTGGGCGTGCGTTCGCCCTACGGCGCCTGCCGCAACAGCTTTGATCCGGACTATGTCTCGGGCGGTTCGTCGGCGGGCTCGGCGGTGGCGGTGGCGCTCGGGCTGGCGAGTTTTTCACTGGGCACCGATACCGCCGGGTCGGGTCGGGTACCGGCCATGCTCAACAATCTGGTGGGCCTCAAACCAAGCTGCGGCCGGATTCCCACGACCGGCGTGGTGCCTGCCTGCCGCACGCTCGACGTAGTCTCGATCTTTGCGCTGAGCGCTGCAGACGCTGCCGCCGTGCTGAGCGTGGCGCAGGGAGAAGATCCTGCCGATGCGTATTCCCGTACCCCGCCGCCGCACGGATTCGACTTCGGCGCCGGTCGTGCATTCCGGTTCGGCGTGCCGCGCGCAGCCGACCTTGAATTCCATGACAACAAGGACGGACCGGCGCAATTTGCGCAGGCCGTGGCGCACCTGGTCGCACTCGGCGGCACCCCGGTTGAAATCGACTTCACGCCGTTTCGGGCGGTCGCCACGCTGCTCTACGACGGCCCCTGGATCGCCGAACGCTACCAGGCCATCCGCAGCTTCATCGAGACCCAGCCGGAATCCCTGCATCCGGTCACGCGCGCCATCACGGAAAAAGGCGGACAGATCTCGGCCGCCGATACCTTTGCCGCACTGTACCGATTGAAGGAACTGCAGCGCCAGACCCGCCCGGTGTGGGAGTCGATCGACTGCATGGTCACGCCGACGGCGAGCACCCATTACACGATCGAGGCGGTCCAGGCCGATCCGGTCCGACTCAATTCCAACCTTGGCCACTACACCAACCACGTCAATTTGCTCGACCTGGCGGCAGTCGCTGTGCCGACCGGTTTTCTGGGCGGGGCACTGGCTGGATTGCCTTGGGGGGTGACGCTGGTCGCGCGTGCCGGCCAGGACCTGCCGTTGCTGTCGCTGGCCGCGCGCCTGCACGCCCGGGCGGTCGACCGGGTGGGCGCGACCATGCACGCACCGCATCGCGGCGCCGATACGGCGCCATCCGCCAAAGGCTTCGATTCTGGCCAAGTCCGGGTCGCCGTGTGCGGCGCCCATCTGAGCGGCCTGGCCCTGAACTGGCAGCTCGCCCAGCGCGGCGCGCGGCTGGTGCGTTCAGTGCGCAGCGCCGATTGCTATCGGTTGTACGCGTTGCCCGGCGGGCCACCGCACCGGCCCGGCATGGTGCGGGTCGCACGCGATGGCGTGGCGATCGAACTGGAACTCTGGGAACTGCCGGCGCAGGCCTTCGGCTCGTTCGTGGCCGGCATTCCGGCACCGCTCGGCATCGGCACCGTGCTGCTGGAAGACGGCAGCCAGGAACAGGGCTTTGTCTGCGAGTCCTTTGCAACCGAGGGGGCGCAGGACATCAGCGCCTTCGGTGG
>JACMRD010000187.1 GCA_014376645.1 Herminiimonas sp. | reverse complement strand
CATTACCAGCTCGCGCCCGGATAGGCACGCTGCAGGAACTGCATCTCCGCCAGCAGGTAGCCCAAGTGCTCGGTGTGCCGACCCTGCTTGCCGCCCTTTTGCATCCAGGCGTCGGGCGACGGCATGGTCAGGGTCGCTTCGCCAAAGATCTCGGTGACATGCGCCAGCCAGGTGGCGCGGGTATCGGCCACGGCCGGTGCGATGCCGGCGGCGGCCAAGGCATCGTCGACCGCATCGCAGGCGAACAGTTCGCCGCTGAACATCCAGAAATCGTCGGCCGCGACCTGCATCCGCCGATGGCTTTCAGCACTGCCGTCGCCCAGGCGCACCACCAGGTCGCCGCTGCGGCGCACGTGATAGGTCACTTCCTTGACCGACTTGACGGCGATCTCGGCGATGCGCGGATCGCTCGATGTGGTCAGCCCTTGCAGCAGAAAATAATGGGCGCTGTCGAACAGGAACTGGCGCATCAGGGTTTCGCCATAGTGGCGGTCCGGCTGCTCGACCAGCAGGCAATTGCGGAAGGCATGCGCATCGCGCAGGAAAGCCAGCTGGTCTTCGTCGCGACCGGCGCCCTCGACCTCGCCGGCATACGACAGCCAGAGCCGGGCCTGGCCCAGCAGGTCGAGCGCAACATTCGACAGCGCCATGTCTTCTTCCAGCGCTGGGCCTTTGCCGCACAGCTTGCACAGTTGCTGACTCAGGATCAATGCGTTGTCACCCAACCGCAGCAGATAGGTGGTCAGGGCCTGCTTCAGATCGTCGTTCATGGGATCACTCATGGGCTGGTCCGGCCGCGCTCAGAGATTCTTGACTTCTTCCGGCATCGGGAAGAAGGTCGGGTGGCGGTACGCCTTGCTGCTGGCAGGCTCAAACAGCGCCTCTTTGTCACCGGGACTGCTGGCCACGATGTGCGCGGCCTGTACCACCCAGATGCTCACGCCTTCGTTGCGGCGGGTGTACACGTCGCGCGCATTGTTGACGGCCATCGCGGCATCCGGCGCATGCAGGCTGCCCACGTGCTTGTGCGCCAGGCCGTGCTGGCTGCGGATGAAGACTTCCCACAGCGGCCATTCTTTCTTGATGTTGTCCGTGACGTTCTCCATTTAGTGCTCCGTACGGTTGGGTCAGGCGGCCTGCGGTGCGCTGGCCTGCCGTGCTTCTGCCTTGTCGGCATGCGCCACCAGGGCGTCGCGGAACCAGGCGCCGTCTTCATAGGCTTTCACGCGGGTGCGCAGGCGGTCGCGGTTGCACGGGCCGTTGCCTTTCAAGACTTGCTGGAATTCACTCCAGTCGATGGCGCCGAATTCGTAATGACCGGTCTCGGCATTGAATGTCAGGTCGGGATCGGGCACCGTCAGTCCCAGATATTCGATCTGCGGCACGGTCTGGTCGACCATTCTCTGGCGCAGCTCGTCGTTGGAAAACAACTTGATGCGCCAGGCGCTCGACTGCACGCTGTTGACCGATTCCGCATCGGAAGGGCCGAACATCATCAGCGCCGGCCACCACCAGCGGTTCAGCGCATCCTGCGCCATCGCCTTCTGTTCCGGCGTGCCCTTGCAGAGCGACATCATGATGTCGAAGCCCTGGCGCGAATGGAACGCTTCTTCCTTGCAGACCCGCACCATGGCCCGCGCGTACGGACCGTACGAGCAACGGCACAGCGGTATCTGGTTGATGATCGCGGAGCCGTCGACGAGCCAGCCGATGGCGCCCATGTCGGCCCAGTTCAGGGTCGGGTAATTGAAGATGCTGGAATATTTTGCCTTACCGGAGTGCAGCGCATCGAGCAATTGGTCACGCGACACGCCCAGGGTTTCGGCGGCGCTGTAGAGGTAGAGACCATGCCCGGCCTCGTCCTGAATCTTGGCCAGCAGGATCGACTTGCGCTTCAGGCTAGGCGCGCGGGTCACCCAGTTCCCTTCGGGCAGTTGGCCGACGATCTCCGAATGCGCATGCTGGGAAATCTGCCGGATCAGGGTCTTGCGGTAGGCTTCCGGCATCCAGTCCTTGGCCTCGATCTTGATGCCGGCGTCGATGCGCTCCTGGAAGGCGCGCTCCTGCGGCGAGAGCTCGGCCAGGGAACGCAGATGGGTGCTGCCGGTGTCGACCAGTTGTGCGTACATGAGAGCGTCCTTGGGTGAGCGCTGAGCGCAGTTGGAACATTGGAGTCTGAGAAATATAATATGATACAAAATTGCGAGTGTAAAGAAAATTATGTATCATTTAACGGTGCCCACAATCGACCTCGACCGCTGGATCAACGATGCTCTCGCGCGCGATCCGCCGCGGGCGAAATCGCTGCTGGTGACGCTGTTCGGGGACGCCATCAATCCGCATGGCGGCAAGGTCTGGCTGGGTAGTCTGATCGCGCTGATGGCGCCGTTCGGCATCAACGACCGGCTGGTACGCACCAGCGTGTTCCGGCTCGGCGAAGAGGGCTGGCTCTCGGGTCAGCGCGATGGTCGGCGCAGTCTTTACACGCTCACCCCATCCGGCGCACGCCGCTTCCAGCGCGCCTACGACCGGATCTACCGCCCGGCGCGCACCGATTGGGATGGGCAATGGACACTCGTCATGGCGCCACCCGAAACGGTCGACGCCGGGGCGCGTGCGGCACTCAAGAAGGAACTGCTCTGGGAAGGTTATCGCGGGCTGGCAACCGGTTTGCATGCCCACCCCGCTGCCGACCAGGATGCTTTGTCGGAGTTGCTGGCTCGGCTGGAATTGACCACAAATGTGTTTGTCTGCCTGGCCCACGAGGCGAGTCTCGTCGGTGGCAAGCCACTGAGGGACTTGGCCGACCTGCATTGGGACAACGCGCCGATCGCTGCGGCGTATCGGGATTTTCTGGTGGCATTCACGCCGCTGGCCAATGCGCTGGAAGCCGATCCTGAATCACTGAAACGCCATGCGCCACAGGTCGCGTTCGTGATGCGCAGCCTGCTGATCCATGCCTTTCGCCGCATTCAACTGCATGACCCGCACTTGCCCGCAGCGCTGCTTCCGTCCGATTGGCCGGGGGTCGCCGCATACGACCTGTCGCAGCGTCTCTATCGGCTGACAGCGCCGACCTCGGAAGTGCACCTGATGCAGCTTCTGCTGGAAGAAGATCCGGGTGCGAACGTAGCTGCCGGTGATTTTCATGAACGGTTCATGGCGCCGGCCTGAACCGCGATGAGCAAGGTACCCGCAATGTCCGGCTCAGACGAGCGCGGAGGGAACCACCCTGAGAGCCGGACGCGGGCGCGGCGTGGCGACCATGCTGGCGTGCTGCGCATCGGCCGAGTATTGATCCGAATCCAGTTGCTGCAGCAACTGCGTCAGGCGTTCGAGCCACGGGTAGCGCGCATACCGCGCTTTCATATTGTCCTGTGCGAGCTGCTCGATGAAGACCGGCGAAAACACCGACGGTCGCAAGCGCAGATAGACGCCTCCGGCTACCTGGGCGCGGTTGGCCAGGTAGGCAAGCGCGAAGCGTTGCTTGAGTGCCAGTGCATACCCGGCATCGAGGGAGGAATTGGATTCGATGAATTTGCAGCGGCGTCGGAACAGCGCCCAGTCGCCAGCGGCAGCAGAATCGTCAACTGCGGGGAACTCGACCGGCGTATTGTGGTCGTTAGCCTGAACGGCTTGGGCTTGGGCTTCGTACTCGTTGGGGCAGGTGGGCATTGCAACTCCTTAGCGGGGATGTCATCGATGTCACGCCGTGGCAGGCAAACCCGGTCAGCTCCGCGCAACCTGCCCTGTAGCGTGGATGCTCCGCAGTGCCACGCCGCCAGCGTGTTACAGGATGGTGGATCGGAACGCAAACGAGTGTTCTGCAGGAAATCAACAGTCTTATGATTTTTCTAAGATTCCCGCGCAATGCGACCAGAATCACGATTGCGCCGGACATGATCGCCACATGCCGAATGATCGATCCGGTAACGAAGCGTGGCGAGGCTGCGTAGCTGGGCTTGAACGGCTGGCCATAATCCGATTGCCACCAAGTCGCGGGCTTGAACTGGTTAATCCCCCGGACCGATCCCAACGCTATACGAATTCTCTCGTACGAAGCCATTTCGTCGCAACGTGCTTTACCCCCGCCACTACAGGCTCCCCTCCATGCAGTGCCATTTCATCCGGTTGCCCGAATTCTCCTGTATTGGCGAAAAAAACAGCGTTACCCTTCTTCGGCATCACCTGCAACCCGAGTTTTGGAAAAATCGTGCTTCCACCTTTCTCGGCATCATTGAGGTACATGACGATGGTCCCAACCCGCTGCCCGCCGTGTGCGAGGTGGAGGCGTCCGCCGGGTGAATCAGGATCGAACCAGTCAAAGTGCGGCTTATACTCACCTCCTTGATCATATTGCAGAATTTGCAGGCCTTCTCCACGCTCGACAGGCCAGTTGACAAGCGCCGCCAGGCGCGCCTCGACACGCGCGACCACATCACACATTCCTCGCTGCAAGAAGGCATCGCTGCTCGTGCGACCAGCATGTGGTTCTCTCTGCGAGAGACCGTCGGCGACCACGAGCGAGGGTTTCATCCTTTCAGCACCAAGCTGTATAAGAACATCCCACTCCTCATCACTTAGTACTCCGCCAAGAACGACGACTCGCGGCACGGCAAAAACCGACAGTATGCTCACCGCTCGGTCTGGCGTCTGTAGCACGCTCGAGCTGCAATCGATG
>JACMRD010000027.1 GCA_014376645.1 Herminiimonas sp. | reverse complement strand
TTTTTTTTCTTGTTTTACTTGTTTTACGCTCCCCTTGTCATCCCCCCGGCAAAGTCCTGAAAAGGATGCCAACCGTCAGGTAAAATGCATCGCATACCTCACCGTCGGTACCCCTATGTCCTATCAAGTTCTGGCCCGAAAATATCGTCCCAAAGGTTTCGACACACTGGTCGGCCAGGAGCATGTCGTGCGCGCACTGTCGCATGCCCTCGACAGCGGCCGTCTTCACCATGCGTACTTGTTTACCGGCACCCGTGGCGTCGGCAAGACCACGCTGTCGCGGATTCTGGCCAAGGCCTTCAACTGCATCGGCGCCGATGGCAACGGTGGTGTCACCAGTACCCCCTGCGGCGTATGTGAAGCATGCGTGGCGATCGACGGCGGGCGCTTCGTCGACTATATCGAGATCGATGCGGCATCGAATCGCGGTGTCGATGAAATGGCGCAGTTGCTGGAGCAGGCGGTGTATGCACCCTCCAACGCCCGCTTCAAGGTCTACATGATCGACGAAGTGCACATGCTGACCAACCACGCCTTCAATGCCATGCTGAAGACGCTGGAAGAACCGCCCGAGCACGTCAAGTTCATCCTGGCCACCACTGACCCGCAGAAAATTCCGGTGACGGTACTGTCGCGCTGCCTGCAGTTCAATCTCAAGCAGATGCCGCCGGCGCAGATCATTGCGCATCTGGCCGATATCCTGGGTCAGGAAACGATTCCCTTCGAGACGCCGGCCCTGCGCTTGCTGGCGCACGGCGCGCATGGTTCGATGCGTGATGCCCTGTCGCTGACCGACCAGGCGATTGCCTACGCCGCCGGCAACGTGACGCTGGACGCGGTGCAGACCATGCTGGGCGCGCTCGATCAATCGTTCCTGGTGCAGGTGCTCGACGCGCTGGCAGTCCGGGACGGTGCAGCCCTGATCGCCATCGCCGACGACATGGCCAGCCGCAGCCTGTCCTACAACGCCGCGCTGCAGGATATCGGGTCGCTGCTGCACCGGATCGCCCTGGCGCAGACGGTGCCGGCCGCAATTGCCGACGACCTGCCGGAGCGCGCCGACATCCTGCGCCTGGCCGGCGCCTTCGACGCGGAAGAGATTCAGCTGTTCTATCAGATCGCCGTCCACGGCCGCAATGAACTGGGCCTGGCGCCCGACGACTACGCCGGTTTCACGATGACCCTGTTGCGGATGCTGGCGTTTCGTCCGGGCATGGGCGCGGCCGATGGCGGTGGTCCGGCACGTAGCGGTTCGCTGCAGTCGAGTGGTTCGGGAAACGGTCAGTCGGCAGCCCCAACGGTGGCGCGCACGGCCACGCAGACAAGGTCAGCGCTTGACAATCCCCTCGTGCCGGCCCCGGCGCCCAGCAAGCCGCCTCCAACTGAGATCACCGCGGCTGCGGCGCCTTCCGCACGCGCCCCCGGTGCGATCAGTCCGGCACGTGCTGCGCTGAATGCAGCCCGCAGCGGCATGAAAGTGGCGGCGCCAGGCGCTGCCGGCAGCGCGGCAACGCGACCGCCAGTGGCACCGCCAGTCGCCCCCGCCACGCCGGTGTCCGCGTTCGGGCCGAGTGCCGCGCCGGCGTTCGCGTCGATGCCAGCTCCGCTACCTGGATCTGTATTTGCACCAGCGCCTGCGCCGATCCGGTCGGTGACGCCGGCCGACGACGGTCCGATCGAGCTGGCGCCGGCGCCGCCCTGGGATGAAGAATTCAGCAGCGCCGGCAGCAGTGCGTCGCTGCCGCCCGTCATTGATGAAGCGCAGCGGACGAGTCCAGCGCGCTCGATGCCGATGCCGATGCCCATGTCAAAGGCGACACCGATGCCGACATCGATGCCGCCGCGGGCGCCCGCTCCCTCGCGTACACCGGCCTCGGGCATGGCGCTCGCGCCCGTCACTGCTGCGCCGCCCGCGCCGGCACAGGCCCCAGTGCTGGTCCCCGTGCCGGCATTGGGTTGGGACGGCGACTGGCCGCCGCTGGCCGTCGCATTACCGTTGCGCGGCGTGGCGCAACAGCTCGCATTGCAGAGTGAGTTGATGACATGTGAGATGCAGGGCGACACGGCTCAGTTTCACCTGCTGGTTGGCGTGGAGACATTGCGCGCCGCCGGCAGTGTCGACAAGCTGGCAGCTGCATTGTCGGAGCGCTTCGCCAGGACCATTCGCATCGAGACCGAACTCGGACCGGTGCGTCATACTGCCAATATCCTGCTGCTGGCCGAACGTGCCGAATGCCAGCGTCAGGCCGAACTGACCATGCACGGTGACCCCTTCGTGCAGGCGCTCATGCGTGAATTCGGCGCGACCATCGTCCCCGGTTCGATCAAACCGATTTCCCTTAATTAACAGGAGCACCGATCATGATGAAGAACCAACTCGCCGGCTTGATGAAGCAAGCCCAGGCAATGCAGGACAACATGAAGAAGGTTCAGGAGCAACTGGCGCTGATCGATGTCGAGGGCGAATCCGGCGCCGGCCTGGTCAAGGTCACCATGAGTTGCAAGAACGTGGTCAAGCGCGTCATCATCGATCCTTCGCTGCTGGCTGACGACAAGGACATGCTGGAAGACCTGGTGGTGGCGGCATTCAACGATGCGGTGCGCAAGGCCGAGGTCATGACCCAGGATAAGATGGCCGGTACCACCGCCGGCATGCCGCTGCCGGCCGGCTTCAAGATGCCGTTCTAGCGTGCCCGGATCACTTGTGCAAATGACCGCCGTGAGCGGTCGGCTGAGCTGAAGGGGCGCCGTGAAATACGCCTCAAGTCTCGACATGCTGACCGAAGCCCTGCGGCGATTACCCGGCGTCGGACCGAAATCCGCGCAACGCATGGCCTATCACTTGATGCAGCACGACCGTGACGGTGCTGCCTTGCTGTCGCGAGCGCTGAGCGTGGCCGTCGAACGCATCCACCACTGTGCGATGTGCAATACCTTCACCGAGAGCGAGGTCTGCGACACCTGCCTCGACACGGACCGCAACCGTGCGCTGCTGTGCGTGGTCGAGACGCCGGCCGATCAGTTGATGATCGAGCAGACGCTCACCTTCAAGGGCCTGTATTTTGTCCTGATGGGACGCCTCTCGCCGCTGGACGGCATCGGGCCGAAGGACATTCATCTCGATCGTCTGATCGCCCGCGCCACTGACGGGCAGGTCAGGGAAGTGGTGCTGGCGACAAACTTTACCAACGAGGGTGAAGCCACGGCGCACTACATCAGCGAGACCCTCAAGGCGCGCGGTCTCGAGGTCAGCCGCCTGGCACGCGGCGTGCCGGTCGGCGGCGAGCTCGAGTACATCGATGCCGGCACGATCGCTCGTGCCATGCTCGACCGTCGCAGCACCTGATCCATCAACAATCCAGGCGCCATTACATGACCAAACCCGCAGGGCCGCTGGCCGGCATCAAGGTACTTGAACTCGGGACGCTGATTGCGGGCCCTTTCTGCGCCCGCATGCTGGCCGAATTCGGCGCCGAGGTCATCAAGATCGAGTCACCCGATGGCGGCGACCCGATCCGTCAGTGGCGCATCCTCAAGGACGGCACCTCGCTCTGGTGGTCGGTCCAGGCCCGCAACAAGAAAAGCGTCACCCTCAACCTGAAGCACGAAGAGGCGCAGCAGATCGCGCGTCGCCTCGCCCTCGACGCCGATGTCATCATCGAGAACTACCGTCCCGGCGTGCTGGAGAAATGGCAGCTCGGCTACGACCAGCTGAAAGCCGACAACCCCGCCACGATCATGGTGCGCCTGTCCGGTTACGGCCAGACCGGTCCGCTGAAGGATCTCCCGGGTTTCGGTGCGATCGGCGAATCGATGGGTGGCCTGCGCTATGTCTCCGGTCATGCCGACCGGCCGCCGGTGCGCGTCGGCATCTCGATTGGCGACTCGGTCGCGGCGCTGCACGGCGTGATCGGCGCCATGATGGCGCTGCGCCATCGCGATGCGACCGGCGGACGCTGGAACGGCAAGCAGGGCGACGCGTGTGTCGCCGGTCAGGGGCAGATGGTCGATGTCGCGCTCTACGAGTCGGTATTTAACCTGATGGAATCGCTGGTGCCGGAATTCGACCAGGCCGGCGTGGTGCGGGAACGTACCGGTGGCGCCTTGCCCGGCATCGTGCCATCGAACACCTACACCACCGGCGACGGCGAAAATATCGTCATTGCCGGCAACGGTGATGCCATCTTCAAGCGCCTGATGCGCGCCATCGAGCGCATCGACCTGGCAGACGACCCGGAACTGGCCCGCAACGATGGCCGGGTACCGCGCACGGTCGAGATCGACGACGCGATTTCGGCCTGGTGCGCGACGCAGACCATCAGCAGCGCACTGGCCGTGCTGCGGGCCGCCGATGTCCCGGTCGGCAAGATCTATTCAGTGCGCGACATGATGACGGACCCGCATTTCCTCGCACGCGGCATGTTCGAGCAACACCATTTTGCCGACGGCACGCCGATCAAGCTGCCGGCCATCACGCCGAAACTGTCGGAGACGCCCGGCGAGACCCGCTGGCTCGGTCCGACCCTGGGCGAGCACAATGGCGAAGTGCTGGCAGGGCTCGGGTATGATAAGCAGGAAATTGCCAGGCTGCACCAGGACGGCGTGCTCTGACGCGTCTGTCGAGTAGCGCCCGACGCGCTGGCAACCCCATGAACATCGTGTAAAACGAGACGGAGACAGACAATGAAATTCAACTGGAAACAGTTTGCGCTGGCGCTCGGGCTGTTCTTGCTCGGCTACTTCACTTTCAACGGCAAACTGTTCGCGCAGACCCTGGAAAAACCCAAGGTCGCCATCGCCGTTGGCGGCAAGAACCTGCTGTACTACCTGCCGCTGACGATCGCCGAGCAGCTCGGCTACTTCAAGGATGAGGGCCTGCAGGTCGAGATCAGCGATTTCGCCGGCGGCGCCAAGGCCCTGCAGGCACTCGTCGGCGGCAGTGCCGACGTGGTCTCGGGCGCCTACGAACACACCATCAACATGCAGTCCAAGGGCCAGGTCATCACGGCTTTCGTGCTGCAAGGACGGGCGCCGCAAATCGTCTTCGGCGTGTCCAACAAGACCCTGCCGAACTACAAGTCGATCGCCGACCTGAAGGGCAAGAAGATCGGCGTGACTGCGCCTGGATCGTCCACCAACATGGTCGCCAATTTCGTGCTGGCCAAGGGCGGCCTGAAGCCCTCTGATGTTTCGTTCATCGGCGTCGGTACGGCCGCCGGTGCGCTGTCGGCGCTGCGCTCGGGCCAGATTGATGCGATGTCGAATCTCGATCCGGTCAACACCATGCTCGAGCAAAAAAAAGAGATCCGCGTCATCGCCGATACCCGCACGCTGAAGGACACGACCGCGCTGTTCGGCGGTCCGATGCCGGCTGCGTCGCTCTATACGTCGGAAGCCTTCCTGAAAAAATATCCGAACACCTCGCAAGCGCTGGCCAACGCGATGGTGCGTTCCTTGAAGTGGCTGCAGAAAGCGGGACCGTCGGACATCATCAAGGTGGTTCCCGAGAATTTCCTGCTGGGTGATCGTGCGCTCTACATCGAGGCATTCATGAAGGTGCGCGAAGCCATGTCGCCCGATGGCACATTCCCCGACAACGGTCCGCAGACTGCCCTGAAGGCGCTGCAGGCCTTCGAGCCCGAGCTGGCGACCAAGACCATCGATCTGTCGAAAACCTTCACCAACGACCTGGTGAAAAAAGCCAACGCAAAATACAAGTAATGGTCGACATGTCGAATTGCGCCACCCCGGTCGACGCGCGCAACGCTGCACTGTCCTTCGATGACGTTACCTGCACGTTCGTCTCGCGCGACGGCGCCCGCAGACGTGGCGGCAGTCGCTACACGGCGGTGGCCGATACCACGCTGCACATCGCACCCGGCGAATTTGTCTCGGTGGTTGGCCCCACCGGTTGCGGCAAATCGACCCTGCTCAATATCGCCGCTGGCCTGCTGCAGCCATCCTCGGGCACGGTACGGGTGTTCGGTCAGCCCCTGACCGACCTCAACCGCCGTGCCGGCTACATGTTCCAGGCCGAAGCCCTGATGCCGTGGCGCAGCGCGCTCGACAACGTCATCGCCGGCCTGCAGTTTCGCGGCATGTCCGACGCCCAGGCGCGTGAAGAGGGCGAAGCCTGGCTGGCGCGCGTCGGCCTGCAAGGCTTCGGCGAACGGTATCCGCACGAGCTGTCGGGCGGGATGCGCAAGCGCGTGGCCCTCGCGCAGGTCCTGATCCTGGACCCCGACATCATCCTGATGGACGAGCCGTTTTCGGCGCTCGATATCCAGACCCGGCAACTGATGGAAAATGAAGTGCTGGCCCTCTGGAGCGCCCGGAAAAAAGCCGTGCTCTTCATTACCCACGACCTCGACGAAGCAATCGCCATGTCCGATCGGGTGGTTGTATTGTCGGCCGGACCGGCGACGCATCCGATCGGCGAATTCATCATCGATCTGCCGCGCCCGCGCGACGTCGCTGAGATCCGCGGCGAGCCGCGCTTCGTGGAACTGCACGCACAGATCTGGTCGGTGCTGCGCGATGAGGTCCTGAAAGGTTATCAACAGCAGAAGCGGGCGGTGAGCTGATGTGGCAACTCATCCGTCCCAATCCGCATAACCTGCGCATCTGGCAACTGATGGTGCTGGTGGTGCTGTTCAGCGCCTGGCATCTGATTTCGCGCGACCCGCAGCTGGCATTCTTCTTCGGTGAACCGATCAAGGTCCTGGTGCGGGTCTGGCAATGGTTCACAGTGGGCAGCGGCAGCCTCGAAGTGGGCATCGGCGACACCACGTTCTTCACGCTGAATTTTCCGGCGGAGATCTATTCGCATCTGCTGGTGACATTGACCGAGACCATGCTGGCCTTCGTCATCGGTACCGGCATGGGCCTGGGCGTCGGCCTGTGGCTGGCTCTGTCGCCGCTGGCTTCGGCCATTCTCGATCCGTACATCAAGGCCGCCAACTCGATGCCGCGCGTGATCCTGGCGCCGATCTTCGCGATGTGGTTCGGTCTCGGCATCTGGTCGAAGGTGGCGCTGGCAGTCACGCTGGTATTCTTCATCGTCTTCTTCAACGTCTATCAGGGCGTCAAGGAAGTCAGTCCGGTCGTGCTGGCAAACGTGCGCATGCTGGGCGCAAACAGCCGTCAACTGTTGCGCAACGTCTATCTGCCGTCGGCGACTTCGTGGGTGTTCTCCAGCCTGCACACTTCGGTCGGCCTGGCCTTCGTCGGCGCCATCGTCGGCGAGTACCTGGGCTCGGCGCGCGGTGTCGGTTATCTGATCCTCCAGGCTGAGGGCACCTTCGACATCAACACGGTGTTTGCCGGCATCCTGGTGTTGACGGCGTTCGCTCTGGTGCTCGATACCGCCGTCGGCTGGCTGGAAAGGCGCCTCATGAAATGGCAGCCCAAGAGCGGCGAGACTGAGAAGATGTAGTCGCTGCCGGCGCCCCTCGGCGCCGGCTTACCGCAATGGGTGCTCAGCCGATTGCCGCGATCATGCCATCGAGCTTGATCGAATCGGCGCAAAAAAGGCGAATCCCTTCGGCCAGTTTTTCGGTGGCCATCGCGTCGCTGTTCAGCATGAAGCGGAATCCCTTTTCATCCAGCGTGATCTTTTCCAGCGGCGCCGCCTGCGCCGTATCGGCACTGAGCTTGCGCGTCAAGGGCGCCTCGGACGTGGTCAGCTTGGCCAGTAATTCCGGGCTGATCGTCAGCAAATCACATCCGGCCAGTTCTACGATCTGCGATGTATTGCGAAAGCTCGCGCCCATGACCTCGGTAGCGTGACCGAACTTGCGGTAGTAGTCGTAGATCCGGTGGACCGACTGCACGCCGGGATCGTCCGCGCCGGCGTAGTCGAGGCCGGTCGATTTCTTGTACCAGTCGTAGATGCGACCGACGAAGGGCGAAATCAGCTGGGCACCGGCGTCGGCACAGGCCACCGCCTGCGGCAAGGAAAACAGCAGCGTCATGTTGCAGCGGATGTCTTCGCGCTGCAGTACCTCGGCGGCGCGGATGCCTTCCCATGTGGAAGCGATCTTGATGAGGATGCGTTCGCGCGCAATGCCTCCAGCCTCGTACAGGGCAATCAGGGCGCGGCCCTTGGCGATCGTGCCGGCGGTATCGAAGGAGAGGCGGGCATCGGTTTCGGTCGAGACGCGCCCCGGTACCAGTTTCAGGATCTCGATGCCGAAAGCCACCAGCAGCCGATCGACTACCTCGGCGGTGCCGCGATGGGCATGGTCGTGCGCGGCTTTTTCCAACAGCGGACGGTACTCCTTCTTTTGCACGGCTTTCAGGATCAGCGAGGGATTGGTGGTCGCATCCTGTGGTGAATAGGTACGCATGGCCTGGAAGTCGCCGGTATCGGCAACGACGGTGGTGAATTGCTTGAGTTGTTCGAGTTGATTCATCTGGTGTTCCATTCAAGTGGACAGGGTTTTTCAAGTTTTCGGTGGCTGGCGCAGGAATGAATCGAACTGCATGTTGATTTTCTGCAGCGCCTGCTGCGCATCCCGCATTTTCTCGCGCAGGGCCGGTCCCAGTTTCAATGCCAGGCCGACGGCCAGGATGTCGATGATCACCAGGTGCGCCAGGCGCGCCGAGATCGGAGTGAAGGGGTCGGCGTCGAAGCCGAGGTCGACCGCAATCAGGACCGTCGCCAGCGCCGCCAGCGGCGTGCCGCTTGGCGCCAGTACGATCACGTCGGCGCCGCCCTGGCGCGCCAGCTGTATGCTGCGCAGCAGTGCCACGCTGCTGCCGCGCTGCGAGATCGCCACCACCACGTCGCCCTTCCCCAGCAGTGCCGCCGCGATGCTGTGGACATGCGGGTCGCTGTAGGCCACGGTCGGTACGCCGGAGCGGAAGAACTTGTGCTGGGCGTCAGCGGCAATGATCCCCGAGCTGCCCTGGCCGTAGAACTCGATCTTGCGTGCCGCCGCCAGCAACGTCAGTGCCCGCTGGATCGCGGGCGCTTGCAGGTTGTTGCGCAGGTCGAGCAGGATGTTGATGGAGCGGCCGCAGATCTTGTTGATCAGGTCGGCTGCCAGGTCATCCTGTTCCGGCGCAGCGGCAGCGGCGGCGTCGTCCAGCGCCAGCGCCAGTCCCTGCGCCAGTTTCATCTTGAATTCACGCCAGCCGTGATAGCCGATGGCGCGGCAGAACCGCACCACGGTCGGTTCCGAGACCTGGGCGTGCTGCGCCAGGGCGGTGATGTTCTCGGCGATCGCCTGTTGCGGATTGCGCAGCACCGCTTGTGCTACCTTGCGCTCGGACTTGGAGAGCGTGTCGAGCTGGGTGCGGATCGAATCGAGCAGCATGGAGGAGGGCGGGGCGCGGAGGTGCGAGAAGGAGTGTGATGGGCCGTGGTGACGAGTGCGTGCCGGGTCAGACTTCCGGCAGCGCTTCCTCGCGCCATTGCAGGCCGTCCCGTCCGATCAACGCGCTGGCCGCGGCCGGTCCCCAGCTGCCCGAGGTATAGGGAATCGGTTCATTGTCTTCATGTTCCCAGAAGTCGAGGATCGGCTCGACCCATTCCCAGGCCGCTTCCAGTTCGTCGCTGCGCATGAAGAGCGTGAGCTGGTTGCGCAGCACGTCGAGCAGCAGACGTTCGTAGGCATCCATGCGTGGCGTCTTGAAGGTTTCCATGAAATCGAGTTCCAGCTCAACGGGCTTGAGGCGCATGCCGTCGCCCGGCGTCTTGGCCATCAGGTTCAGGTGCAGGCCTTCGTCGGGCTGCAAGCGGATCACCAGGCAGTTCGGCTGGAAGCTGCCGGTCGGCTGGGCAAAGATCGAATGTGGAATCGGCTTGAAACGTACCACGATCTCGGCCAACTGATCGGCCATGCGCTTGCCGGTGCGCAGATAGAATGGGACGCCCGCCCAGCGCCAGGTATCGATCTCGGCGCGCACGGCCACGAAGGTCTCGGTGCGCGAGGCCGGATTGGCATCGGGCTCCTTGCGGTAGCCCGGCACCTGGACGCCGCCGACGTGGCCGGCGCGGTACTGGCCGCGGATGACGTTCTGCGCCAGCGAGCTCGGCGTGAAGCGCTTGAGCGAGCGCAGGACCTTGAGTTTTTCATCGCGCACTGCATCCGGCGTGACCGACAGGGGCGGTTCCATGGCGACGATGCACAACAATTGCAGCAGGTGGTTCTGCAGCATGTCGCGCAGGGCGCCGGAATGTTCGTAGTAGCCCATGCGGTTGCCGACGCCGATCTCTTCGGCGATGGTGATCTGCACGTCGGAGATCCATTCGCGACGCCACAGCGGCTCGAACAGGATGTTGCCGAACCGGAGCGCCAGCAGGTTCTGCACGCCCTCCTTGCCGAGGTAGTGATCGATGCGGAAGATCTGCGATTCGGCAAACACTTCGCCGACTTCGGCATTGATTTGCTTGGCGCTGGCGAGGTCGCGGCCGAGCGGTTTTTCCAGCACCACGCGTGAGGTATCGGTGGCCAGGCCGGCCGCCGCCAGGTTGTGGCAGATGCGGGCGAACAGGCCGGGCGGCGTTGCCAGATAGAAGACCCGCGTCAGGCCGGCATCCTTGCGCATCGTGGCCGAGAGTTTGGGATAGGTCGCCAGGTCGTCGGCATCCAGCGCGACATAGGTGATCCGGCTCCGGAAGGCGGTCCAGAGCGTTGCGTCGAAAGTGGCCGCCGAAATATGCGGCCTGGCGTTTTCTTCCATCGCATCGAGGAATTGCTGCTGGCTCCATTCATGGCGGCCGACGCAGATCACGCGGGCGCCGGGCGGCAGATCCTTGGCACGGTCGCGTGCATACAGTGCCGGCAACAGCTTGCGCATTGCCAGGTCGCCGCCGCCGCCAAAGAGGACGAGATCGAAATCGGCTAGAGCCATGAGATTTTCCTTGAAAATACTAACGTGCCGAACGTGCACGGGCGATCAGGCCACGTGTCGATGCATCGCCGGTGGCATCGGTCGCTTCGACGTTGCCCTGCAAAGCGGATTCGACCCCCTTCGCCAGCGCCTTGCCGAGTTCGACACCCCATTGATCGAAACTGTTGATACCCCAGATGACACCTTGCACGAAGACTTTATGTTCGTACAGCGCGATCAGTGCGCCAAGGGCATGCGGCGTCATTGCGGGCAGCAGGATCGTGTTGCTCGGACGGTTGCCCGGAAAGCTGCGGTGCGGCGCCAGTGCATCGATCGCGCCTGCGTCGAGACCTTGCGCTGCGAGTTCGGTGCGTGCTTCTGCTTCGGTCTTGCCGCGCATGAGGGCAGCCGATTGCGCAAAGCAGTTCGCCAGCAGCGCGGTGTGGTGGGCCGGTCGCGTCGTGTCCGCGTGCAGGACAGTGATGAAGTCGACCGGCACCACCTCGCAGCCCTGGTGCAGCAACTGGAAGTACGCATGCTGGCCGTTGGTACCGACATCGCCCCACAGGACCGGCGCGGTCGCGACTTTCACGGGCCGGCCGCCGAGGTCGACCTGCTTGCCGTTGCTCTCCATGTCGAGCTGCTGCAGATAGGCCGGCAGGTATTGCAGATCCTGCCAGTACGGTGCGATCGAGAGCGTCCGGCAATCGAAGAAATTACGGTACCACACGCCCAGCAGCGCCAGTATCACCGGCATGTTCTGTGCCAGCGGCGCGCTGCGGAAATGCGCGTCCATCGCATGCGCGCCGGCCAGGAATTCGGCGAAGCCGTCGGCGCCGATGGCCAGCGCCAGCGGCAGGCCGACCGCCGACCAGACCGAGTAGCGTCCGCCGACCCAATCCCAGAACGGAAACATGTTGTCGGCATCGATACCGAAAGCGGTGACCGCGGCGCGATTGGTGGACACCGCCACGAAATGCCGCGCCGGCGCATCGGCGCCGCAGTGCTCGACCAGCCAGGCGCGGGCGGCATGTGCATTCATGATCGTCTCGGCGGTGCCGAAGGTCTTGGAGGCGACGATGAACAAAGTGGTATCAGGATCGATTCGTGGCAGCAGCGCGTCGAGTTCGTTGCTGTCGATGTTGGAGACGAAATGGAAGGTGAGCGACGGGTGGCAGTTGGCGCGCAACGCCTGGCAGACCATCTTTGGCCCCAGGAACGAGCCGCCGATACCGATATTGACGACCGTCGTCAGCGCTTTGCCACGGGTGCCGGTCCACTGCCCGGAACGAACCCGGTCGCTGAAGGCTCTAATACGCGCCAGCACCGCATGTACGTCGACCGTCACGTCCTGTCCGTCGACCATGATCGGCGGCGTGCCGGGCGCGCGCAGGGCGGTGTGCAGTACGGCCCGCTGCTCGGTGGTGTTGATCTTGTCGCCGGCGAACATGCGGGTGCGCCGCTCTTCCACACCGCGTTCGCGTGCCAGCGCACAGAGCAAGGCGACGGTCTCGTCCATGATGCGATTCTTGGAGTAGTCCAGGAACAGGCCGGCAGCCTCCAGCGAGCAGTGCTCGAAGCGCGTCGGGTCTTGGTCGAACAGCGCGCACATCGACCAGTCGGCCGCCGTGGCATGATGCGACTGCAGCGCGGCAAACGCGGGACTGGCAGAAAGAGCGCAGGCGGCCGACTGGACAGTGCAGGCAGGGTGCGGCGGCGAGGCGGGCAAGGACATGGCTCGAAGTGGCGACAGGCGCGGTGAAGGACTCGTTGAACTATACCTGAAAATCCGGTAATTTCACTACTGAATGATTAGGTTCCATTGCAAAAAAGCTTCTATTGTTTTGCCTCATGACGATCAGTTCTTTTTTCGTATTCATCATTTTCTTTTCCGGCGCTCCTGTCTGCCTCGGACTGGCCGGTGGGACTCGCTAAAGAGGGTGTTAAACAATTTTGTAGTAAAATTTCATAAAAGGCAGCGAATCGCTTCAGTCCTGTGCCGACCGCCATGCACTCTGCAGCCGTTGCTCCGCAGTTCCCTTTTCGTGAAGGACGTATCCATGGCGCTCCATCCTGTACTCGACGCCGTCACCGCGCGCATCACCGCGCGCAGTCTGCCCTACCGCCAGGCGTACCTGGGCCGTCTGGAGGAGGCGCGGCGTGGCGGCGTGCACCGCGCCGCACTTTCCTGTACCAACCTGGCGCACGGGTTTGCGGCGTTCCCGGCCAACGACAAGCTGTCGCTGCGCCAGCAAAAAAAGCCGTCGGTGGCGATCGTCTCGGCCTACAACGACATGCTGTCGGCGCATCAGCCGTTCTTCCGCTTTCCGGAAATCATCAAGGATGCCGTGCGCGATGCCGGCGGCGTCGCCCAGTTCGCCGGCGGTACGCCCGCCATGTGCGACGGCGTGACGCAAGGCCAGCCGGGGATGGAACTGTCGCTGTTCTCGCGCGACACCATCGCCATGGCCACCGCCGTAGCCCTCTCGCACAACATGTTCGACGCCGCCGTGTATCTGGGCGTGTGCGACAAGATCGTGCCGGGCCTGCTGATCGGTGCGCTGCATTTCGGCCACCTGCCGGCGGTCTTCATTCCGGCCGGGCCAATGACCTCGGGCATGTCGAACCCGCAGAAAGCCAAGATCCGCCAGCTCTACACCCAGGGCAAGGCCAGCCGCGAAGAGTTGCTTGAAGCCGAATCGCAGTCGTATCACGACGCCGGCACCTGCACCTTCTACGGCACCGCCAACAGTAACCAGATGCTGATGGAAGTCATGGGACTGCACCTGCCGGGTACCGCTTTCATCACTCCCAACACGCCGCTGCGCGATGCGCTGACGGTCGCTGCCGCCCGGCGCGCGGTGGCGATCTCGGCCCAGAGCCCGGACTACGCGCCGGTCGGCGTGCTGGTCGACGAACGGGCCATCGTCAATGCCATCGTCGCCCTGCTTGCCACGGGCGGCTCGACCAATCACACCCTGCACCTGGTGGCCATTGCCAAGGCGGCCGGCATCGTCATCGACTGGAATGACTTCAGCGCCCTGTCGGGGATCATTCCGCTGCTCGCGCGCATCTATCCGAACGGCGACGCCGACGTGAATCACTTTCATGCCGCCGGTGGTACCGGTTTCGTGATCCGGGAGCTGCTCGACGCCGGACTCCTGCACGAGGACGTGCGTACCATCATGGGCAACGGCCTGCGCGCGCATGCCAGCGAACCGATGCAGGAAGGCGAGGCCGTGGTGTGGCGGGCTTCACCAACGCTCTCTGGCGACGAGAGCGTCCTGCGCGGCGCGGCGGCGCCGTTCTCGACCGATGGCGGACTGCGCCTGATGACGGGCAACCTCGGGCGCGCCATCATGAAGATTTCCGCCGTGCGGCCCGAGCATCGGGTGGTGGAAGCACCGGCCGTGGTGTTCGATTCCCAGCAAGCCTTCAACCACGCCTACAAGGCGGGTGAGCTCGATCGCGACTTCGTGGTCGTGTTGCGCTTCCAGGGGCCGCGCGCCAACGGCATGCCGGAGCTGCATGCACTCACGCCGGCGCTGGGCAGCCTGCAGGATGCCGGGCGGCGCGTGGCGCTGGTGACCGACGGCCGCATGTCGGGCGCCTCCGGCAAGGTGCCCTCGGCGATTCACGTCTCGCCGGAAATCCTGGCCGGTGGTCCGCTGGGCAAGGTGCGCAACGGCGACCTGATCCGGGTCGACGGCGACACCGGCGTATTGCAGGCGCTGGTCGATCCGATCGAATGGGAGGCGCGCGGCATCGAACCGGCCGACCTGTCCGGCAACGAAGTCGGCATGGGGCGCGAACTGTTCGCCCTGTTCCGCCATGCGGTCAGCACGGCCGAGGAGGGCGCCGCCACCTTCGGGCTGCCACCGGTCTTCGCGGACAGTTTGAGCACACACTCAACCTTGAGGGCAACGACATGATCCAATCGATTCCGCCCATCGGCGCGGCCGGCTCGCTGCTCGACATCATGCATGCCTCGAACGTCATTCCGGTCATCGCCATCGACGACCTGGCGCATGCCGTGCCGCT
>JACMRD010000026.1 GCA_014376645.1 Herminiimonas sp. | reverse complement strand
TCGTTCATGTCCGAGCAGGAAATCCGCGACCTGTTCGAGAACATGATCCGCCTGGTCTTCAAGAAGACGCTGGACATCGATCTGCCGAACCCGTTCCCGGTGATGGATTACGCCACCGCAATGGCGCTGTACGGCTCCGACAAGCCGGACATGCGCGTGCAACTCGCATTCACCGACCTGACCGCCGTAATGAAGGACGTCGATTTCAAGGTATTCGCCGGCGCGGCCAACATGGACGGCGGTCGCGTGGTCGGCCTGCGGGTACCAGGCGGCGCGAAGGACGGCAGCGGTATGCCGCGGTCCGAGATCGATGCCTACACCCAGTTCGTGGCGATCTACGGAGCCAAGGGCCTGGCTTACATCAAGGTCAACGACAAGGCAAAGGGCCGCGACGGCTTGCAGTCGCCGATCGTCAAGAACCTGCACGATGCGGCGCTGGCGCAGATCATCGCCCAGACCGGCGCCGAGAACGGCGATCTGATCTTCTTCGGCGCCGACAAGGCCAAGGTCGTCAACGACGCCATCGGCGCGCTGCGCGTGAAGATCGGGCACAGTGATTTCGGCAAGAAAAACGACCTGTTCGTCGATGCCTGGAAGCCGCTGTGGGTGATCGACTTCCCGATGTTCGAATACGACGAGGAAAATGCCCGCTGGTCGGCAACGCACCATCCGTTCACCGCACCCAAGGACGGCCATGAAGACCTCATGGAAACCGATCCTGGTCGGGCGATTTCCAAGGCCTACGACATGGTGTTGAATGGCTGGGAACTCGGCGGCGGTTCGGTGCGGATCCATCGCGCGGAAGTGCAGAGCAAGGTGTTCCGCGCCCTGAAGATCGGCGCCGAGGAAGCGCAATTGAAATTCGGCTTCCTGCTCGACGCCCTGCAGTACGGCGCGCCGCCGCACGGCGGCCTGGCGTTTGGCCTGGACCGGATCGTCACCATGATGACCGGCGCCGAGTCGATCCGCGACGTCATCGCCTTTCCAAAAACCCAGCGCGCCCAATGCCTGCTGACCCAGGCGCCATCGGTGGTCGATGAAAAGCAGTTGAAGGAGCTGCACATCCGGCTGCGTGCCGTCGAGCCGGTGATCAAGGGCTGAGGACCGGGGCCCGCTGCCCTGCGAGGCCGCCTGCGACAGAAAACGTTGTAAGCGGCCAAGCGAGCATGATGGGTTCACGAATCAAGGCATAATCCAAGGCACAGGCAACTGCGCCTTTTTTTTTGAACGACGTAATGACGCAACCTTATGATGCCTCCCGAGCCGGCAACGCTGCCACCCAAGCCCTATAAAATTCCTGAATCGGTCCTGGTCGTGATCCACACGGCCGACCTGCAGGTGCTGCTCATGGAGCGCGCCGACCGGCCCGGATTCTGGCAATCGGTCACTGGCTCGAAGGACACGCCCGACGAGTCGCTCCAGAGCACGGCGATGCGCGAGGTCGGTGAAGAAACCGGCATCGTGATCGGTGCGGTTGAGGGCGCCATGGTGCCGGCCGGATGTCTGCGCGACTGGCAGATGTCGAACGTCTATGAAATCTACCCGGTCTGGCGTGCGCGCTACGCACCGGGCGTCACCCGCAACACCGAGCATGTGTTCAGCCTGACCGTGCCGCGCGACATCGTCGTCACGCTGGCGCCGCGGGAGCACCTGCAGTTCGCGTGGCTGCCGTACCAGCAGGCCGCGGACCGCTGCTTTTCGCCCTCCAACGCCGAAGCGATCCTCCAGTTGCCGCAGCGGGCCTGAGTCCACCGCAGTTGCCCGCACCGAACACTCCTTCGACTGGACATAAATGAAACTGCGCATCGCCACCTACAACATCCACAAGGGCGTGTCGTCGATCGGTAGCCGACCGCGTGTCCACGCGCTCAAGCAGGCGCTGACGGCGATGGAGGCGGATGTCCTGTTCCTGCAGGAGGTACAGGGGCGCCACGACATGCTCGCCACCCGGCACGCCACCAACTGGCCGGAACAGCCGCAGCATGATTTCCTGGCCGGCGATTCGCACACGGCGGTCTATGGCATGAATGCGGTCTACGACCATGGCCATCATGGCAATGCGCTGCTGAGCGCGTTTCCCATCGGCGCCACCCGCAACCAGGACATTTCGGATCATGCTTACGAAAAGCGCGGCATCCTGCATTGCGTCCTCAACGTTTTCGATATCGATGTTCATTGCTACGTGGTGCATCTGGGCCTGTTCGCCAGCGGCCGGCGGCGGCAGACCGATGCCTTGGTCGAGGCGGTCAGCCGGACCGCGCCGCCGGACGCACCGGTGATCATCGCCGGCGATTTCAACGACTGGGGCAATCGCCTCAGCCCCATACTGCGCAGCGCGCTCGATGTGTGTGAAGTGTTTGACGAGCGTGCGCAACGCCTGTCGGTCAGTGCGATGCTGCGCAAGCTGAGTGGGCGAGGCAGCGTGATCCAGCCGGCCCGCACGTTTCCGGCGGCGCTGCCGATGCTGCGCCTGGACCGCATCTACGTGCGCGGTTTCACGGTTGAATCGGCGCAGGTGCTGCACGGCGCGCTGTGGGCAAAATTGTCCGACCATGCGCCGATCGTGGCGACCCTGCAGCTCAAGCCCCGCAGGTGAAACGACAGGCCCGGCGCTTGCAATGCACAAGGTAAAGTTCGTCTCTCATAACAAGCTCGTCCTGCTCGAATGTGGCGACGCATTCTTTACGGCGCTGATCGCCGCCGTCGATGGCGCGCAGCGTGAAGTCCATCTCGAAACCTATATTTTTGCCCTCGACGAGACCGGCATCGCCGTGCGCGATGCGCTACTGCGGGCTGCTGCGCGCGGCGTGACGGTGCAGGTCGTGGCCGACTGGCTCGGCAGCGGGATCCAGGTATCGAAGCAGCTCAGGCGCGAACTCACCGCCGGCGGCGTCGCCTTCCGCGCCTTCAATCCCTGGTTCAGGCGCGGCGTGGCGCGCACCCACCGAAAGATCTGCGTGGTTGACCGCGAGATCGCCTTCATCGGCGGCATCAACATTAACGACGACCTGTTTTCCGACGATTACGCACGCCTGCCGTTGCCGGCGCCGCGCTGGGATTTCGCGGTTCTGGTGGAAGGTCCGCTGGTGGCGGTCATGCAGCGGGAAGTCGAGTTGCAATGGGAGCGGGTCGGCAACATCGAACTGCGCGCACGCTGGCAGCGATTCAAGAGTGCCCGCACCCAGCTGGCGCCGCACAGCGAGGCGCCGGTGGTGGCCGGCCTGGTGGTGCGCGACAACCTGCGCAATCGCCGCACGATCCAGCGCGCGTATCTGCTGGCGCTGGCCGGTGCCCGCACCAGTGCGCTGCTGGCCAATCCGTATTTCGCCCCTGGACGAAAGCTCCGCAATGCGCTGGCCCGCGCCGCCCAGCGCGGTGTCGATGTCACGCTGCTGATCGGCGTCGGCCAGTTCCGCATCCAGGATGCGGTGGCCCATTCGTTCTATCCGAAACTCATGAAGGCCGGCGTCAAGGTGGTCGAATACCGTAAGACCCAGCTGCACGCCAAGGTCGCGGTGGTCGACGACGGCTGGGCCACGGTCGGCTCCAGCAACTACGACGGCCTGAGTCTCTTCGTCAACCAGGAAGCCAACATCGTGGTGCGCGA